>JBBDMV010000033.1:0-34746 GCA_040878115.1 Balneolales bacterium
AGCTTTTTAAAGTAGCAAAAGAATTTAATGTATCTACAGCATCGATTGTAGATAGTTTGGGAAATGAAGGCTTTGAAGCCACTAATAAGCCCAACTTCAGCATCACGCCCGAGATGTACGAGGCGCTGGAATCGGTATATCGAGAAGACAAAGAACGAAGCCAGGAACACGTTCTGGCGAAAGAGCAGTACGAAGAACGAAGAAACAGCAACCGGACTTCCCGTGATTCCGTAAATATAGATAGCCTGCTTGATCCCATTGATGATCTGCAGCCAAAGGATGGTCCTGGCGAAGATTTTCTAATTGAACCTGAAGCCGATTCAGGTAGTGAGGAAAAAGAAGTTGAAGAAACACCCGAAGAACCGGTGGAACAAGAAGAAACCAAAGAACCGGAACCTGTTGAAGCAGAAGTGCAAGAAGAAGTAAAAGAAGCGGTGAAGGAAGAGGATGGGGACGAAGAAGAAGTTATAGAAATAGATGAAGAAGCTGAAGAAGAAACGGCTGTCGATTCTGGAGACGAAGAAATTCTTGTTCCTGATGAAGAAGAGCTTGAAACTGAGGAAGAACCCGAACCAGCCCTTACAAAAGAGGAGCCGGAGGAAAGCGAAGTAGATGAGGAGGTTGAAGAAGCTCCCGAGAATGTTGAACCTCAAAGAGTAGGTCGTCGCAAGAAACTTACCGGTACCAGAGTGCTTGGTACTATGAATGTGGCTAAAGCTGAGAAGAAGGGTAAAAAGAAGAAACCCAAGCCTGAGAAAAATGTTGAAGATCCCGAAGTAGCCGGTCTTAAGAAAGGGACGGAAGAAGAAAAGCCTAAAAAGAAAAAGATCAAAACTAAACGGGTTGCTGATGGTGAAAAAAGCGAAACTTCGGATGATAAAACCTCTGTTAAGAAAAAGAAAAAACGTATAAAAGGCAGGGGCAAAGGCAAGGTAGACGAGGCTGATGTAGAAACCAAAATGAGGGAGACGCTTGCGGAGATTCAATCTGGAGGCGGTAAAAAACGCCAGAAGCGACGACGGCAGAAGCGGGATGAAATGGCCGCCGAGCGTGATAAGCAAGCTGAATTAACAGAACAGGACCAAACGATACTTGAGGTTTCTGAATTTATAACGGTTAGTGATTTTGCAGATCTTTTGGAAGTTAACCCGACCGAGATCATCACTCACTGCATGAACCTTGGCATGGTGGTATCCATCAACCAACGACTGGAAGCCGGTACACTTGAACTGCTAGCAGAAGAATATGATCGTGAAGTCCGTTTTGTGGAAGCCGAAGATCTCACCGTAGAGATTGAAGAAGAAGAAGATTTGCCGGAAGACATGGAAACCCGTGCTCCTGTTGTTACCGTTATGGGCCACGTAGATCACGGCAAAACATCCCTGCTGGATTATATCAGGAAAACACACGTTACGGCTGGTGAAGCCGGAGGGATTACCCAGCATATTGGTGCTTATTCGGTTGTACTTGAAGATAAGCGAAAAATTACTTTTCTCGATACTCCGGGTCACGAAGCTTTTACGGCCATGCGTGCCCGTGGTGCCTTAGTAACGGACCTTGTAATTCTGGTTGTTGCCGCTGACGATTCAGTTATGCCCCAGACTATTGAAGCCATTAATCACGCTCAGGCTGGTGGAGTATCTATTGTAGTTGCCATTAACAAAATGGATAAAGAAGGCGCTAACCCCGAAAAAATCAAGAAACAACTCTCCGACCACAACGTGATTGTTGAAGAGTGGGGTGGTAAAGCGCAATGCGCTGAACTTTCAGCTGAAACCGGTGAAGGTATAGACCAGTTGCTTGAGAAGGTTCTTATTGAAGCTGAGTTGATGGAGTTAAAAGCCAATCCCGATAGAAAAGCTTCCGGAATCGTGTTGGAAACAAAAGTCGATAAAGGAAAAGGGGTTGTAGCTAATATCCTGGTCCAAAAGGGAACTCTTAAAGTTGGCGATCCTTTTGTAGCCGGCCATTATTATGGGCGTATACGCGCCATGGAAGATATTTTGGGTAAACGGCTTGATGAGGTTGGTCCTGCTACACCGGCACAAATTACCGGCTTTGACGGAATGCCTCAGGCCGGTGATAAAATGGTTGTTACGGTTGATGAAAAATCAGCTAAAAATGTTGCTACCCAGCGCCAGCAAATCAGACGAGAGCAGAACCTTAGAAGAGTTAAGCATCCAACGCTCGAAGATGTATCACGTCGTATGGCTATGGGCGCAATCGCAGAATTGAACCTGATCATAAAAGGGGATATGGATGGTTCCATTGAAGCCCTTTCCGGGTCATTGCAAAAATTGAGCAATGAAGAAGTTAAGGTCAAGATCATCCATACCGGCATCGGTGCGATATCAGAATCTGATGTGCTGCTTGCGTCTGCATCCGAGGCTATCATTATTGGCTTTCAGGTCAGACCTTCCTCGCAGGCACGTAAACTAGCCGAACGGGAAGAAATTGATATCCGCTTATTCAGTGTCATTTATGACGCCGTTGATGCTGTACATGATGCCCTTGAAGGCTTATTAAATCCTGAGTTGAATGAGAAGATTACTTCTACAGTTGATATCAGAGATACTTTCAAGGTACCTGGGGTCGGGACCATTGCGGGTTGTTATGTAACCGAAGGCAAGATTACCAGAAACGATAAGGTTCGCCTCATTCGTGATGGGATTGTGATATATGACGGTGAAATCACATCCCTTAAACGATTCAAAGATGATGTTAAAGAAGTGGCCACCGGCTATGAATGTGGTATTGGCATCAAAAACTACAATGACATTAAGGTTGGCGATCAGGTTGAAGGTTATATGATAACAGAAACCAAGAGAAAACTAGTAAATGAGCCGACAGCATGAGCATAAGAACCGAACGCCTGGCTTCCTTATTGAAGGAAGATCTGGGCAAAATATTACAAAAGGATTATCAAAAAGATAATATTATCACCGTTACTTCTATTCGTGTTACCCCCGATCTCTCCATAGCTAAAGTGTACTTAAGCATACTGGCACCCGGCGGTGATGAACAGGAAGTATTTAATTATTTAAACGATCATAACACCGCTATACGGACCAAGCTTGCCCAACTCATTCGTCATCAGGTCCGTAAAATACCGGAGCTTCATTTTTATCTTGATGATACTGCAGAGTATGTCAACAAAATAGAGAACCTTTTTGATAAAATTAAAAAAGACAGAGAAGATTAATTATGGAGATAAGCAGCTTTAGCTGTCAGTGTTTTATACGTTAAATCTATGGCATCTCCAATACCTTTAGACCTGCTTCCCGTATTTAGTAAAGAAAACCTTCCGGATGGAAAAGACGATTTCGCATCCGGAAGCGTATTTCTCATCAATAAGCCCAAAGGCTGGTCCAGCTTCAGAGTAGTGGGCTTTTTGAGAAAAACAATTGGCATCAAGAAAATTGGCCATGCCGGTACACTTGACCCTATGGCAACAGGGTTGCTGATACTGTGCACGGGTAAGGCAACCAAATCTATTAGCCAGATACAGGACCAATATAAAGGGTATCGGGCAAAAGTCACCTTCGGCACATCCACGCCCAGCTATGATGCTGAAACAGAACCTGATCAAGAGGCTCCTTTTTCTCATATTAATCAAGAGTTGATCCAATCGGTAATCGATGATAGATTTACAGGCACGATAGAACAGATTGCTCCTATGTATTCTGCCGTAAAACATCAGGGGAAGCGTTTGTATACATTGGCCCGTAAAGGTCTTGAGGTTGTACGAAAGCCAAGGACAGTGACTATTTATGAGAATGTGGTTAAAGAGTTTGAAACCCCAGAACTGATTCTTGACGTTACGTGCAGTAAGGGAACATACATAAGAACACTAGCGCATGATCTGGGCCTGGCCCTCGGTTCAAGGGCCCATTTAAGTGGATTAATTAGAACCGGCATTGGGGAATTTAGCCATGGAGCTGCACTTGATGTGACCGATATCATTCATATATTTAATTGCGATGACACAATTGACTTATCTGCATGAAGTAAAGCGAAATCCTGCATCAGTAGTGACGGTGGGGACCTTTGACGGTGTTCATAAAGGGCACAAGAGCTTGATATCCAGAGTCGTTGAAAAAGCCCGTAAACGAAATGCCCGAAGTGTTGTAGTCAGTTTTGACCCTCATCCGCGTGAAATAATTGATCCTGATTTTAGTACTAAATTGTTGACTACCCTTGAAGAAAGACGTAAAATTATGGGTGATCTCGGGGTTGATCTTCTTGTAGTAATTCCATTCAACCGAGACTTTTCGTTGCTCAGTTCAGAAGAGTTTATTAAGGATGTTATTTATGATAAGATCGGATTGATGGAATTTGTAATTGGCTACGACCACCAGTTTGGAAGAAACAGAGAAGGGGGTATATCAACAGTTACAGCTCTTGGTAAAGAACTTGGTTTTGATGTCCATATCGTACAGGCGCAGGAAATACATAAAGTTACTGTTAGCAGCTCAACGGTCAGAAATACACTTGAAGAAAAAGGTAATATACAGCTAGTCCGCCAGTTTCTGGGAAGGCCTTATAGGATAACAGGTATGGTAATACACGGTGAGAAACGAGGAAGGCTCCTTGGTTATCCAACAGCCAATGTTAAAGTTGATCATCCACAAAAGATCATCCCGAAGAACGGTGTATATGCTGTTGATCTTTGCATTGAAGAAAAAAAATATCGTGGAATGATGAATATTGGCGTTCGGCCAACGTTTACAGAGGAAGAGAGAACACTTGAGGTAAATATCTTTGACTTTGATCAGGATGTTTATGGAAAATCTATTGACATTTTGTTTTTGGACCGCATCAGGGACGAAAGAAAGTTTTCAGGTGTGGAAGAGCTTATCGCACAATTAGAAAATGATAAGATTTCTTGTTCAAGGGCGGAATAAAGCGTATATTTAACGCTGAAATAAAACATTAATCTACTTTAGCATAATAAAATCTAAAGCGGAGAATTACATTATGAACATTACCACAGAAGAAAAAAAAGATATCTTTGGCAAATTTGGAAAAACTGATGCTGACACCGGATCACCGGAAGCTCAGATTGCTTTATTTACCGAACGTATTAATAGGTTAACCGACCACTTAAAAATTCACAAAAAAGACCATTCTACACGTCTTGGCTTACTCAGGCTGGTAGGAAAGCGTCGGAAATTGCTCAACTATTTAATGAGCAGGGATATTGAGGTTTACAGAAAGCTCATCAAAGAACTCGGTATCCGTAAATAATTTGCAAAAAAAAGGCACAATATTTCTATTGTGCCTTTTTTTGTTAAAAATGGGGAATAGGCTACATCTATTCCCCATACATATATATACAACAAACACGTAAAGAAAGATAGAATATGAAAGCTGATTTTAAATCAATCGAATTTGCACCTGGAAAAGAAATTTCTTTGGAAGTGGGCCGTCTGGCCAAACAAGCCAACGGCAGCGCAGTTGTACGCTTTGGAGATACAATGGTATTAGCAACTGCTGTAGCCGCAAAAGAAGCCCGTGAGGGACAGGATTTCTTTCCACTTTCGGTTGAATATAAAGAAACTTATGCCGCCGGTGGTAAATTTCCGGGTGGCTTTATAAAAAGAGAAGGTAGACCTTCCGAAAAAGAAATACTGTCGTGCCGGTTAATTGACCGTACAATTCGTCCGTTGTTTCCGGCAGGTTTTATGAACGAGACGCAAATTATATGCCAGGTCATATCATCTGACGGAGAGAATGACGCAGATGTTCTTGCTGCAGTGGCAACATCTACAGCGTTATCCCTTTCTGATATACCATTTGGCGGCCCTATGGCCCAGGTTAGAATTGGTCGTATCGACGGTAAATATATTGTTAATCCAACCGTCAGCGAGACCTCAGAGTCTGATATTGATTTTACTATTGGCGGCACTGCAGAAAGCATATTGATGGTTGAAGGGGAGATGAAAGAGATCTCCGAATCAGAGATGATCGAAGCCATTAAAGTTGCTCACGAATCTATTAAGAAACTTTGTGAATTCCAGATCAGCCTGCGTGAGAGCTTAGGCAAGGATAAATGGGAATTAACACCAAAAGTTGCTGATCCCGAACTGGCTTCAAGAGTTAAAGAATTAATTGGTAATCGTTTTTATGATATTTCTAAAGCCGGATACTCTAAAAAAGAATATTCTGGAGCCATCGGTGAAGTAATAACTGAGATTAAAGAAACATTAGCCGAGGAGTTTGCAGGTAAAGAAGATGATATTTCCGAAGTTGCTCATGATCTTCAAAGAGAAGTACTTCGAAACATCATCCTTGATGAAAGAATTAGGATTGACGGTCGAAAACCTGAAGAAATCCGTCCAATCTGGACAGAAGCTGGTTATCTCCCCAGAGCACACGGCTCCGCTATCTTTACACGAGGTGAAACTCAATCATTGGTATCTGTCACGCTTGGCAACAAACGTGACGAACAGGCTGTAGATACCCTGTTTGATGTAGAGCCGCGTCGATTCATGTTGAATTATAACTTCCCTCCGTTTTGTGTTGGAGAAGTAAAACGGTTTTTAGGAACCAGCCGTAGAGAAATTGGTCACGGTAATCTGGCTGAACGCGCCCTGAAGGTAATGATGCCACCGTTAGACGAATTCGATTACACCGTTCGTGTGGTATCTGATATTTTGGAATCTAATGGGTCATCATCAATGGCTTCCGTTTGCGGGGGCTCAATGGCTCTTATGGATGCCGGTGTCCCTCTTAAGAAACCAGTTGCAGGTATCGCAATGGGTATGATTGTGGGACCTGAGAATGAAGTTGTTCTCGCCGATATTCAAGGTGAAGAAGACCATATGGGCGATATGGACTTTAAAATTACCGGTACTGTGGATGGAATTACAGCTTGCCAGATGGATATTAAGGTAGCAGGCATCAGCTATGATGTAATGGAAGAAGCTTTGCTACAGGCTAAAGCCGGACGTATTCATATACTGGGGAAAATGGCTGAAAACATTTCTACTCCACGTTCTGAGCTGTCCAAGTTTGCTCCACAGTTTCTCAAAATGGAAGTTGACACCGACCAGATTGGTTCAATTATTGGCCCCGGTGGTAAAGTAATACAGGGCCTGCAGAAGGAAACCGGTACCGAAATTATCATTGAAGAAAAAGATAATAAGGGTGTTGTGACGATTATGGCAGACAGTGCTGAAAAGGCCGAATTTGCTGCTTCTAAAATCAAATCAATTACAGGCGATCTTGAAGAAGGCGCTGTGTTTACGGGAACGGTCCGGTCAATCAAAGACTACGGTGCCTTTGTTGAAATTGCACCGGGTAGAGACGGTTTGCTTCATATTTCTGAAATTGCACACGAACGCATTAATAAAGTTGAAGATGTGATGAGTGAAGGCGATCAGATTGAAGTCAAGCTTCTTAAAGTTGAACCCGGTGGAAAGCTTCGTCTTTCCAGAAAAGCTCTTCTCGAAAACGAAGAAGCTTAAGTAACTAAAAAAGTGAGAGGTGGAGCATAAACGTTTTGCTTCTCACTTCTTTATTTCCCATCCCAGTTTTTCATTGACTCTATTTCCATGAAGGAACCAAGCGAAATCAGTCGCGTCCACAAGACAACTTTACCAAGCGGTTTACGTGTAGTAACCGAAGAAATTGATAGTGTACGCAGTCTATCAGTAGGAATTTGGATAAAAACCGGAAGTCGCCATGAAAGTGATGAACAGGCCGGAATTACACATTTCATTGAACATATGCTGTTCAAAGGTACCGAGAAGCGTTCCGCTTACGATATCGCCCTTAGCATGGAGTCTGTCGGAGGATACTTAAACGCATTCACTTCTCCGGAATTTACCTGTTACTATGCACGCTGCCTTGATACCAAACTAGATACGGCCCTGGACGTACTCTCGGATATGGTTACAAATTCCAGTTTTCCGGAAGAGGAGATCGACAAGGAGATTAAGGTCGTTCTCGAAGAAATGAAAATGTACAATGACAGTCCCGACGATTACATCTTTGAAGTTTTTAACAGCCAGATGTTTGATAAACATCCACTGGGGCGACCAATTATTGGCTTTGAAGAGACTGTTTCCAAGTTTAAAAAGGCTGATCTACAGCGCTACATATTGAGCCGATACAGCCCTGAAAATATTATTGTATCTGTTGCCGGTAATACGCAGCACGAAAAAGTCACTGAACTTGTACAAGGTTATTTTAACGATGATGCTAAAACGACCCCCACAGTCCCATCGGGTAACAATGGCTTGACTCCTTACATGACTAGTAATAAAGTTCTAAAAAAGCAGATTGAGCAAACTCATTATATTCTGGGTAAAAGAGCACTATCATCTCAGGATCCGGATAGGTATAAATTGCTCATCGCCAATACGATCCTAGGCGGGGGCATGAGCTCCCGATTACATCAAAACGTCAGGGAAAAGTATGGTTATTGTTATTCCATTCAATCCTTTAATCAGTCTTTTAAAGACAGCGGCATGTTTGGTATCTACACCGGAACCGATAAGCAGTATGTAGATCATGTAAAAGAACTTGTCCAGACTGAACTAAGAACTCTTCGGGAAGAGATCATTCCGGATAAAGAACTCGCTGAAGCCAAAGCACATCTGAAAGGGAAGATGCTCTTATCCCAGGAAAGTATGAGTAACCGGATGATGCGTCTTGCCAAAAGCGAGATCTATTACGATCGTTATGTCAGCCTTGACGAACTGGTCCAGGAGATCGATAAAGTTAGCGTTGAGGATATTCAAAAGTTCAGCAAAGAGTTTTTTAAGGAAGAAGATTTTTCTGAAACGTTGCTCTTACCGGAAGAGTAGAGAATTAGCCCACAATTAAAGATTTTTAATAGCGGCTGCGCTTGTAAAGTACTGGAGTGATGGTTTAATTGTTCAAATATCGTCATGCAGGGGGGAACCTATCATTTATCATCATACCCTTGGTGGGTAACCAAATAATTTTCTTTTATGACCTATATCGAAAATATCTCCCAATTTGCAGGCCGCTCAACAACCCTTCAGGGATGGGTTTATAACGTTCGATCCAGTAAATCACTGATTTTTTTAGTAATACGTGACGGAACAGGACTCTGCCAATGCATTGTGAACCAGCAAGAAGTAAAAAAAGAAGTCTGGGAAAAAGCATCAGAACTTACCCAGGAGAGCTCTTTAAGAGTCCAAGGCTTTGTAAAGGCAGATGAACGTAGCCTTGGCGGTTATGAATTGCATGTAGAAGATGTTGAAGTGCTTCAGGTCGCAAAAGAATATCCCATCACGCCAAAAGAGCACGGTATTGACTTTCTGATGGAAAACCGCCATCTCTGGCTGCGCAGCAAGAAGCAATGGGCCATCATGCGGATTAGAAATCAGATCATTTACAGCATTCATAGTTTTTTTCAGGAACAGGGTTTTATTCAGATGGATGCTCCTATTTTTACAGGTAATGCCTCAGAAGGGACATCGACTCTTTTTGAAACACAATATTTCGATCAGAAAGCTTATTTGACTCAGTCCGGTCAGCTTTATGGTGAAGCCATGGCTATGGCTCATGGAAAAATATACACCTTTGGTCCTACTTTCCGTGCTGAAAAGAGCAAAACCCGGCGTCACCTCACCGAGTTCTGGATGATAGAGCCGGAAATGGCTTTTTATGATCTTAAGATGAACATGGATTTGGCTGAGTCTTTCATAACTTACGTGATTGGTTCTGTTGTTGGGAAGTGTAAGAACGAGCTGGATATCATTGGCCGTGATGTTAGTAAACTTCATTATGGCGGAAATTTCCCCCGTGTATCCTATACGGAAGCTGTGGAGATGCTCCGATCAGATAAAACGCGTAAGCTATTGGATAAAATGGAATCGGACCGCAGACAGGAAAAATCACTACTTGAAACCAAACTTGAAGGATTAAGCAGTGAATACGGTCAGGCTAAAAAGGGCCGGAAGTTTCGTATTGATGCGGAAACCCGTGAAGTACGCACCCGGATTGAGGAGATTGAAGAGGATCTCCGGAATATACCTGTCTGGAAAGAATCGGCATTGAATAAAAAGTGGGGAGAAGATTTCGGGGGTAGCGACGAAACTGTACTCATGCTGCAATTTGACAAGCCCATCATGGTTTACGGTTACCCGGCCAATATCAAAGCTTTTTATATGAAGCGAGATCCTGATAACGAAAAAGTAGCCCTTGGCGTGGATATGCTCGCTCCCGAGGGTTACGGTGAAGTCATTGGTGGTGGACAACGGGAAGATGATCTTGATTTGCTGCTTCAACGCATTAAAGAACACAACTTATCTGAGGAAACGTTTAAATGGTATCTGGACCTGCGCAGGTACGGTTCCGTTCCACACTCGGGGTTTGGCCTGGGCCTAGAACGTACGGTTGCCTGGATATGCGGAATAAAACACGTTCGTGAAACGATTCCCTTTGCCAGAACTTTAGGGCGACTTTACCCATAAATATTTGTTGTTGTCTTGGTGATCCAGATGTATTAACCCTATATTCACTTTCGAGTTAATCTTTATCATTTTTTACAGAAATGGCTAAACCCTCAAGCCTGGATACCTATAAAAACCTGGTTCAGCAGCTGAAATCAGGCAAAGTGCAGCCAGTGTACTTTTTATGCGGCCAGGAAACCTTCTTTCTTGATCGTATTCAGGATCAGTTTACTGATATGGTACCCAAAGAATCCAGAGATTTTAATATTGACATTCTTTACGGACAGGATGCCACCCTGGACCAGGTACTGTCTATTTCAAAAAGCTATCCAATGATGGCAGAGAAGAGAATGGTCGTGGTTCGTGATTTTTCACGGCTCTTTGATACAAAAGAAGTTGATGATGAAGAAAATACCGCAAGGAATGCCGGCCCCGATGATCTATTAGCATATATCAAAAACCCAAATCCCACGAATATGCTAATTCTAATAGACGAAAAAGCCCCGTCAGGTAATACCCGGCTGGGTAAAGGCTTAAAAAAAGGTGAAAATGTCGGTTATCATGAATTCCCTTTTGTACCGGAGCATCAGCTTCCCGGTTGGATTTCCGGCTGGGTGAAGCACACCCACAACGGCAATATTGAGCCGGATGCCTCACAGCTTCTTGCATCTCACCTGGGGCATAACCTTCTTCAACTCACCGTTGAAATTGAAAAACTCGCTACCTATAAGAAACAAGGCGAAGCGATCAACCAGGAAGATGTCCGTTCCATCGTTGGATTATCACGGGAATTCACCATCTTTGAATTACAGGATGCCGTCACGGCGCGGGATATGGAAAACGCCCTTTATATCGCAGAACAAATACTGCGACTGGCCGATTCAATACCGGGTGAAGTCATCAAAACCATTGGTTTTTTTTATTCCATGTTCAGCAACGTGTGGCAAATTCAGCGTTTTCGTGCTAAAAATTGCCCGGACAAACAGATCATGAAGGAAATAGGAGTCGGCAGCTCTTTTTATTTTAATAAGTTGTCTGATATTTCCAAATCTTATCATTACCAGGAAACGCTCGGTATCTTTGAAGCTTTGCTTGATGCCGATAAAGCCGTTAAAGGTTTCAGCAAGCTCGACCATGAAGCCATCCTCCTTATGACGATCAAAAAGATAATCGGTAAAAACTGATTATCTGATCTCTTATCAAGTTAAAGGGGGTGTCTATGAAGAATATGGCCAGACATGATTATTCTGACTATTCAGATGAAAAGCTGATGGGACTGTATCAGGATGGGTGTAACAGCGCTTTCGATGAGATCGTCAATCGGTTTCAAAACCCACTCTTCTTCCGGATGATCTCACATATTCAAAACAAACAGGATTGTGAAGATTTGGTGCAGGATACATTTTTGCGTGTCTCACGTTCCAGATATTCCTATTCCAGTAAGTTTAAATTTTCACCCTGGTTATTTACCATTGCCCGAAATTTGCTATTTACTCAATACCGTAAAATTAAGCTCATGGAAGTGGGCTATATGAATGATGAATGGACTGATAATAATATTTTGCCAGATGCCCTTCTTCATCAAGCCAACTTAATGGCCAGTACCCGGAAAGCTATCGGTCAATTATCGCCTAAATTTTCGGATCTCCTATATTTAAGAATGGTCCAGGAATGTAATTATAATGAAATTAAAGAAATCACAGGACTTCCCCTTGGCACTATAAAATCCAGAATAGGGAGGGGAAGGGCGCGGTTAAGAAAAAGTTTGAGAATATATAGCCAGGAATGATACAGGTCATTTATTAAGGTCAGGTTTTTGGGGTCCTCTGTTTTGCTATCGGAGCTGCGGGGACCGCTTCATTTCAATATTCCAGTAATCTCTTAAGCTCTTTCTCCAGCCTGTGGGATGCCAGGAACCCGTCTTCTAAAGCTTTATTGGTCGGGACGGGTGTCATCAGCGATGAGCATCGCATAACGGGGGCATCAAGGAACTCAAAACAGGAGTCCGCAATTTGAGAAGATATCTCACTCATGGGGCCCAGTGTTTCAGAAGCTTCCTGAAGTAATAATACCCGCCCGGTTTTCTTTATAGATGATTTTACGGTTTCCATATCCAAAGGGCTCAATGTCCGCATATCCACCACCTCGATGCTTATATCCTTTTCAGGCCCATATTTCCTGGCTATATCCAGGGCCCAGTGGACACCCATTCCATAAGTTACAATGGTTGCATCTTCGCCTGTCTTTCTGACTTTGGCCTTTCCGAGTGGCTCCATTTGAACCGGTTCGGTAAACTGGCCGGATAAGCCGCGGTACAGCTTTTTATGCTCAAATATCAATACGGGATTAGGATCACGCAATGCGCTTATGGTAAGACTGAAAGCATCTTCAATGGTAGCTGGTACAACCACCTTCAGTCCGGCATGTTGCATAAACCATCCTTCGGGACTTTGTGAATGGAATGGCCCGGCGCTCACCCCCGCACCATGGGGAGCCCGGATAGTGATGTTCACCGGTGGAGACCACCGGTAATGGGATTTCGCGATATTATTGACAATCTGGTTAAATCCGCAGGTGATGAAATCAGCAAACTGCATCTCTACAACAGGTTTGTAGCCTTCCAGCGCCAAACCCAAAGCTGTGCCTAGGATACCGGATTCAATGATCGGAGTGTTTCTGATCCTTCCCTCACCGTACTTTTCAAGGAAACCGTCAGTTACTTTAAACACACCCCCGTATTCAGCAATATCCTGGCCCATCATAATGTAGGAGTGGTCTTGATCAAATTCATGCGTTAAAGCTGCCGTAAGAGCGTCAATAAAGCGGTATTTCTTAGTGGCATCAAAAGGATTTTTGATGCCAGTGCTTTTACCGGTTGCAGCAAATACGCTACTGGTTTCTTTTTCCTCATCAAAGATCGGCAGATCAGCTTTGATGGCCCGGTTGATATCATCTTGAAATGAGTCCTTTACCTTTTTATCAATTTCATCGAGCTGCTCTTGTCCGGCTATCTTTTGATCAAGGATAAGCTTTTTTAGCCGGGCAATGGGGTCTTTCTTTTCCCAGGCGTTCATCAATTCTTGAGGCACATAGGCTGTCCCGGAAGCTTCTTCGTGACCGCGCATCCTGAAGGTTGTGGCTTCAATGAGGACAGGCCCTTGTTTTCGAAGTACTGATTTTCGGGCTTTGGATACGGTGTTGTAAACTTCCATTACATTATTCCCGTCTATTGGAATACCTTCCATTCCATATCCCGGTGCCCGGTCCACAAGGTCATTGCAGGCATATTGTTGGGTACTGGGAGTTGATAAACCATATCCATTGTTCTCTATCAGGAAAATGACAGGCAATTGCCAAACGGCAGCCAGGTTTAGAGCTTCGTGAAAATCCCCTTCGCTGGTTGCGCCTTCTCCGCAAAATGCCAGGGCAACCTGCTTTTTGTGTGCCAGTTTGGAGGATAATGCGAGCCCGCAGGCTACAGGAAGCATAGCTGCCAGGTGTGAGATCATTCCAACAATTTTATATTCCAGGATGCCAAAGTGAAAGGAACGTTCACGGCCCATGGTAAACCCATCAGCTTTACCGAGAAGCTGACAAACCAGGGGATAAAGCGGCACATTCCTTTCTGTAAAAACACCCAGGTTCCTGTGCATCGGTAAAATGTAATCATTATCAGAAAGGGCCGCTGTGGCCCCCACAGCGATGGCTTCCTGTCCTATTCCGGAAAACCACTTGCTGACCTTGCCCTGACGCAATAGTTTGAGCATCTTTTCTTCAATTTGCCGGGGAAGCATCAACTTTTGATAAAAGTCTAAGGCCTTCTTTTTAGAGAGATTATTTTCTGATTTTATCATAAATATTAATGTAGAAAGTATCTATTTTTATGTGCCTGTTTTCAGGCCGTGAGGGTGGCTCTAAAATTTGTGTAATTAAAAATATTATTAAAATATATCTCAAGTTATAGCGTATTGCGTCCTTGCCAGTTAATGGAACAAATAATGTCTGGGTAAGTTCTAAAACAAAAACCTTTTTAAGGTAATTAGGTATCAGGACCAGATCAAAATATCATCTCATTATTCAAATATATTTTATTTATGTGCTTACGGCAGGTTGTAAAATATGTTTAACTGGTTATTAGTAAATAGGATAATTATATAACCTTTAGCCCTTCCTGGTTAGGAGGCATTTAACCCTTTAAAATCAATTAAATATAGTGCGATGAAAGCTTTAGGAAGACAAATACTCGTTGAGTATTATGAATGTGACGCCAATATTATTAATAATGCCGACCATATTGAATCTTCGCTCCTGAAAGCCGTTGCCGCTTCCGGAGCGACCATAATTTCACACGATTTTCATAGGTTCAGCCCGCATGGCGTAAGCGGGGTCATTGTGATCGCAGAATCGCATGTGGCCATTCATACTTGGCCTGAGCATTCTTATGCCGCGGTGGACGTTTTCACTTGTGGGGAAACGATTGATCCATGGATTATTCAGGATATGCTTAAAACAGCTTTTAGATCAGGTAATACTTCCAGTATGGAAATTAAACGAGGGTTGTTCAAAGTGGAAGAAGGAGAAGAGCTTCTATTTAAACCCAAAAGCTCGTCCATCTAAGTTTTCACGTTCAATAATTTCAATTACATCAACATATCAGATATAGCATTGAAAACATCAATATCCGCAGGAATTAACGTAACCCAAATGGTCCAAACGCCAACAGCATATTGCCTTGTGAAGGGCAGCGGTGATTCTAATATGCCGCTTAACGCTTTTGATAAAGCCCTACTTAATGCCGGAGTTGGTGATACCAATTTGATGCGTGTAAGCAGTATTGTTCCGCCCGGTTGCACCGAGGTTTTTAAAGTCAATCTCCCAAAAGGCGCGTTGATTCCCATTGCCTACGCGGAAGTGACGTCATCTTTACCGGGTGATGTATTATCCGCGGCCGTAGCTGTTGGAATTCCGGAAGATGATGAAGAGCCCGGTGTTATTATGGAACATGATGCTATTCAGCCGCTTGCCAAAACCAAAGATGTGGTAGAGCAAATGGTGACGGATGCTTTTGAATACAGGAAAAGAAAGCTCAAGGAAATTAAAACCATCGGTATTGAACACGTTGTTGAATGCCATGGAGCAGCTTTTGCTGCCGCAGTTCTGTGGTATGACTAGAACTTCCATCCTTCTTCTAAATAATCCTAATTAACCCGTAAACCAGTGCCGCTACAATTTAACGAGTTCTATAACGAAAATACCGGCTTGACGATCGGGATCAAACGGTTGCTGTTTGCCGAACAGTCCGAATTCCAGCTTGTTGAAGTGTATGAAACCGACACGTGGGGAAATCTGATGGTCATTGATGGGATGGTGATGTTGTCGGAGGTGGATGAGTTTGTTTATCATGAAATGCTCACACACGTGGGCATGTTCAGTCACCCGAACCCGGAGAAAGTGCTTATTATTGGCGGTGGCGACGGTGGGACAGCCAGGGAAGTATTAAAGCACAAAGCTGTGCAATCTGTAGATATGGTGGAAATTGATGAAACGGTTGTTCGGGCGGCAAAACAGTTTCTCCCGAATGTTGGTGATTTTGATAACCCACGTCTTAATGTGGTTTACGAGAATGGCCTGACGTTCGTAGAAAAGTCTGATAATAAGTACGATGTTATTATTATCGACGGGTCGGACCCTGTAGGACCGGCTGTGGGATTATTCAAAAAAGCGTTTTACGAGGGCTGCCACCGCGCGCTTACCGGGAATGGGGTCCTGACGGCCCAAACAGAAAGTCCCTGGATTTCCGGTTATCATAAGAACATTAAGGACCTGTTTAATGCTTTGGATGAAATATTTAATACATCCGATATGTATCTGGGTTTCGTACCCCTGTATCCTGCGGGTATGTGGTCGTTTGCATATGCCAGTAAAAACCATCATGCCCACAACCCTGAGGTGATGGAAAGAGTGAGGGCAGGTACGTTGAATATGAAGCCGGCACTAAGGTATTATAACGAAGAAATCCATAAAGGGTCATTCGCGCTCCCCAATTTTGTCCGTGATATTGTCAAATAACTTTCGCTTCGAATTAAAAAATATCACGTATAACAAAATACATGGCATTATAAAATTTCTTTCATACCTTCCTTTTAGAATTTACAACATCCTATTTCTATCATTTTAAATCTTGTATCGATGAAAGTTGCCTCATTATTCAGTGCTGTATTGCTTATGCTATTAACGGGTTGTTCTCAACCTGACGATGAACAGGCTAAGGCCGATGAGAATAATTTCTATGAATTACGTGTCTACGATGCTGAGCCTGGCAAGCTGGACGATTTAAACGCACGTTTCCGTGATCATACCGTACCATTATTTGAGAAACATAATATGGAGAACATTGGGTACTGGATACCCATTCAAAATACAGAGAACCGATTGTATTATATACTCGCTTACCCCAGCCGCGAGGCACGGGAAGCTTCCTGGGAGGCTTTTCATTCTGATCCTGACTGGATTGAAGCCAAAGAAGCATCCGAAGTTGATGGCAGCCTTGTTGCCAGTGTCCAGTCGATTTATCTTAACGCGACAGATTATTCTCCGGAGATCAGTCCATCTATCGCAGAGAATCCGCGTACCTTTGAACTTCGGACCTACACAGCGACTCCCGGAAACCTGGACCGACTTCATGCCCGTTTCCGTGACCATACCATTGATCTTTTCAGCAAGCATGGGATGGAACATTTTGGTTACTGGAGCCCTGTTGATGCCGATAAAGGTGCGGACGATACTTTGATCTATTTTATAACGCATAATGGTCCTGAATCGCGGGATGCGTCATTTGATGCGTTTCGGAAAGATCCGGAATGGACAGCCGCCGCAGATGCTTCCGAAGAAGACGCCGGAGGTTCCCTAACGATAAGTGTTGATCCGATAATGATGGTGCCTACAGATTATTCACCAACCCAATAGGCACGCTTCTCAAAAGCTGATAGGGCATATGATCGTATTTTCGCTATTGGCCACCATCCGTATTCCATCCTTTTTTACCCGGGGCCAATATTCGCGTCACGTACAATTGGCAGCTAATGAGTTGGATGCGTGATATACCATCGATCTGTAAGCAAAGGGGTTAGGTGCTATTATCTGGAAACATTCCGGGACAGCAAGATTGCTTCCCCGACCGGATGGGACCCCTTGCCCCGAGATCGGGCGAATGTCCCATTTATTCTACAAGAGGGGGGAGCCATATCCTCGAATTATTCAAGGGTAATTATCCGGGTACACTGAGTGGCATAAAGAAGCATATTACCCGCTTAACTACAGGTCCATTGCATTTAGACGGTCTCAACAAAACCCTGGAGGAATTCCGCATCCCGCAGGTACACTGCTCCATCCAAGCCTAAATATAAGCTTGGCCCAAGCTAAAATTCATCCACTTCATCTCAAGAGAAAAGGGATATTAATAATATATTCAATATTTATCACTATTTGATTAATAAACAATAAGATGTAATAGATGAAATCTACTCATCAGGTTTATAACCTGGCCCAGCTTGGCCTAAAAGGAAACCTTGTTAAGGCCACGTCCTGATTTCCTCCATAATGGCTCCATGAATTCTCCGTGATTGCTCCGTGTAAAATACGGAGCTACTACGGAGGAGATACGGAGCAACCATGGAGCTGGGTAAGCTTTGGTCCGGCCATAATTAACCTGTATTTCAGCCTGAAAGTGGTTTGTTTCGGGTATGGAGCGGCCTGCTTAAGAGGTGTTTGGTACAGACGCTAAATACAGATGCTGCGCTGGGAAATTAATGAATGAGGTAAATAGATTTTATTTACGCTCTAAATATTGTTTTATAATCATTTAATTCTTTTATAATGTTTATACAGGTGTTTACCTGGTGATTATTCAGCAAAAACCATACCTTAGTGGTTATGCAAGTATTTTCAGATTTCAACAAGGATGTTCCGCTGGCCAAGCCTAAGCCCGGTAGTTACGAATGGTGGTACTTCGATGGAGTAAGTTACGATGATCGATATCGCTTCATTGTAATATTCTATGAAGGCAATCCATTTTCCTCCAAATATATAAAGAGATTGTCCAGGAATAATTCAAAGGATAACGCTTTGGCGAAATCCTATCCGGCCCTGAGCATATCCGTGTATGAAAATGATAAACCCATTTTCTATAGCCTGAGCGAGTACCCTCCTGAAGACTGCAGTTTCTCCAGAGATCGCATTGATATAAAGATTGGCGATAATACCCTTACGGCTATCATTGAAGACGGGGACATCACGTATCTGTTAAGCCTGTACGAAAACTTGCCTTCGGGGGACAGGCTCAATGCCGAGCTTTCCTTTAAAAGCGAGGATATAGAAAGACATTTACTGGGGACCGGAGCAGAGAATGATGGATCACCAGGGCATATGTGGAACTTGGTGCAACCTAAAGCCAGGGTGAACGGACGGATCTATATTTATGAAAATGACAGCATCATCCATCGTATTAAAATGGCCGGCATAGGGTACCACGACCATAACCTTGGGTTCGAGCCTATGAAGGATGAGTTCGACCATTGGTACTGGGGACGTTTTCATTTCGATATGGGTACGCTGATCTACTATGTGATCAACCGTAAAGGTACCCAGCAGCATAAGGCCTGGCTCATCAACCCTTATAACGAAGAGTTACTGATGGAGTTTGATGATGTTATTCTGGCCAAAGCAAAGCTAAATCGCTTCATGCTTTCTTCACATCGGAAACTGAAATTCAAGAATGAGCAGGCACAGGTTATCATACAACAGGACCAGGTACTTGATTCAGGGCCGTTTTATATGCGATTTACCGGTCAGGCTATTTTGCACATGGATAACCATAAAAGCGTGGTAAATAGCACGGGTATTACCGAATTCATAAAGCCGAAAAGGATCTATTCACGCGTATTCTGGCCTTTGGTGAACATGAGAAGGCGGAGCGTGGGGCATAAAGCCCATTGGGTGCAGAAATCACCGAAATTGTATCGATGGACCTGGTAGCTATGCCAGTCGGTCGAAATCGGGATCTTCGGTAAAGGATTCTTTTCGAATGTTAATTAGCAAATCTTTTAGACTGTGTTCGAATATCCTGTTCTTTTCTGATTTGGTCAGTGTTTTATCCATTGCCACAGGCTTGCCGGTTTTGATGAACAAGCTTGGTTTATCTGAATAATAAGTATGTTGATGTAGGGCCACAGGCACGAAATCCACTGTATCGCAGTGATCATGAAGCCAACTTATTCCACCTTCGAACACAATAGGTTCGCACGGGCCCATCAAACTGCCTTGGGGATAAAGAAATAGGCACGTTCCTTTTTGGTCCAGGAAATTGACAGTCTCATGCAGGGTCTTTATAGCTTTTCTTGGGTTGTTGCGATCAATTGCGTAAGCGCCTATTTTTTTGAAAAACGGGTGTTTGCGAATCTGCACTTCATTCATAATAGCCCCTGCACGCTGACCAAAACGAAATTCATTCAATAATAATGGAATGATGCCGTCCCACCAGGAATTATGGTTCAGGAAATACACAGTCGACCGATTTTCATCCGGCCGGTAGTTTTGGTCCAGCCAAACCCGGTTGAACCTGCGGGAAAAAAGGTGCTTTACATAATAGCGAAAGAAAAAAATAAATAAGCGAGAAGGTTCTGATTTCATCTGGATATAAGAAAGCCAATCGGTGATAGGCCCGATCTGCCGTTTTGGATTATGATTAAGCTCAATATAATATTAAATTATTGACTTGAAGCCGTTTTGCCCGCTTCGCCATCCATAAATGTAAGCAAAACGGACGGGCAAAAACAAAGGCTAAGCTAACTTAAATCGCGGCATTTTTAATATGGATATGATCAATCCCAAAATAGGCCAATACGCATATAACCACACTCAGCCGGAATCCCCGCTGTTAACCGGTTTGATCGAAAAAACGGACAGAGAACTCGAATACAGCACGATGATCAGCGGAAGGGTTGAGGGCCAGCTACTGTCTATGCTGGTAAAGATAACGGGTGCGAAAAATGTATTGGAGATCGGTATGTTTACCGGGTTTTCAGCCCTGGCAATGGCCGAGGCTTTGCCGGATGACGGCCACCTCATTACCTGCGATGTAAATGAGTACTATGCGAAAATAGCCCGAAGCTTTTTTGATAAAAGTCCTCATGGAAAGAAAATCGACGTCAGGATCGGGAATGCCATTGAAACCGTAAAATCACTGTCCGGTCCCTTTGACCTTGTATTCATTGACGCTGACAAGCAGTCATATCCGGAATATTATGAGCTGGTCCTTCCAAAAATCCCCTCTAACGGCTTAATTGTTCTTGACAATGCCCTGTGGTCGGGTAAGGTATTGGAACCCCGGGAAAGGGATGCCAGGGCAATTGACACTTTGAACAAGACAGTCCTTCAGGATAACCGGGTGGAAAATGTATTGTTAACCGTTCGTGATGGTGTCAACTTGGTAAGGAAGCTATAAATACATCAATCACCCAAGACCTAAAAGCAGCGAAACGTTTTCTTCTACTTCCACCATTTTCCCGACCGGAAGCACCCCTGCACAGGACTGAACACGGTCCAGCGGGACCATCCTGATGTCCTCACACTGTATGAAGCCTGTGGCTTTGAGATCGACTTCCCGCGGGTCGACACGGACATGTGAAGCAATCCCCTGATTTTCGAACTCTATAGGTATAACGATAACGATATTGGCCGCCCCGGAATTAACCTGGTCCACAGAAATCACCAAACAGGGACGGGTTTTAACCGTTTGGTGATTTTTTGAAGGATCAAGTTTAACCCACCAAACCTCGCCCCGGGAAGGACGACCGTTATTGTTATGGTAGAGGCTCTTCACGCTCATTCTTTGATGCCAAGCTTCTTGAGCTTCTCAGTTTCTAAACGCTCGCTTTCAGCTTGAGCGGCTTCCCTGTCATCCTTCAGCTGTTGATTGGTTTTATTAAACTCTTGGTAAAACAATTCTTTACGCAATTCCTTGACAGCAAGTTCAAGGACCTGCATTAGATTAATGCCCTGGTCCTTTGCAATTTTCTTTGCCAGGGTATGTGTTCTCCGGGTTATTCGGCTGGTGACTACGTCGCTCATAATGTATTTTTATTACGAATCCGTTAAAGGTTTTCAATTTCATGAATTAATTATTCCGTTGCAAGTTTAAGATTTAAAAATCACTCTGCAACTGAAGAAGGATTTGTACTTATTTTGTCAAAGAATAAGTATCTTTAAGGCTGTTCCCGGGAATAAGGCCGGAGGTTAATTCGTTCATTGAGTTCGATGTCAACCTGTAGAAAAAAAATTAGTTATCATGTTGAAAATCCCCCAGCATAAAAAGTTCAATTATCAGTACCGGTATTTTAAACCAACACATAAAAATTCAGGTCGGCCGATTAAATTTAAGCGCATTTCAAGACGTGGTCAGGCTGGATCTATTTTGTTTTACGCGTTTCTTTTGAGTTTCGTACTCTGGCTGTTAGTATAGAAAAATATCACCTCATTGCTTTAAGTTTAAGGAGATTACCGTTAATTCTTCCATCATTAAAACACTGCCACCAGAGATTGCCAACAAAATTGCGGCGGGTGAGGTTGTGCAAAGGCCTGGTTCTGTTGTAAAGGAATTGCTTGATAATGCCGTCGATTCGGGCGCCAATCGTATTAAAGTCATCATTCAGAACGCCGGAAGAACGCTCATCCAGGTTATCGATAACGGCAGCGGGATGACGAAAGAAGACATTCCGTTTTGTTTTCTAAGACACGCTACATCCAAAATTAAGACTGCTGATGACCTGTATCGCATCAGAACGTTGGGTTTTCGCGGTGAAGCCATGGCTTCCATTGCATCGGTATCTCAGGTTACGCTCACTACAAAACGGGTTGAAGACAGCAGCGGGCACGAATACGAAGCCTGGGGCGGGGAAGAGAAGCGCCTTGAACCGGCAGCCGCCGATGACGGGACATCCGTTTCGATCAGGAACCTGTTCTTTAACGTCCCGGCCAGACGCGCGTTCCTGAAAACTGATGCCACCGAATTCAGGCATATCCTGATCACTTTTCAGCAAATCGCTATGGCAAATCAAGATATTGGCTTTGAGTTGATCGACGGGACCGATGAGATCTACAGTCTTCCTCCACAGCCGCTTTACCAGCGGATTGTCGATATTTTTGGTAAACAATACAAAGCCAGTCTGATCCCTGTTGAAGAAAATACCAGCATCGTTTCATTGAAGGGATATATCGCCGACCCGAAACTGACCAAGAAGAACAGGGGAGAGCAGTTTCTATTTGTTAATGGCAGGCCCTTTATGCACAGGCATTTAAACTATATTGTCCAGAATATTTATAACAAATGGACCCGGCCCGATGAGTATTCCTTTTACGCATTATTTTATAAAATCAAACCGGAGTTTGTTGATGTAAATGTTCACCCGGCCAAACTGGAAATTAAGTTTGAAGACGAACGCGGGGTTTCCACGATGACCAAATCCATCGTTAATAAAGCGCTGAATGAGCGGATGCAGGTGCCAACCATGGAAAAGCTTTCGGGAGGAGATTACCAGGGCTATCAGCGTAAGAACGATTTTGAAACCGGATTTGAAAGAACACAAAGCTTTCCAAAGGGGGGAGGCTTTTCGTCACCGCCATCACCGGGGCCGGGTGTTCCAAAAGCCGGACGTGATCTGACCGCATCGTTATACGGTAACCATACTCCGGTAGAAACCGCCGCCAGAGTTGAAGGGGAATCACCAAAGCAGATCCTGAAAAGCAAAAGAGTGAGTGATGGTTTCTGGCAGGTACATGATGAGTTCATCATGTCGCAGACACTTTCGGGGATTTGTATGGTGGACCAGCATACCGCCCATAAACGCATCATTTTTGAGAAAGCTCTGAAGGCATCAGAAAGTGGCCTGCCAAGTACCCAGCAATTACTTTTCCCGCAATCCGTAGAATTCGCGGCGTCCGACTTTGTGCTGCTCAAAGAACTAAAGCCCGATATGGAACGCATCGGGTTTAATATTCAGCTACTTAGCGGAAATACGGCGATGATCATTGGATTGCCGGCTGATATACAGGTAGGCAATGAGAAACATTTACTGGAATCTATATTACAGCAATATCAGAGCCTTTCATCCGGGATGAAGTTAAACGGCCGGGAAAAACTAGCCCTGGCCCTGGCCAACCGATCAGCCATCCGAAAAGGTAAAAGGCTCACCCAGATTGAGATGGAAGATCTTGTGGACCAATTATTCTCTTGTGATGAACCTTATTTTGATCCGATGAAGAAACCTACGATCTTATATATTCCATTGGATGAATTTCGATCAAGGTTTAGCTAAGTGAACGGCTTGTTATGAATATATTGGTACTCGAACCGTTTCTTGGCGGATCTCATAAGGCATTTTTAGAAGGCCTTACCAAACATTCACGGCATAATATAATGTCAGTAGCGATGAGTGGCCGTCACTGGAAATGGCGCATGAGCGGCGGCTCCGTTACACTCGCTGAGAAAACAAAGGCTATCAAAGAACCCATTGACCTGGTTCTGGCCAGCAGCATGACCAACCTTCCCGCATTTATAGCACTAACGAACCCACGTTTTGCCGAAACGCCTGTGGTCATGTACATGCATGAAAACCAGCTAACCCAGCCATTGCCGGAAGGTGAAGAACGTGATTTAACCTTCTGTTATATTAATTTCCTGAGCGTACTTGTGGCGGATAATGTGCTATTCAACTCCCATTTCCATCGGAGCTCTTTTCTTGAAGCCCTGCCGGAATTTTTGGTAGAGTTTCCGGATTATCATCAAACAGAATCTGTCAAGAATGTTGAGCAGAAAAGCTCCGTGCTGCATCCCGGCCTGGATTTGCAGGTGCTTGATGATCAACAGGGAAAACAGGTATCCAATGAAAAACCCGTCATAGTATGGAACCAGCGCTGGGCGTTTGATAAAGACCCGAACCTTTTTTTCAGGACCATTCATCGTCTGGATGACAGTGATTGTGAATTTAATCTCATTTTAGCCGGTGATGATCAGCATGATAAGTCTGAAGTTTTTCAAAAAGCCCGCGAACGCTATTCAAAACGCATCATTCATTATGGCTATGTGGATGATGTTGAGACGTACAGCAAGCTGCTTCACAAAGGGGATATTGTGATCTCTACCGCAAAGCATGAATTTTTTTGCGTTGCCATTATGGAAGCCATATACGGAGGATGTCATCCGCTGCTGCCTACAGGGTTAACCTATCCTGAACTCATACCTAAAAACCTCAAAGAACCATTGCTCCATGGGCCCGTATTTTACGAGGACGAAGATGACCTTTATCATAAGCTTAAGGATTTCCTGAACGGCAAAGAGAAACTGCTTCCAAAAACCACACTGCAGGGCATTAACCGTCACATGGACTGGAAATATGCCGTTACTAATTTTGATGACCTGTTTGAGGCAATGATAGGTTAATACCATTTTTAAGCAATGTCATAAAAGGGCCGTTAATCGGTATCTGAGAGATTTACAGTACCTAAAATGCTTTCCTTATGGGTGATCTTGTTTATGGCGCTCATACTGCCATCCGTTTCCAGGATTACGGCATCCAGTGTATTCATTCCGCCGCTACCTTTTTCACGGGCTGTAGCCATTATTTCATCTTTAGTTATACGCTCAGAAACCATAGCGCCAATTAGATATTCTCCTTTATAAAATAATAATGTGGGTTCGGACTTTATATAGCTCTTCACCATATTTGAACGAACCGATAACCAGGTAACAATGAATTGAAGAAAAATTAATACAGCAAAGCCAATAACGCCTTCAGCCAAAGTAACATCTTTGTTAAGCAACACCGTTGCTAAAGATGAACCGAGGGCTACAGTGATAATTAAATCAAAAGCATTCATTTTAGACAGCGTGCGTTTACCTGAAATCCGTAATAACAAGATCAAACTGGCATACGCTAATGTGCCTATGATCAAAGTCCGCGCTATAGTTGCCCAGTTTTCAAAAAATATGTTTTCCATGGCAAACCTGAAATTTACCTGAATAGGGATTTTTCAGTAACAACACATATCAGGGCATATACATTCACAGTACACAATTGACGCATAATTAATATTATGTAAACTAATATAATATTCTACTCAACTTTAACAGTTACGATCGCTTTATTAATCTTCTCCTTTCCATTATCAAAGTCTTTATAGTCGTGAGCATAAAGCTGAATGGAATACGATTAATATTTGTTTACCTATTTAACATATCAACGAAACGATCACACAAATTAAAATGAGGCCGAATCTTCTTAGACTCATTATTTATATTGCATGGGCAAACAGGCTCATCCTTGAAAAATTAAAATTTATCAAGTTGACGGATGATTCCTTAACAAGAATATTAGCCCACATCTTTGTGGCTGAAAAAGTATGGATGTTTAGATTGAGGGTCTGGATACTTCAGGTATTGAGCTGTGGCCTAACCTTTCGCTGGGTGCCATTGATGAATTAGTTATTGATAATAGGCGGATTATGTATGCATTATCAAGCGTTCTCCTGTACTGATCTTGCATTAGATATACAATAATCAAGTATTATATAAAGCAAACAGAACTTCCGTACTCATTGCTGACCACAAAATTACCACCGAACTCGTTGTCTTGATAATCCACCAAAGTATCGCTAATATAAGGCTCGGAACTTTTGTCAATATATATTGATAGTCCTTCGACCTGAATGACCTTATCGTCTTCCCGCTGGTGATCGTTGATATTTAGACCTACTGAAATGCCACCACATCCAGCACAACCTGAAATCAGCCTGACTTCCGAAGAAGACATCTCTCCTTCTAGCAGTAACAAGTTGACCTTGTTTCTAGCTTCTTGTGTAAATGTTACAGTCATGATGAAATGATAAAGAGTGTTAGTAATTAAACTCTAAACGATCTCTTCAAGCTCCATATTTTCTTTTTCTACAAGTTTGCCGAAGCCATAAGTGATCAATAATATAGAGACAACAAGAACCAGCTTTGCTATCCATATTGGTATCGGGGTTATATCAATTGATATCCAGTACAGCAAAATGGCAATCAGGACAAGAGAAATTCCTCCTACCACGTAATAGTTGTCAGGATCCTGAATTCCTTTTAAGGTGTAAAGCAATATACCAATGGTTATGGCACCTCCCTGAAACATGGCCAGTATCATTTCCTTGAGCGCGGATGATTCCATAATGAATGGGAAAGCCAGGATTAACAGAAGCGGTGATGAGCAGAATATCACAGGGAAGCGAGCAAATGACGGTTTGGAAATCCAAAGCAGCATTGCTACTCCGCTCAACACAAAAGAAGCGGTGATTACACGGCTCCAGTCAGCTACAAGGCTGCTGTTAATAAAAGGTAAATATCCTTCTAGTTCAGATCCGCCTACACCAACTGCCAGAGATAATGCCGCGACAGCCATGCTGAGGTAGTAAATACTTTTGCTCTCAATATAAAAGAAAATAAGCCGGATGCTGCCGTACAAGGCTGTTAACAGTAAAATAAAACCTCCAAAAGTGATCATGTTTGTGGAGGCTTTGGGGCAGAACGGCCCGCATCAATAATTAAGACCCTTTCTGCGATCTCTTTGAGTTTATTACGTTCAAAGCCAATCATTTCATTCAGTAATTCGGCGATGGAAGTCTCATTCCCTTTCAGCAGTGCAGTCCGTTGTAAATCTTCTTCGGGCATCTGCTTAAGCTTATCCAGTAAGGCTGTGCGATTTTTGATGGTCATGTTGATTATTTCATCCGGTTTAAGATCATTCTCTTCAGACAATGGAGAGAATGTGGTATTAAAATTATCAATATCATTCAATACCGGCTTTGCCTCAGAGAATATGCGACTTATTACCGGGCTGTAATAAGTCGTTTGGGCATGATCAATCAGTATGATCATTTCTTTAATGGATTCCTGCCCCAATGGTTTTTCGCTATGTGGAACAGCTGAAATAACAAGCTTGAGGGCGGTTAGTTCATCCTGCAAATAAGCCGCATCATCAAAGAGCTTTTCCAGGTCCTGGTCATCTTGCATTTTTAAGATCGTCACGTGTGGGGTTGTTACCTTGCTCCCGTTCTGCTTCCAGCATTTCTACCAATGATAAGCTAGTCTCCCATCGCTCATCCTTGTTTCGAACGGAGTGGATATTATTCTCTTCATCAAAGTTCCAGAACTGTCCGAACTGGCGGTTTTTGTATTCGCGCAGGAAATCCAGGCGTTCCTTGAGGTCTTCTTTAGGCATAAGAAGGCGGGATTTGTCATAAATAGCCTCCTCCCTGTTCTCGAAGACGATATCATAATCTTTACTCATGACAATAGCCTCTTCGGGGCATACTTCTTCGCACAAGCCACAATAGATACAACGCAGCATATTGATTTCGAAGAAGGATGGGTAACGCTCTTTGGGATTATCCCTGTTTTCTTCGGCTTGCATGCTGATGGCTAGTGGCGGACAAGCACGCGCGCAAAGGCCGCAAGCTACACAGCGTTCCTGGCCATTGTCTTCTACCAAAACCGGTCTGCCTCGAAAAATCGATGGCGGCTCCCACTTTTCTTCCGGATATTGGCGGGTAAACTTAGGTTGGAACATCTGTTTGAATGTGTAGCCTAAACCTTTGAATATTTCCGGCAGGTAAATTTTCTCCAGGAAATTAAGATCGCGTTCTTTATTCTGGTCCTTGCTTGTTGTATTTAAAACGGGTTCTTCGAGATTTTGAGACACGGATTACTATTCGTTAATTTTAGTAGATAATTGATTAACCACAAAGGGCACAAAAAGTATGATGTTATGAAATGATATGCAATATGCCTTTGATTTCGTTCAGGAGTATATTTTGTCCCTTCAAAATACAAAAATTATATCATTTTTCCTTGAATATCAAAGTAATAGGAACGCCGGTAAAATGAAATTCCTCACGCATCCTGTTTTCAATAAAACGCCGGTAATTAGCCGGTAAATCTTCCGGATTATTCAGGAAAAACATAAACACGGGAGGATTTGATTTTACTTGTGTTACATACTTAATCTTACGCTCTTTACCCCCGGCCCCAGGCAATGGACGATCCGTTATGATACGTTCCATAAACTTGTTTAATCCACTGGTTGATATTTTTTTATGCCGCTGTTCAATCACTATGTCAGCCATTTCTATAATTTTAAAGATCCTTTGTCTTGATACCGCTGATATAGTGATGATCGGGATGTAACCCATGTTCGGCATTTTGTCCCGGATCTTCTTCTCGTATTCTTTTACTGAGCCGGTATCCTTTTCTATCAAATCCCATTTATTAATGGCAACAATCACGCCCTTGTTGAATTTTTCCGCCTCCCGAAGTATTCTTAGATCTTGAGCTTCAAATCCCTGAACAGCATCAATTAACAATATAGCAACGTTGCATTCACGAATGCTTTTAGCTGTTCTGACGGCACTGTAAAATTCAATATTTTCAGCCACTTTACTTTTACGGCGCAGTCCCGCAGTATCAACAAGTGTATATGATTTATTGTGGAACGTAAGTGTGCTGTTAATGGAGTCGCGGGTGGTTCCTGCTATATCCGTTACGATGCTGCGTTCATCGTTGAGGAGTGCATTTACAAGGCTGCTTTTGCCTACATTCGGCCGGCCGATAATTGCAATTTTAGGAATTCCATTATTTTCCTCATCTTTGGTATCTTCCGGTAACAGCGTCACAAGGTGATCGAGCAACTCACCGGTCCCCGTGCCGGTGATTGCGGATAAGGCAAAAATATCATCGTAACCTAGCTTGTAAAACTCTGAGGCCTGCCAGCTTCGTTCGGTGTTGTCGGCTTTATTGGCCACGACCACAACAGGTTTGTTTTGTTTCCTCAATATATTTGCAACAGCTTGGTCCAGATCGGTTATCCCCTGTTCCACATCCACCAGGAAAATTATAACATCGGCTTCAAGTATGGCTAATTCTATCTGTTCGCGGATGCCGTCAACGATTACATTGCCCTTCTCGGGCAAATAACCACCGGTATCAATTACTGTAAAATCTCTGTTGTTCCAATAGCTTTCTCCGTAATGACGGTCTCGGGTAACTCCGGTCTGATCATGTACAATGGCTTGTCTTTCGCCGATTAACCGATTAAAAAAGGTTGATTTGCCCACGTTTGGGCGCCCAACTATGGCAACTACAGGTAGCATGAGGTTTGTTTAAAAAGCTTATATAGCCCTGATATTCGTTTCCGGAATTTCTTGAGGCTTGAGGATTAAAGGATACAAGATAGCGACAATCATCGACAATTCGATACCGTTAACGAAAATGATACAAATATTCATGATTGCCCTCTGCAACTATTCATAGTATTTTAAGACCAATAATTAACTAATAATAAACAAATCTATGCTTCAATGGATGCACGGTGAGTTTGGCTTGGTCGGTTCACTAATTATGGCCTATATTCTCTTTATTTTTTTTATTTTTTGGATAGCTGGCCTTGCCGGTATCAACGAATCCAAGTATTCTGATGATACGAAAATGAATATGCTCATTATTGGCATAATTGTACCACCTTATCCCATCCTATGGCTAATAAAAGAGATTTATCGTCAAAATAGAGTCTTGAAAGAAGGAAAGCATGGTATTCGTTAAATTGTCGTAGCCAGATTTTGGGCTAAGCCTGCAACTCTATTCTGAATAAACTCCTTCGGCGTTCCTCAAATATTTCACCAAAGGAGTTCAGGATCAGCTGTTTATATTTAACCATACCTTATGCAAACTCATGTACGTTCTAATTCAGGAACTTCGCTCATCATTTCTATTATTGCGTTGCAGAAATGAGGCAGATCATCGGGATTTCTACTGGTTATATGATGGCGATCAATTACAACAGGCTCGTTTACCCATTCGGCCCCGGCATTCACAAGGTCATCTTTGATAGCCTTTGTAGAAGTTACTTTAAATCCTTTTACTATCCCCGCTGAAATGGGAACCCATCCTGCATGACAAATATAGGCAATTGGTTTTCCGGTTTCATGAAAGGTCCTGGTGACATCGAGCACCTTTTTCTCTCTTCTCAGCTTGTCTGGCGCGAAACCTCCGGGAATGACTAATGCGTCAAAATCATTCGACCTAATATTTACAAAAGATTCATCAGCATTGCAAGGATGTCCGTGTTTCCCCGTGTACGTATTGCCTTCTATTTCCCCGGCGACGGTAACATGGGCTCCTGCTTCTTTGAGCCTGATTTTTGGGTACAGTAGCTCCATATCTTCGTATAAATCAGCTACAAACATTAGAATACGTTTATTTTTTAGTTCATCCATGATCATCGTTTTTGAGGGTGATTATTTGTACTCATAAAACGACTATGGGTGATACAAATTCTCAGTATTAGGTGAACTGTCTTTTAAATTAGTTTAATATCCAGGCTTGAAACAGCTCGTAAGGTATTAAGATAAAATAAATGTTTTTACACGATCAAGCCTTTATTGGCTCTTCACATTGGGACAAATCAGATTGATCAGGAAATTAGAGCCCTAAGGTATGCACCCTTTTTTGAAATCAGATACGTTTGTTTTATAAGCTCTCATGTTTATTCTCCCGCAAATTGCGTGCTCCTCTTCTGTCATATAGTACAAGACAAGATGCTAAAATATCGTGCAATGCCTGCTTTCTTTGCGTAAATCCAGCCATTAGAAAGCCAATCATGAAAATAAAAGCGGATAGGATTTTGCCGAAATAACGCCCGGTTGCCCTGAGAAAGCTAATACGATTACCTTCCAGATCAGTTACAATGAGATTTAAAGCTCTTTTACCCAAAGTTGCTCTTACTTCCGAACTTTCCAGCAGCGCATAATACAGCCAGACGAAGATCATATAGAACATGTCGTATTGACGGCCGACCTCACCGCTGTATCCTGCTGTGATAATTATTACAATAACATATACTAGAATGATAATTAAATAATCAACGATCAGCGCTGCCAGACGTTTCCAAAAGCCCGCGTAGGTAAAATCTTGCGAAGGTCCCATAAGCTAGTTGGGTAAGGCAAAATTAGTAAAAACTATCAAGGATGAACCTTCATTCATTTGCCCTGCATCAGCCATCAATCTAAGATGAGGGGAATACGAATACCACCCCCTAATACGAGCTGATCTGCATCACTTATTATAAATTTTAATTCTCCATAGACCAGGCCGAATTCGAGGTCGTATTCTACCCCGCCCCCTATATTCAAACCAATTTCAGATTCAGAATCAGAAGCTTCAAATCCATCGGCTTCTACCGAACTTCTTACAGAAATATAGTTTAACCCACCGAGGCCATAAGCCCTGAGTTCATCATCCTCGATAAAATGATATTGACCGTTTATATTAAATTCCATCCATGTCAACCTTTGTTCGACATCAAACGCAGTTTCTTCATCAGGGAAATAATAGGTGAAATCGCCACCAACAAATATTTGTTCATTTGCGGGGAGCCTGTAATAGCCATTTAGCTGGAGTCCCAGGTTATCAATCTCAGTACCATAGGCAAGCCCCCCACCTGCCTTTAAATTATATAGGTTCTCTTCTGGTCCAACAGGAGTTACCTGAGCTTTGGCTTCAGTAATGGTTAAAAATGCCCCTGAAACCAAAAAAACCATAATGATGCGTATGGCCATAATCCTCTCCGTAATCTTTAAATGAATAACTGTATAAGATCTAAAGATTAGGAATTAATGAATAAACTGCATATAGAATTCATTAATAAGACTATTGAAAACAATGTTTTATATTTTATGCATAACCTTTTTATTGCCGTAATATTTCTGTATTACTTTATCATAGAGCAATTCAGTTTTATTTACAAGTTCATGTATACAATGATTCCGGACAACTTTTTCTCTGCCGTTTTTGCTGATAAGGCTTACCAGTTCCGGGTTCTCGTAAAGGCTGACTACCGAGCGCGCCAGGTTATCGGCGTCTCTCTCACGAACAAGTAAGCCTGTAACTCTATCCTCGATAAGTTCAGGGATGCCGGCATGGGTTGATCCAATGATCGGTATGCCGCTTGCCATACCCTCCACTATGGTCTGTGGTATACCCTCACGGTCACCGTCTGCCGCCTGCACACTGGGAACTAATAAGCTATCATGATTATAAAGCTCTTTGACGATGTCCTCGTTGCCCGTGGTGCCCCGGAATGTTATTTCTTTTTCAACATTAAGCTTCAGGCTTAATTCTCTGAGAGAGGTTTGTAGTGGTCCATCTCCAAAAAGATCAAGATGAACCTGGTAATTCTGTTCTTTAAGAATGGATATAGCCTTGATTGCATATTCAAAGCCTTTTTTTTCTACCATCCGGCCTACCATCATTAAGTTTAAGCCTGCTTTAGCACGATGTTCAAATCGTATAGAATCCATATCCATGCCCAGTTTAATAATCTCTATACGAGATTCAGGAAAGCCAAGGGCCATAAGATTGTCTTTCATGTCTTGAGATCCGGCGATGCAATGATCTGCTTTTTCGATTAATCGTTTATACCTGGATTGCCAACCGAATTCTTTAGGAAGACGGATCACATCATAGCCATAAAAATTCACGATTAAAGGAATTTTGTTCCTTGAAGCAGCCGATATCAGGCGATATGAGTCGAGAGCAAAATGACCGTGAATGACGGATGGTTTTTCTTTTTGGATAAGCGAGTCCAGAAAAGCCGGACTTTTATTAAACATCAACTGCATACGGTTTAAAAGCCCGGATATTCCAGACTTGGGCATTTCGTAAATATTCAGTCCGTCTAAATATTGTTTTTTAAAAGCCGTGGCAATTATGGGTTCAAAACTTTTGTGGTTTCGAACAAGTCTGTTAATGAAGGTTTCCGAGAGGTTTAAATACGTGGTCTTAAAATGAATGACTTTCAATTGAGCTCTGTATTAATAATTAAGGACGTTTGACAGCCCTAATATATAACAAAAACTACTTAATCTTGACAGAGAGAACTCTAAACTTTCTCAGATTACGGCCGGCTGACATCCTTATACATCTTTTTATCGGTCAGGTAGGAGATAATTCCTATCAATAGCCAAAGCCCGGCTGTGATCCACCAATCAAAAAGGATGAGAATGGCAATATTAATACCGTATAATTGGTAAATGACCGAAACGGGAGCTGTTTGCCTTTTCTTTTTTAGCAGGTTTAAATAATTGTCATTAAAAAAGACAACCAATTTGACAGCAAGCATTAAGCTTGTGTAGCCTACCAGCGTATATTGCATCCATACAGCTTCCAGCATTGCCGTAAGCAGGATGAATACGGTCACCAGAACATCAACTATGATTTCTTTAAACCAGCTCATGGGTTAAACGAAAAAGATAAGTAGGGCATTTAAAAAGGAGGACTTTCAATGTTTAGCTGGTAATTCTAGAACTGAGGAATCAGCAACTGGGTTTATTCTGTTAATATTATCGTTTATAATAAGCAGAATTATGCCAAAGAAAACAATAGAGCATCTACGGAAAGGAATAATGCTACTCCACCGGCTTGTTTTCATTATAAGCATAAACAAGTATACCCGCACCGGTAAGGAGGAACACGATAGCAAGAATAGGCTGCAGGGGCATCCTGTCTCCATCACCAGGGTCAGCAAGTTCAGGGTCCCTATCGGCTTCAATGCCATTTTCCTCATTCACGTACTCATCCACAGATTGGTCTCTCTCCCCTTCTGATAGAATCAACCCAAGGCCGATAATAATAAGTACCACTCCAACAAAGTTCTTCATGTGTCGCAGATTGTCTAAAATGGACGTTGCCCTTGAATAACGCGGATCAAAATGATAGCCACTGCTATGATCAACAATACATGAATAAAGCCACCAAAAGTTTGTTCCGTAATTAAGCCCAGGGCCCACAGGATGACTAATAATATCAGAATGAACATTAACATGAACGGACTTTCAGATTATGCAATTATAATAATAAACCTTTAGCAGCAAGCGTATTGTAACCATACTTAACAAGTTATCTAAATTACGCTAAACAGCAAGTGAAGATATATTATAAAATATCTGTTTGGTGAAGCTTACCTCTATAAACCTGTGGCCTGGGTTGATGTTAACCAGGCAACAGAGGATGATCTTCATACATATTTGAGGCCCATAGAAATCTTAATTATTCCTTCATTCTTCCATGCTATTTTTTTATATTTAAAGCCTGTCATACAACTTTGCTTTCTTTAATGCCGGCGTGGCGGAATTGGTAGACGCGCACGACTCAAAATCGTGTTCCCTCGGGAGTGTCGGTTCG
>JBBDMV010000034.1:0-6618 GCA_040878115.1 Balneolales bacterium
GGTGTTCGTTTAATAAATTAGGTAATGCTTTTTTGGTGATGACTTTTGATACAGCTTCAAGGGCTCAGCTATCCTCTCTATACGTCAGTCTAAAGAGCGCAGGCTGGGGTTTTTGATACCCGTATTGCCCCGGATGCTTATTCCCCCACTGAAGTCGAAGGCTTTCCTGACCCTACTCTTTCAGGTAATGTGTCACCAGGAACTTGTTTCAGGATCTTGGATGACATTCTGGGTTTACTGAAGAGTTATTATTACATCATACGGATAATCATTTTGACAAATTAAAATAAGGGGATCACCTTCAATACGCTGGAATTGGCAACCTGAGGCTATTCGCTGTTATTGGTTGCCAGCCTGGCTTGAGGACAGCGCTTACAGTCAAACCACTTTCTCCCAATCACGCCTTTCGTACCTCGGGACGGATACCCCCTTCATATAATGCATAAAAATATCTGAAACTTCACTTTTTGATAAGTAACCCTTCTTTAGCATAGGCCATTCTGAACAACCCGATTGATTAATTATCCTCGGGTAATTTTCCTTAAACTGCACCGGAATAGATTTGTAGCCTAAATGTGCCAATGCCGCTACCCTGTGCATTCCTTCCCTAATAAGGAACACCCATTCCCCCTTTAAATCTATTAAAAAATATCCACTGGGGTAACCGCTGAAAGTTTCAGGCTTAAATCCATTTCTTTTTATAGATTCTAAAACACTGTCAAGACGGCTGGCTTCAAGTTCAACCTTCTGGTTCGAAACCGGCCCGTGATACTGGTATCCATGCTTAAGCTCCAATCCCTTTTCTCCTTTTTGAACTTCCTGGTCCTGATTAAAAAGCCATGGGACGATCAGATGCCATGTTTTTATATTTTCAATGAGCTGAGAATCAAAGTTCGCGGGTGTTGGCAAAAAGTGCTTTTCAAAAATATTTTTTGGTTGATGATTTCGATAATAATGAAACAATGCCGAAATACCATCCGTATAATATTGTATAAAATGATGACTTTTATAGTCGTACCGGATACCACCGGGATATCGTATTTTGCTAATTGGTACTAAAAATGCGGGTTCACCAATATAATAGGCTAAGGATTCCGGTTTATACTTAAGTATTACGATATCCTTTTTAAGCGACTGATCTTCCCGAGGTGGAGGATATATCCGACGCACAGTTTTGACGATTACAGGTGGGGTAATCTCACGAAAAATTTGTTTTATTGTCGGCATGGCTCAGATCATAAATAGTTTATATCTTTAATATAGCTAAGTATAGTAATTATAAAATAACTGTTTTTAAATGACTTAATTGCATTATGATTGTATCAAACTCTCGTAAACCATCGAGCGTGAGATGTTTAATGAGAGATCGGCCCAGCCACCGCACAGGCTTAAAAAGCCCTTCAAGCAGTCTGTTCCATGGGCGAATGTTCCCTTGCCATTATTGTACTTACGGAATGATCAGCCAGCAGCCTTTGTTGAAAAATGCATAACCATTCTTTAAGGAGATTACAATATGCGTGCAGTTATTCTAAATAACAGTTTAAAAGCATCGCCAACACCATCCAATACCGAAGCATTGGCTAAAGTAGTAATGGATGCTCTGGAGGAACTCGGCGTTCATACAGAGATGTTACGAATGGCAGATTACCATATTCCTCCTGGTGTTCAAAGTGACGAGGGGGGTGAAGATGCATGGCCACCCATTCGGGAAAAGATATTACATTCTGAGATCCTGATCATGGCCAGCCCCACATGGCTCGGTCAGCCTTCCAGTATAGCCAAAAGAGTACTTGAACGCATGGACGCGATGTTAACGGAAACAAATGGTGAAGGTCGGCCCGTAGCCTATAACAGGGTTGCCGGTTTTGTGGTTACAGGGAATGAGGACGGCGCCCATCACGTAATAAGTGAAATGGCCGGAGCTTTGATCGATATCGGCTATACGATACCGGGACAAGCCTGGACCTATTGGAACCATGGGCCCGGACCGGGTGGTTCTTACCTGGAAACCGATTATAAACATGATTGGTCTAAACAAACAGGACAAACGGCCGCTGTTAATCTTGTGAGGGTGGCACAGGCCCTTCAAGAACACTCCATACCGCCACCCGGCTAATGACACCCCTCGAAATGCTGATCAGGTTAATATTGAATCAAAGCTAACATATCCACCTGAAGTAGATCTCATTTTCACCTTACAAAGTATCCATGATAATTTTCAAAAAAGAAGATATTTTATGAGATAGATCGCAAGAATGCCAAAAATTAACAGTACCTGTAATGCTCTTGGAAGCAGCTTTTACAGAATATCTACTATAAAAGCAGTAATAGAGAGGGGGGCTTCCCTCCTGTTTTATCCGGATTAGCTTTCCAACTTTGTTCAATAGCTTCAATTAATTCTTCATAATCAAAGGGTTTACTAACATAAGCAACAGGATTTGTCTTATCCGCTCTTTCTTGAGTTGACTTATCGGAAACATCGGCTATATAAATCACGGGAATCGATGAAAAGGTCCTGATCTTCGCCATTGTTTCTATCCCGTCTAAACAACCCTCTAGCTTAACATCCATTAAGATCAGATCGTAATGATTTTGTTTGACAGCTCGTATGGCTGTTGAACCGTCTATAATACCTGAAGTTACTGCATATCCGTGCCGTATAAGGTAGTTATATAAGCTTAAAGCAATGATATACTCATCTTCAATGATTAAAATATGCTTCAAAATACCCCTTATTAAATGAAGCTACGTGTAAAATAATGATCAAACAGCATGTAAAATACTCATCTTTCGATCATTAGCAACCTTCCGTATACCATACAGCTATCACCCCGAACACAAACTCCGCACCGTCTAACCCAATGATCCCGTCTATAGGTCCCTCAAAGTTATCCATCGTTTCCCTGGCTGACTGATGAGGGTTTTGTAATCAATGGAACGACTACACAAAAAGAGGAGTGGTACATGAAAGCATAAAGGGTACTGCGTCTCCTAAATGCTTTTATATAGATTGATTGATTTTAATATAATTATTATACTGTGCGTAAAAATATAATTGTAATTTCAAAAAATGCTATAAACAATAATTTGGAAGGGAAAAAAGAGTAAATCCATGATGTCAAAAAAACACTTAGAATAAAAAAAGCTCAAGCCAACACAACCAGTGGCGTCAAGCCTCCAAAGGCTATGAAAATCTACCGGACCCTTCCGGAGAAGTTCGCCGGAAAAACATTCCGCGAGCTTTTCTCAGCTGGGAGGCGAACTTGATATTCAGCAAAAGAAAGGGGCTTCTTTTGTGATAACTTTTTAGTCTACTACTTCTCACTGACACCACATATAAAGGATTGGCTGGATCCCAGCCAAAAATACGGTTTAGGTTGTCTGTGAATTACTCAAAGGACAGCAAATGTTACGAAAACCATTCTCAATCGACGAAAGATCGTGCATGGCATGAAGGCTAAGTTAAAAGGGTGCCAGAATTTGTATTATTTGATTGCCGTTTTTTCGATATACTTCAAAATCATTGTCTAGGGTAAAAATGCGAGCATTCGGAGTGAGCTCAGCCATTCGAACCAAACAGGCATCGGCAAAGGAAATCGGACGGTCGGCATACTTTCCCATGAGTTCATTAATGCCCTCAGCATGGCTGACATAAGAGAAATTAACGGCAAGCCTGCCAGATGACAGTAGCCTTAGCAGAGGCTTACGGTACCTGTGCCGCGACGGAGAATAAAAAATGCTTCGGTTAACACAGCCTCACAGATTAGAAACGGCGGTTTCAGGCTGGTGGTTTGATCCACGGCCCAAACATGGTACGCATCATTTCTATCAAGCATCGCAACAAGGGAGCCCGTATCCAATAGAATTTTATTCTCCAAAGCCCTCCATATACTCAGGGTTTGTGGAGAGGTCACCCGGACCGCTTGCAGAGCCTATTATATCTTCTATACCGTCCAGGAAAGAACCCGGTTGTGCCTCCAACCGTACTTTTTGCTTTTCTTCTTCCTGACTTATCAGGCCCAGTATAAAGCCTTTGGTTGTAACACCCCGGCTACGAGCCATGCGTGTTATGTTTGCTTTCTCCTTAGGTGTCAGACGCATGTTTAGCCAGGTTACGGGCTTATCTTTTTTCGTTTTCATCGCAAATCATTTGTTACACAAAGATTATTATGTAGCAATTATAACTATTTTTGTATGGGAAAAGTATAGTTCAAATAAAATAAACTAAGGCTGAGATAAATTCGACGTCAGAGGGAAATAATCTTTTCCCGCCGTTACCATTATGAGGGTAAGAAAAAGGTACAATAGCTTGTTTAATTAACACTTAAACGCTCTATAAACCTATTCCATAACGACACAAAAAAACCGGCTTCGGCAGAACGCTCATTGAGCATAGCTTAACAGGTGTAGGTGGTGATGCTAGCCTGTATTTTGAGCCGTCAGGAGTTCGTGGCGAGATCACCCTCCCTTTGCTTGACTCTAAAATTTGCTTGACTATAAAAAATAGAGAAGAAACAACTTGGCCTGATGATGGTCAATAAATAAACTTATCTTGGATTCGTTAACATATTTGTTAACTTTCTTTTTGTGAAAAACGTTAAGTTTTATAAAACAGATCAAGGTAAATGCCCGGTTGAGGAATTTCTCGATTCTTTAATTCCTAAGCATGCCCGAAAAGTAGCCTGGGTCCTTGAATTATTTGAGAAGCTGGATCATATACCGGCAGAATACTTTAAGAAGCTTAAAAATTCTGATGAAATCTGGGAAGTTCGTGCGAAGATGGGATCTGATAGTTTTAGACTGCTTGGCTTCAATGATGACGGTGAGTTCATAGTACTCACCAATGGTTTTGCAAAAAAATCACAAAAAACACCCAAACAAGAAATTGAGCTGGCTGAAAGGCGTAAAACCAATTATCTGGCTCGTAAGTCACAAAAATAATGAGCGATCTTCAGTCTTATATAAAAAAGCGAAAAGCGTCCGACCCGGAATTTGCTGAAGGATACGAAGAAGGGTTTAAAAACTTTAAAATAGGTATCCTTTTGAAGCAGGCCAGAGAAAAGGCGGGGCTCACTCAGGATGAAGTAGCTGAGCGTTTGCAAACAAAAAAAACGGCTGTTTCGAGAATTGAAAACCATGCCGAAGATATTCGTCTTTCCACGCTGCAAAGATATGCCAGGGCTTTTGGTAAAAATCTTAAAATCGAACTCACGGATTAAAAATGACAAGGTCTTTAAACAAGTCCTCCGAAGACTTAACTTTTTTCAGATTTTGTCCATCCCTGGTTTCCCAAATCGCTTTCTCTGTTTCTTCATTAGGGAGACGAAGCGCGAAAGGCAAACCCTTTTGCAACTTCACCTGCTTAAAAAAAAGTCGAATTGCCTCAGTTGTTGTAAGCCCGAGTTCTTCCAGAATTTTTTCTGTCTCCTTTTTTAAATCAGGTTCAATTCGTGCCCGGACCGATGTTACTTTTGCAGCCATGGTAGTAGATTAGGTTTAATTGAAATGTAGCATATTTGTGCTACATTAACAGCGAGAATTAGCATCTCTTATTTCTTGTACCTGCTTTGCCATATTCTTTATAGTTCAACCGTAAGAAAGACCCTGCGCGCAAGTAGAACCAGGTATAATGCCATACCCATACGCGTACTACGGCTCAAAAACTTTATATTTTATTTTTTTAGCTTCATTCACCCTTTCTGTCCAGGCTATAAGGTAATTATCCCCATTATTATGTATGACTGGAAATGAAACTTCGCTATTTCCATCGCTTAATAAATAAGTATTCTTACTAGTGTGTCCGTCTCTTATTTGCAGCATGATGGTAGACTTTGATGCGGACTGGTTATGGCCATCATGGTCTGAATGTTGGATATTGCTCCCGGAGCTTTCTCTCCAAACCATTCCAACCCGACCATTGTTGCTAACAGCAACCTGCGGAGTTCTTCCATGTTCAGATATTAATTCTCTTTCCGAAAAAGTCTGACCCGAATTTGAGGATGATGTGTAGTATAACCCTGATCCACCACCCATAGTATACCAGGCCATGTGCAGGTTTTTACCTGCTACCGCAAAGCCCGCGCCGGTATGCGGACACCCTACAAATTCCCAACCGTCATCACTCACTATTACAGGGGTACTGAATGTCAGGCCGTCATCCCGGGAGACGCTATAGGCAAAATCTCTGATGTGTTCGTATTCAGCTATTTTGTCGATGTTTCTAAATACCAGATGAATGTTTCCAAAGGCGTCCGATTCCAAGGCTACACGGCAGCACTCACAGGCCAGATTCTCGACCATTATTTCATTCTCAAATTGATTTTCAGGTGTTGTTTGTGCGAAGTGGAGTGGGCGTCCTCCGTCAGGATACGTTGCATCCAGCCAGGCAACTCCAACTTCTCCGTTAGCTAATAATTCCACATCAAAAAAACCTCTTCCTTTGTGAGAAGAAGTATCCTGATGAACAGGGCTTGGATTCGACCAACTCACTCCATTATCGGTTGAGTATACATAACGGATTTCTCCCGAATAGGGATTAATTTCAGACTTTGTATCAACTTCATAAACAGCCACAATATCTCCGTTGGGCTTAAATACCATTTTTGCCATGCTTTCCGG
>JBBDMV010000035.1:0-6385 GCA_040878115.1 Balneolales bacterium
AGTTATTAAGGTCCATATTTACAAAACACCCGCTATCAACGTCATCCCGACCGCAGGCCGCTGGGTTTGCGGCCGTAGTGGAGGGATCTCATCCGCTTGAAAGCTACTCATGCCCGTGTTGCTTAATTCATGCATGTATTGTACTTAGGAGCGGATGAGATTCCTCGGCTACGCTCGGAATGACGATAATAAGGGGTTGAGTGATATACACTAACTTCATGGGAAGTGATTATGTGAATGTACACTAAGTTATTATATGATTAAAAAAGTAAGGCCACCATATTTTTCAATTACCTTTTGATACAGCCCCCCAGGGGTGGTTACGGTGTAACTCATAAACCCAAACTACTCCCATATAATAATCCCCGCCGGGGGCGGGACGCCCCAAAATATTGAGGTACGGGCGCGACGCCTGTACCGGCTGGCATCATATATGTACGGTAAGTTGTTAGGGTAAATGTTTTAGATGACCATTTCAAAACAATGGCTTTTGATACAGCCCCGACGTTGTTTTCAGTGTAATGAGTGCGTTCTGATGTTTTAATTAAAAACTCATTACCTTTATAAGTTGTCAAATATAATTTCAACCTGCGCATGTTCATGGGTTTACCACCCCTGACCCCTCCTAAAATAGGAGGGGAACGTTGTTTCCAGTGTAATGAGTGCGTTCTGATGTTTTAATTAAAACTCATTACCTTTATAAGTTACCCCTATGAGAATTATACTAACAGGCCCTACGGCTTCCGGCAAAACAGATCTTTCCCTCAGGCTAGCTGAACTACTAAATTGTCCGATTATCTCTGCTGACTCCCGCCAATGCTACAGGTATATGAATATCGGGACAGGTAAAGTTACACCAGAGGGAATGAGAGGAATTCCCCATTATAACATTTCTATTTTCGGTCCTGATGAAAAAGATGATGCTGTGGCCTTTGCTGAACGCTGCAAGCATTGGGAAGCCGAAATTGCAAAGACGTCCCCGCATGTTATTTATGCGGGGGGAAGCACCTTGTACTTAGAAGCCTTGTTGCGTCCATTGGATGATCTTCCAAAAGCCTCTACAGAAAACCTTCTTGAGTTGGAGAGGCTGGAAAGAATGGAAGGACAGGAATACATGCTAAATCAGCTAAGAAAGGCAGATCCTGAATATGCCGACCGGATGGAGGGCTACAACCGCCAACGATTATTCCGTGCTCTCGATGTGTGGATGCAGACGGGTAAACCGTTTAGTTCCTTTCATAAATCCCGGCAAAAAAATATACTGCCTGGAACACTGGTGTTTGGAATCCCTCATCCCAGAGAGATTCTTTACGATCGAATAAACAAAAGAGTAGATAATATGATAACTTCAGGCCTTATTGATGAAGTGCGGGGAATTCTTGATATGGGATATAAAGCTGAGGACCACGCACTACAAACGGTCGGATACCGGGAAGTAATTTCTTATTTTAAGGAAGAGCTGACACGGGAAGAGATGATCGAAAAAATCAAAACGAATACAAGAAGATACGCAAAACGTCAGTTGACCTGGTTTCGCCGCTGGGGTTTTTTGCAGTGGCTGAAAGAGGATGATCAGTTAACAATGATCAACAATCAGTTATCGAGGCAGTAGTTAATAATTAAGAAGAAAGTAAGTGAAAAATAATATGTTCCAGGCAAACGTAAGAATTACATTAAGAAAATCAATTTTAGACCCAAAAGGTAAAGCCACCAAGCAGGCTTTAGGCAATTTGGGCTTTGATAAAGTGGAAAATGTCCGGGTTGGGAAACTGATCCAGTTAAATATTAATACGGATAACCGTGATGAAGCTCAAAGGATAGCCACGGAAGCTTCCAAACAACTTCTTGCCAACGAGGTGATGGAAGATTTTGAAGTGGAATTAGTAAATGTGTAATTGGTACGCTCGCTTTTGCAAATTTTGCATGCCAACTAATTCACCAATAACAAATTCACCAATTTATATGAAAATAGCAGTTATCGTTTTTCCCGGGTCCAATTGCGATCATGATGCTTATCATGCGATGAAGCATGTAATGGATGTGGAAACAACATTTATCTGGCACAAAGAAACCGATTTGGGCAATGTAGATCTTGTGCTCATTCCCGGTGGTTTCTCGTATGGTGATTATTTACGGTCCGGTGCCATTGCACGGTTCTCACCCGTGATGGGTGAAGTTATTAAATTTGCCCAAAGCGGTGGATTGGTGATGGGTATCTGCAACGGCTTTCAGGTCCTGTTGGAAGCCGGATTGCTACCGGGAACCATGATGTACAATGAGCATTTGCGGTTTTCCTGCAAGCAAACCTGGCTGCGCTGCGAGAGTTCGAACTCTCCATTTACCGGCCAGGTAGAGAAGGGAAGCCTGCTGCAAATACCGATTGCCCACGGGGAAGGTAATTATTACACCGACTCCCAAACCCTGGAAAAGATCAAAGACAATGACCAGGTTCTGTTCCGGTACGCTGACGCCGATGGCAATACCACCCAGGCATCTAACCCGAACGGGTCGGTTTACAACATCGCCGGAATCTGCAACGAAAGCCGCAACGTCATGGGCATGATGCCACACCCCGAACGTGCCGTCGAAGCCGAAATAGGCTCAGACCATGGAAGAATAATATTTGAATCGGTGCTCAGCAGTTTAAAAGCAGCCGACATTAATTTGTAATGAGCAAATCAGAAAAATTAATTCAAAAGATTTAAGGCGGCAGGTCAGATACGAATATTAAGTTTGATGATGTAAAGAATTTATTAATCCAGTTGGGATTTGAACTAAGGATAAAAGGCAGTCATCATATATTTCGCAGAAAAGACATAGAAGAAAAATAAACTTACAAAGAGACGGCAAATAATGCTAAACCATATCAGGTTAAGCAATTGAGAAGCATTATCTTGAAATATAAGCTTTACGGAGATTCATGATGTATAAATATGAGATCATTATTTATTGGTCAACAGAAGACGATGTTTTCGTAGCGGAAGTACCGGAACTACCGGGCTGTAGCGCACATGGAAATACTCAGGCAGATGCTTTGCATCATATTAATAAAGCTATCACCCTTTGGATTGAAACCGCCAGAGAGTTTGGCGACCCTGTCCCTGAACCACGGGGCAGAAAATTGAAGTACGCCTGACCCATAATACCTACCACACACAACCAACAACCCACCGATACCTTGAACTTCAACCTTCTTAAAGAAATCGTAGCCACACCCGCCGCACCTGGATTTGAGCATCAATTACGGGATCTCGTCAAAGACCACCTTAAAGGATATGCAGATTCCATAGAAACAGACTCCATAGGAAATCTAATTGTGAGGAAAGGCAAAGGCGATACGAAAGTCATGGCCGCGGCTCACCTTGACGAAATATCGCTGATTGCTACCTATGTTGATGATAACGGGTTCATCAGGTTCCATACACTGGGTGGTTTTGATCCGCGAACCTTGTATACTCAACGTGTTTCTGTTCAGGCATCAACTCCATTACCGGGCGTAATTGGTTGCAAGCCGGCACATTTATTAAAGGAAGAGGAAAAAAGCAAAGCCCCTAAAATCGAGGAGCTGTTTATTGATGTGGGCCTGCCGGCCGACGAAGTTAAGGAGCTGGTAAAGCCGGGTACCCTGATCATACGCGATCGCGAGCTAATAGAAATGGGCGATAACGTAACCGGCAAATCGTTGGATAACCGGGCATCCGTTTACATTTTAGTAGAGGCCATCAAAAAAGCCAAAGATCTCAACATCGACTTTTACGGGGTCTTCACCGTACAGGAAGAGGTTGGTCTACGAGGTGCCAGGGTAGCGGCATCCAGCATAAAGCCCGATGTCGGTATAAACCTGGATATTACGCTTGCCAATGACTTCCCGGGAGTGGAGCCTCAGCAGCGAATTACCGATTTAGGCAAAGGCACAGCGATTAAAGTGATGGATGGTAGTGTAATTTGTACCGGCTCATTGGTAGAGTTTATGGAAAAAACCGCTAAAGATAATGATATATCGTTTCAGCGTGAGGTGCTTACAGCCGGCGGAACCGATACCTCTGCCATGCAATATCTTACCGGGGTAGGTGCCCGGGTCAGTTGTATCTCAACTCCCACCCGTTACGTGCACAGCACCGTGGAAACGGCATCAAAAAAAGACATAGACTCCGGTATCGATTTGTTAACGATACTTCTGAAAGAGTTGCATCATTATCGTTTGGAAGGGTGAACAACTACTGAAAGCTAACCAACCTTCTGGCCTTTTTTAAATTCGTTGATTAATCCGCCTTTCTGTACGATGCTTACCTGGCGCTTGCTCATGGAGTGCGTCATTTCATATTTCTTGCCATTGGTCAAATTCTCAACAAATATGGAACCCCCACCGGAAAGCTGGCTTTGCAATTCTGATAGCTCAATCTCATCCCCCTGGTTAATGGTCTCGTAATCGTCCGGATTAATGAACTCCAAGGGGAGGATGCCGAAGTTAATCAGGTTCTGCCAGCCAATGCGGGCGTATGATTTCGCCAATACCGCAACCTGGCCAAGATATCGCGGACAAATGGCCGCATGTTCGCGGCTGGAGCCTTGTGCATAATTGTCTCCTGCAACAATTACATGACCGTCATATTTTTCTTTTGCTTCCAATGCGCGTTGGTGAAAGAATTCGTCCATCTGGTAATAGACAAATTCACTTAGTTTAGGGATGTTGCTTCGGTAAGGGAGGACCCTTGAACCCGCCGGCATAATTTCATCCGTAGAGATATTATCCCCAACCTTGAGCAACACCTCTGTGCGGCTTTTATCAGGAAGGGGGCCGAACTGTGGGAAAGTGTGGATATTAGGACCTTTTTCAAGAACTACATCTTGTCCATTTTTCGAAGGCGGGATCAAAAGCTCAGTAGTTATCGCCCATTTCTCAGGTTCTTGATATGTAGGATAAGACATATCATACAATTTTTCCAGATCTCTTGGGTCTGTGATCTTGCCGGTTAAAGCTGCCGCAGCCCCGGTCTCAGGACTGCAAAGATAAACATAATCGTCAGCCGTACCTGAACGCCCTTTAAAATTCCGGGGCATTGTTCTCAGGCTTATTTGATTAGAACCCGGTGCCTGTCCCATTCCAATACAACCCAGGCATCCCGTCTGATGGAATCGCGCCCCGGCCTGGACAAAGGCAAGTATGGAATCCATGGCAGCAAGGTTTTCTATAATCTGTCGGGAAGTCGGGTTAATATCCAAAGAGACATCTGCATTGATTCTCTTACCTTTCACAATTTCACCTACAATCCAAAAATCCCTTAAGCCCGGATTAGCTGATGAGCCTATAACCACCTGATTGACTTTTTTGCCTTCCACATCCCGGACAGGAACCACATTTCCCGGGCTGCTCGGGCAGGCAATGAGCGGCACAACTTTTGACAGGTCAATACTCTCATGAAGGTCATATTCAGCATCTTCGTCAGGGAGTAATTCAACAAATTCTTCACTGCGGTTATTTTGATGCATAAAACGCTTGACCTCCTTATCAGCCGGAAAGACGGTGCTGGTAGCCCCGAGCTCGGTACCCATATTCGCCATCACATGGCGGTCCATGGCCGATAATTGGTCCAGTCCCGGCCCGTAATACTCAATGATCATGCCGCGGCAGCCATGAACGTCATAGCGGCGCAGCATTTCCAAAACGGCATCCTTTGCGCTTACCCAATTTGGTAACTTCCCGGTGAGCTCAACACCGAGAACGCGAGGCATTTTAATGTTCATGGGTTCACCGGCCATCGCCATGGCAACATCGAGTCCTCCGGCGCCAAAAGTAAGCATCCCCATAGAGCCTGAAGCGGGGGTATGGCTATCAGACCCAATTAGAGTCTTTCCCGGCACAGCAAAATGCTGCATGTGGACCGGATGGCTTACCCCGTTACCAGGCTTGCTGTACCACACCCCAAAACGTTCCGATGCTGATTTCAGGAACAGGTGGTCATCCATGTTCTTAAAATCCGTTTGAAGCAAATTGTGGTCAACATACTGGGCGGACAACTCGGTCTTAACTTTATCAATTTCCATGGCCTCCAGTTCCAGCATGACCATGGTACCAGTGGCATCCTGGGTGAGAGATTGGTCAATCTTGAGAGAAATTTCTTCGCCCGGCGTCATGTCGCCACCAATTAAATGGGATTCGATTAATTTGCGGGTAACATTCCGTTTCATATCCGAGATCCTTTTTAATGAATAAGAAGTTCAATGTTGATGTAACACGAACGAGGTAATAAACGTTTTTTATTAAACTAAATAACCTGCTTTAGCCCATCAACCGTCATTTCGACCGGAAGCCGCCGGTTTTGCGGCTGTAGCGGAGAAATCTCATCCGCTACTAAGCTTCCCTACTCTTGGAATGAAGAAGATA
>JBBDMV010000036.1:0-6380 GCA_040878115.1 Balneolales bacterium
CTTTTCTTCATAAAGTTGACTCCGATTTTGTGTCAACCTATTACAGTATAAGACCTCTTTTCCTGATGTTGGTTGACAGCTTGAACTGGTGAAAACCTGAGTTCCGGTTGAATTCAAGGAAAGCCCAATGCATTTCACCCGCGTCTTTCCTGGAAAAACGACTTTAGCAGATGTTCGCTATCGTATTCCATAATACCCTGGATGACTTCAATTCTGTGGTTTAGCTTTTGGTTGTCGGCGATGTTGAACACGCTTCCGCATGCTCCGGCTTCTGCATCCATGGCACCGAAAACAAGCCGATCAATTTTTGACCATACCAGGGCCCCGGCACACATGGGGCAGGGTTCGAGGGTCACGTAGATGGAGCAATTTTTTAAATATTTAGAACCCTTTGCTTCAAATGCCGCCGAGAGTGCGATCATTTCGGCATGGGCGCTGGAATCTTTTAACCGCTCGACCTGATTATAGCCTTTGCCGATAATCATATCATTATGCACAACCACGGCCCCGACGGGTACTTCACCCTCAGCATACGCTTGTTCTGCCAGCACCAGCGCACAGCTCATAAACTTTTGATGATCGTTCAGTGTAATGTTGGGCCCCATGTGTAATAAATTAGAAGGAATAGTATTTTGTTTTAAAAGCGATAAATTATTAGCTATTTTTTTTATGCTCATTTACATAAATACCTGAAAAAATTAAATGATAGAAACTACTGATATCGACCTTATCGGGATGCTGAGATCACGTATTCGTAATATACCGGACTTTCCGGTTAAAGGAATTCAATTTAAAGACATTACCCCTTTGATGGCTGATCCGGTCACGCTCGACCTGACTTCCAGGCTGTTACGCAAGCTATTTAACGGCCAATGTGTAGATATTGTGGTAGGTCTTGAAGCCCGGGGATTCTACTTTGGTCCTCGCTTGGCGGCCGATCTTCTGGCGGGATTTGTTCCTGTACGAAAGCCAAACAAATTGCCCTCTAAAATTATATCAGCTTCTTATGAATTAGAATATGGTAGCGATAGCCTTGAAATGCATGCAGATGCTATCCCCAAAAATGCTAATGTAGTTATTCATGATGATTTAATTGCAACCGGGGGTACCGCAATGGCTGCCACAAAATTGATAGAAAAAGCAGGGGCGCATGTGGTCGGTTATTCATTTATATTGGGCTTGGAAGAACTTCAGGGAGTGGGCCGGTTGAATCAGGGAGCATTAATCAGCACTTTAATAAAACTTTAATTTTGATTATTAATAGTTAAAAAAAATAACGATATTGCGCACTTTAATAGGTGCAATTTGATAAATAATGATTATTTTCCACTTTTATTATTTATAATTAAGTATTTATAATGAATTGACTCTGAACAGAGTCTTGCTTATTCGAGTGTTTGAAACGAATGAGATTAAATAAGGACCATTAAACTTACATTATCAACAAGATGATTCGAACAAATAAATTTAGACTCACCGTCAATCTTTTTGCGGCTTTTTCCATATTCTCGTTAGCTTCATGCGGATCATTAGTGATCGAAGATGTGGATTATTCGCAACCCATCGAAAGCGTTCTGGATGTACAGGATGATGGTAGTGTTTCAGATATCCGCTCAGGATTGAGTTTTAATATAAAACCTTTGCAGTACGTTGAAACCGAAGATACCAGTTCCGTTACAACTCCTGAGGTTCGTGTAATACGGAATAATCAGGGCTATTACTTTGTAACGGCACCTGGTTATGCCAATGTTTTCGTATTAGAGGCACGGGCAGGTAATTTTCAGCTTCACGAGACGATCTTAATTGATGAAGCTGGTATTGACAATCCTGCATTTAACCAACGGCCCCCTGTAATCGAACTCCTTGATGGTACAGACCGGGAATTCCGACTTACCAGCGACGGAATTGAAGAAGATCAATCATAAATCATATCAATAGTTATAAGATGAAACATCTAAAGATAACCAAGTTCTTATTGGTAATTTCAGCCCTGACTTTAGGTATATCCCAATATGGGTATACCCAGAACCAGTCAGATTTTCAAATAAAAAGTAATTTCGAACAGGATATTGAAAGTATTTATCAATCCCTGCTGGAAGTGGAGTCTTCTGAGGAAGCAGAAGAGTTGGTTGAAGAAGCCAATAATGTACGTGAGCAGTACGGTGAGCATGAAAACTTTCTCGATGTTCTGTTGTACCCCGAGACATTTGAAAGCCGTATCAGTTATTTAAATGAGTTAACCGAGACAACCCGAAACCACATTGCCCGAATTGAGGCCGGTGATGAAAGGGGAAGCGAGCTTGATGAGCTGGTCGCTAATATGTCAGACACTCTTTCACAGCGCAGGGATGAAATCTCGCAGTTAAGTGATGAACTGTCTCAAACCCAGCAAGCAAGAGACGCGTCGGCCGCACAGGTCAGTAACCTCAGGGCACAACTGCGTGAGCGCGATGAATTCATCTTGAATACGGTCGATTCTCTGTTTGTTGCCTACGATGACCTTGATCTGGAATCTCTTTCAGCCGGTGAACGAGAAGAGCTGGCTTTGGAAATTGATGCCGACAATGTGTTTGGCCATCTGGAGTCGGTAATTCAGAACAATATGGCATTTCTGGATACTCATACGCAACTCAGCTCCGAAGATTTTCTGAGACTTTATGCTACTCAACATGAGTTTGAGGAAGTATATGAAAACCTCGGACCTCAGCTCGGTCAAATTTTTGTTGGCGAACAGGAGCGGCAAGAGCGTATAGAGCAAGTCTCGGGAATGATCAATGAATGGGGACTGCAGGTTGATGACGCAGTATGGCAATCACTTAATGCCTCTTTTGACGAACATGACATTGACCTTGAACCATTTAATGATGGAATGAGTTTTTATTCCAGTCTCAATAATTACCTTGATACGGCTATAAACCGTGCTCAGGAATCTTCTGATGAAGAGGAACAAGCAAGATATGAAGAATTCGCCAGTGTATGGCAAGAGGATGTGAAGCGCCAGTGGCAAGATCCTATGATCACAGCCAATTTGATGACCTACGACAACTTTGCCACTATTGACAGCAAACTAAGTACATGGAACCTTGTTAGCCAGCCTCAATCATATACTGCGCTTATTTTCCTTGGTCTGGCTGTTTTGGTAATTATTGCATTGCTTGTCTTATATTTAAAAGAAAAATCAGCTCCTGCTGGAGGCAACGGTCCGGTTCCTAATCAACCCAGGCCAAGACAACCGCGCCCTCAGACAAGAACGGCTCCTGTAGCAACCGCGCCACCACCGCGGCAGCAACCTAAAGGCAGCAAAAAGCTTACTTTCCCTAAACCAAATGATGACCCGGAAGCAGCGGCACAACGACAAGCACGAAGATCAAAAAACCGTTATTAGAATTGATAAAACTTGTTTATATGAAAGCCAATGCATAGTTAATATGCATTGGCTTTTTTTTTGGTATGATCTGAAAGGTTATGAAAATGGTCCTATGGCTTTTATCGGTGTTGGCAATCTTTTTCCTAATACTGCTGGCGCTGCTGTTTATCTTTCAATCCAGGCTTGTTTATTTCCCTTCATCCGATATTGAAGCAACCCCTGAGGACTATGGCCTTGAATATGAGGATGTATATTTTAAAACGGAAGATGAGCTATTTCTCCATGGATGGTTTATACCGGCTGATGATACTCCGCGGGCAACACTAATATTCTGCCATGGAAATGCAGGGAACATTTCGCACCGCCTTGAAAGCATAGAACAATTTCATAGCCTGGGGCTTAACGTCTTCATTTTTGATTACCGGGGTTACGGGAACAGCCAGGGGTAACCCACTGAGGAAGGGACCTACAAGGATGCCCAGGCTGCCTGGAATTATCTTACCGGTAAAAAAAATATCAGCGACGATGAACTTATCATATTCGGGCGTTCATTGGGTGGGCCGGTTGCCGCCTGGTTGGCGCTAAATAACCAGCCACGGGGTTTAATCATTGAATCCAGTTTCACCTCACTTCCTGAACTTGGGTCCGAAATATATCCTTATTTACCGGTCAAATACTTTTTACGGATAAAATACCCGACACGCGAATACGTAAGAAAGGTCAAAGTACCTGTGTTGATAGGCCACAGCATCAGAGATAACCTGATTTCTTTCCACCACGGTAAAAGGCTATTTGATGCTGCCCGTGAGCCGAAGTACTGGCTTGAAATGATGGGTGACCATAATATTGGCTTCATTGAGACCGGAGATAGATATTTAAAGGAAATAAACAGTTTTATTGAAGTGATAAACGAAAACCGTTAGCTGATCTATGATTGTCCGCGACGAAACATCACACAACCTTCTTATCAGCCAGCCTGCCCATGCCTGGATTTCCGGCCAATTAGCCGGACAATGGGGAGCAAATGGTTTTACCAGGCCTGGACCCTGGGATGATCTTTGCTTCGCCGTCACCAATCACGATGCCGGTTGGGTACACTGGGAAATGGAACCTGCGCTCAATCCGAACACGGGGTTGCCCTATGATTTTAAGAATATCCCTATTGCCGATCATTTCCGGATCTGGGAAGAGGGTCCTTTAAAAACCGAATTGGTCAACCGTTATTCAGCCCTTCTGGTTTCACGACATGTGACAGGTTTGTCCCGCATGCATGATTTCAGCAAAGATCCTGGACCTATCCATAAAAGGGCCCGTGTTTTCAGAAATAAACAGGATGAGTTACAAAAAAGGCTTATAGGCAGTATGGTAAACGACAGCTTTTATCATCGGTTTATCAGCGATGATCTGCTAAAAACTCATCAAAAGTTGATATCGGTGTTCGATTACCTTTCCCTTATCATTTGCATGGGCAGTATTTCCAGGGAAACTATTAATAATATTCCTCACCAGTCAGGTATAGCCGCCTTAACGATAGCCATGGGAGAACAAAATACATTTGTAGTGAACCCATGGCCTTTTATGGAGCCTGAGTTTAACGTACGCTGTGATGCCAGGCAATTAACAGGGAAATACACCAAACAGGCCGATTTATCGCTGGGGATACGCGAAGCGGATACGGTGTCCTTTAAGGCGAAGTTGAGGAAAGACTTAAGCTTGTAAGAATTATATAATTGGAAAATTAGTCGGGATTAACAATTATATTAGATATCGTACATCAAATTACTATACAATCGCTGTAACAAGTTACTTTCACTTAACACATTCGTGACATGAAACATATAATTATCACAGGGGCTTCTAAAGGATTCGGGTTAAGTTTAACTAAGAAGATGATTGGTTCCGGTCAATGTTATCACTTGATCGCGAGAAGCAGGATGGATGAATTGGTCTCGGAAATCGAAACTCAAGGCGCTACAGCATTTCAATATACATTTGATCTGTCAGAAACCGGAGAGATTGAAGGGTTGATGGAAAATATTGCCGGGAGCATAGCCCCTGAAACGACATCCTTTGTTTCTTTGATCAACAATGCGGGGATGCTATCGCCCATAGGGCCGATGGGTAAATATGACGCCGAAACGTATCATAAAAACTTACAAGTTAATTTTACGGCTCCGGCCATGTTGTCGCATTGTTTTATCGCGAAATTTCAGAGATTAAAAGCTACCAAACGAATTGTTATGATCTCATCAGGAGCAGCCAACAACCCTTATCACGGCTGGAGCCATTATTGCAGCACTAAGGCCGGCGTCGATATGCTTACCAAATGTATTGCCCTGGAGCAGTCTAAAATGGAATATCCCATTCATTGCATCGCCTTCAATCCCGGCCGTATGGAAACAGAGATGCAGCGTGAGATTAGAAATGTAAGCAAAGATGATTTTGAGATGGTCGATGATTTTATACAGGCAAAAAGCCGGGGAGAACTGGGTGATCCCGATGCCATTGCGGGCGTGCTGGCCGAACAGCTCTTCTCCGATCGCTTCCCCAACGGAAGGGTACTGAGGTGAGCAGAGCTTCAGAAAAGTATCAGCTGGACCTATACACTAAAGTAACCTTTACTAACTGGTTTGAGCTTCCGTATAGTCAACATTAATACTAACCCTTTTTTGCTCCAATCACCCAGTTAACATACAGAAACTCCAAAGCGGCGGCTTCACAGCCCTTCCAGCTTTTGATCATATCGTGAAACTCGGCTTCGGTGCATTGATCCGGATTGCCGCCGTAGCTGTGGATGATCCACATCCTCAGGCCCGTTTGACGGCCCTTTGTAAAGTGGCTTGGGAAAACCGCATCGGTCCTGTTCCTGAATAGCATCAAATCCTGCGCAGTGGTTGGGCCTATGCCCCGTATGGCTATTGTCTGGTTATAAAACGACTCGGGACTTGCCTGCTCCAGTTCTTTCATATTTAAATGACCGGAAACCAACTCCTCAGCAAGCCCGATCACATAC
>JBBDMV010000037.1:0-6373 GCA_040878115.1 Balneolales bacterium
CCCCGAAGGGGGTTCAATGGATTAGAGATTAGGTACTTCAGGCTTTTTTGCTATTGATCATTGCCCTGATAGCTGACGCATTATTGCGTCTTCTTTACTTCGCGTTCCTGAAAATAGGTTTAAGCTCATAAATATGAATCGAACTCAGCTTAAAAAAACCTTTTGATTTTATGCTTTCTCATAAACCATAAAATCAGGCTTGAATTTTGGGGGGGTCAGGTTTACTTTGAATCCCAAGTCCAGGAGCGTGTTGTAGCTTTCCACGGCGAGGAACTCCTGTTCGAAGAGCCCGAATACGGCTGACCCGCTGCCGCTCATGGCAGCGTATAACGCGCCGAACTCATAGAGCTGGTCCCGCAGGTCTCCAATTAACGGATGTCTTTGAATTACGCTGGTTTCAAGGTCGTTCTGGAGTAGGAATTTCCATTCTTCAGGATCTTCGTTGACGAGGATATCCTCCAAATCAAAATCGGGGCCTTCATTGGGGGTACAATAGCTGTAGGCTTCTGCGGTGTTGGATACGATATCCGGGAAAACCGTTAATATCCAGTAGTCAGGTTGAATATCAAGGTGCTTTATAGTGGTCCCGATACCGGTTGCCATGCCGGGTTTCCCTTTCAAGAACAAGGGGACATCGGCGCCGATGCCGGCACAAAGATCAGCGAGATCGGTCTCTGATAAACCCAGGCTTTCTATTTTATTGATCATCCTGAGTATTGTGGCCGCGTTACTGCTTCCACCACCTAAGCCCGCTCCGGCAGGTATTTTCTTTTCAACCTTGATCAGGTGATGGCCGGAATAATGTATGTACTGGCGAAGGTGTTTTATAGCCTTTACAATCAGGTTCCTGTCATCGGTTGGGATGGATTCGTCCGACATGTTCAACAGAAGCTGGTTGGATTTCTTCACCGAGAAACGGTCTGACCAGTCAATAAAGCAGAACCCTGTTTTTACTTCATGATAACCGGTTGGCAATTTCCGTAAAACCTGCAACCCGAGGTTTATTTTAGCGTGGGATTGGGTGACCCATTCGACTTGGGGTTCAGTTCTTATTGGCTTCAAGTGCTTGGTCTTTGATTTTGAGCATGTAATCCCACGCAGCCTGGTGTTCGTTGGGGATTTCGCCTTCCATAATGGCTTCTTCGATGGCTTTCTTTATAACACCTACTTGCGGCCCAGGTCCGAGTTGCAAAGCTTCCATAATTTCGTTGCCGGTAATGGGTGGCTTCCAATTGCGCAGGCGGTCTTTTTCCGCTACTTCATTGACCTTTTGCTCAACGGCGTCAAAATTCCTTAGGTACTGTTTAACTTTACGGGTGTTCTTTGAAGTGATATCGGCCCGGCAAAGCGTCATCAGGTCATCCAGGTCGTCTCCGGCTTCTACAATGAGGCGGCGGATAGCGCTGTCGGTTACGATCTCATCAACCAACGCAATGGGGCGGAGGTGCAGCCTTACAAGCTTTTGAATGTAGCGTAAACGCCCATCCATAGGAAGGCTGAACCTTCTAAATATCCCTTTTGCCCACCGGGCACCCAGAGCATCATGTCCGTGAAAGGTCCAGCCGGCTACGGGAGAAAATCGTTTGGTGGGGGGCTTCGCAATATCATGTAAGATAGCCGCCCAGCGCAGCCACAAGTTGTCGGATTTTACGGTTATATTATCAAGCACCTGCAGGGTGTGCCAGAAGTTATCTTTATGCCGAATGCCGTTAATTTCATCCACTCCGCGCAGGTTATAAAGTTCGGGGAAGATTATTTCAAGCAAGCCGGTTTTGAACAAATGCGAAAACCCCACCGATGGGACCGGGCACATGATGATCTTGTTCAATTCATCAACAATACGTTCCTGAGAGATAATCTTGATACGTTTAGCAGACTTTTTGATGCTTTCCAGTGTCTTTTCCTCGATCTCAAAATCCAGCTGGGTAGCAAAGCGAATGGCCCTAAGCATACGCAGGGGGTCATCGCTGAACGTTATATCCGGATCAACGGGGGTACGGATTAATTGGTCCTTAAGATCATGTAATCCACCGAAAGGGTCACGTAACTTGCCGAAATCACCTTTATTGAGTGACCAGGTAAGGGCGTTGATGGTGAAATCACGGCGCAACTGGTCATCCTCCAGGGTGCCGTCTTCCACGATAGGTTTGCGGGAATTCCGTTCGTAACTTTCTTTTCTGGCTCCCACAAACTCAAGGTCGAAGTTCCCATAACGAACATGGGCTGTGCCAAAATTTTTAAAAACGGAAATATCTTTTGTTCCCAGAAGTTCGGCAGCCCTTCTGGCTAGTTTGATGCCGGAACCTATGGTCACGAAATCCATGTCTCCCACATTTTCTTTTAATCGATGCAGGTAATAATCACGTACATAACCACCAACAATAAATACCTGCTGCTGGCAATTTTCACCGGCTTTAGAAATAGCTTCAAATATGTTTCTGTGTAATTTACTTATATTCTCCAAATCTTTAATATCTTACCGTGTCTTCGCAGTGATGTAATAATAGTCCGTTACAAACGTGGAATTTATTCGATCTTATCCCATTACGTTTAAAAATACAAAGATTACATGAGAAGTGAGACAACAGACGATAAACCAGTGCCATATTTTTTATCAATCAAAGAAAAACCTTTCTATACTCAATAAATAATAGCGGCCGGTTAGGTGCGCCAATTATCTATGGATACTCGTAGCAAAAAAGCCATTAAAATAAGCCTTTTTGTCTCGCTTTTTGCGTTTGCCTTTAAGTTAGGCGGATTCATTATGACGGGTTCAAATAGCGTTTTGTCGGATGTACTGGAGTCTTTTGTGCATATTTTTGCAGTAGGTTTTTCAACTTTCGGGGTGTATTTCAGCATCAAGCCTCCTGATGAAGACCACCATTACGGCCATGAGCGAATTGGTTTTTTTGCCGTGGGTGCAGAGGGATTGCTTATTGTTATAGCCGGCATTGCCATTATATTCCAGTCGGTTAACAATTTGATTACCGGTGCGGTATTGGCTAATCTCGATCATGGTATTGCGGTGATCTTTTTGGCGGCGATCGTCAACCTGACATTGGGCAGTTACCTTGTAAAGGTTGGGCGTGAGGAGAATAATATGATTGTCATCGGTAACGGAAAGCACACGCTCACCGATGTATGGACCAGCGGCGGTGTGGTCTTGACGCTCCTGCTGATTAAATTCACCGGTTGGGTGATCCTTGATGCCATCGTTGCTCTGGGTGTGGCTTCCTATATTATGTATGAGGGTGTTAAATTAGGCCGGTACTCTCTGAAAGGGTTGATGGACAGTCGTGACCCGGATAAGGATGAGATCATTAAAAACGTTCTTGATCAAAAGCTCCCGCCTAACATTATCAGTACGCACAACCTTCGTCATCGAACCACGGGGCACACCACCTGGATTGAATTACATGCTTTGTTTAGGAAAGACATCAAACTTCAGGATGCCCATGATGAGGCCACTATTTTGGAGCGCCATATCATGAAGGCTATTCAGGGGGATGCTGTGGTAACCATTCACCTTGAGCCGGCTGAAACCCATGAGCAATCGCATATTATGCTGGAAGGCGTCAACAGAAATAAAGATCTGGACGATTTATTTTGATGGTTGGGCATGATAAAATCCATTACATTAGAGCCTGAATTTTATATCTTACACGAAAACCTTAACCGCTAAGATCCCCGATGGCTGAACAATACAAAGCCCTGACCCGCAAATACCGGCCTAGAAATTTTGAGGATATTGTCTCACAGGAACATGTGAGCAGCACACTGAAAAACGCGATTGAACAAAACCGGCTTAATCACGCCTATCTGTTTTGCGGTCCGCGGGGAGTAGGGAAAACTACCATGGCCCGGGTGCTTGCCCGAGTCATTAACGAAGTGGATGCCACCGTTGATGGAGAAGCGCTAAATAATACGCTTAACATCATAGAAATTGACGCGGCCTCCAATAATAAAGTCGAAGATGTGCATGCTCTGCGGGAGCGGGTACGGATCAAGCCGCAGAACGGACGCTATAAGGTTTATATCATTGATGAGGTCCACATGCTCACCAAGCAGGCGTTCAATGCCCTGCTGAAAACCCTGGAAGAGCCCCCTGATCACGCCATATTTATTTTTGCGACCACGGAGCCGCATAAGATCCTCCCGACGATCCTGTCGCGTTGCCAGAGGTTTGATTTCCGCCGTATCAAAGTGGAAGAAACAGTGGCCAGGCTGCATAGCATATGTAAGACGGAAGGCATTAAAATTGATAATGAGTCTTTGCATGTAATTGCAAAGAAAGGTGACGGTTCATTGCGTGATGCGTTAGGGATTATGGACCAGGCTATTGCCTTCTGTGGCACCGATATCAACCAGCAGGAAATGTTCAGCGCCCTTAATGTGGTAAGCACCGAGCACTTGTTCGAGCTGATGGACGCCGTGGATAAAAAAGATGCCAATGCCGGCCTCACCCTCATTAACAACCTGCTGCAGGATGGCTACGACATCCAGGAATTTCTGAGCACGCTCACCGAGCACCTGCGAAATCTATACCTGGCCCGGGACATGAAAAACGTGTATCTCATAGAGGCTTCAGATGACACCAGGGAACGATATCAGGTTGCAGCCAAAGTTTTTGAAGCCGATGACCTGATGCGCATGCTTCATATCATCAATGATGCTCAGTTTAAAATACGAGAAGCCCGGCAGCCGCGAATCCAGTTTGAGATCGCTATTTTGAAATTGATCCACCTGGAGCGAATGGGCGGACTCCGTCAGCTTATGGATGAGCTCAAGAGTTTGAAACAAGGAACCGCTGCAGAATCAAAGCCTGAGCAGCCTGTCGCGAGTGAAAAGAAAGCTGATCCCCCGGCACCAAAGCTCCGGCAAACAGAAAATAAACCAGAGGCGGCCCCGCCACAGCAGACAAAAGACACCCCGCAGGCAGATACCCAGGGGAAAACCAGCGAAGATATAAATGTTTTCGGGAAGCCATCGCTGGGACGGACCCAAAACATGCTCTCAACAGTCAACCTGGATTCCGGTAATGAAAATACAACGGTCCCCAAAACAGAAGAAGAATATGGTGGTGAAATTACCGGGAACCTGGCTTTAGCGCCAAAACCAAAACCGGCATCTGGTGAAACCGAAGATACGAATTCAGCCTTTCAGGAAAAGAAGCCATTTTACCTTCATGATGTGAAGCAGGTTTGGGACCAGTATCTTCAGGAAATCTATGATAAAATGGAGAAGGTCAGTTACTTCACCATGCAGCGGGTAAAACCGATAGACTTAAAGCAAGGTAAACTGACCCTGGAATGCCAGGACCAATTTATCTGTGAGACGGTCGAGGAAAAAAAACGGGATTTTAGCCGATTATTTAATAAACTAACCCGGCAGAAATTACGCTTCCAGACCACGGTAATACAAACTATTGAGACAGAGGATGCGTTAGACCCTTATACACGGTTCAAAGAACTCCAAAAAAAGGACCCGACACTTCGCACCATAGTTGAACTGTTTGGTGCGGAACTTGAATATTAATTACAAATAAGGATGTATCATGCAAAATATGGCTGACCTATTCGGAAAAATAACCGAATTCCAAAAAAAAATGGAAGACGCCAAAAGTAAACTTTCCGAATTGGAAATAGAAGCCGAAGCTGGTGGAGGAATGGTGAAAGTTAAGGCAAATGGTAACAGAGAAATTATTGGCATCAAGCTGGACCATGATATTATTAATACTGATGATGTTGAGATGCTTGAAGATTTGATCATTGCCGGAATTAACAAAGCTCTGAAAGAGGCTGATGATGTCTCCAAAGAGAAAATGGCCGAAATGACCAAAGGTATGCTCCCCGGAGGATTGCCGGGCGGTATGGACCTGGGTGATCTGGGGCTGAAATAATTTCTTATCGCCTCCATACTCATTTGTTCACCGTTAATTGATCACTGATCACTGAAATTTGCACCTCACTTCTGAAACGCTAGAAACCGCTATTGAGCAACTTGCTAAATTGCCAGGGATGGGTAGGAAATCTGCACAGCGCATCGCCATGCACTTACTGAAGCAAAGTGATGACCAGGTGTTCAAGCTTGCGGAGTCTATCTTTGAGCTCAAGAAATCCATCAAAAACTGCTCGACCTGTTATAATATAACCGATGAAGATCCTTGTGGAATCTGTGCCAGCCCCAGGCGCAGTGCGGCTAGCATCTGCGTTGTCGAAGAAACCAAGGACGTATATGTCATTGAAAAAACCAATGAGTTCAAGGGAAGATATCACGTGTTAGGTGGGGTGATCTCGCCACTGGACAGCATTGGCCCGAACGATATCCGCATCAGAGAGCTTCTGGCCAGGGTTAATGGGGAAGACGAGGAAAT
>JBBDMV010000038.1:0-6370 GCA_040878115.1 Balneolales bacterium
GGCGGCCTCCGGTCGAGATGACGTTGATAGAAAGGTTTTCTAATTATAAAGGTTATAATTAAGGTTGACTAAAATGTATTTATACTTTTGATACACCCCCGTGCAATCAATAGTAAGCAACCCTGAAAGGGTTAAACGTATATTTCTTGGCCTTAATAAATTGATTTTTAGCCGAACTCAGGTTATTAGATTCAGGGTCTTACAGGTTAAAAAACGACACGTCTTTTAGTTTACCGGTTCCGTCATAAAATCACAATCCCTGCGTTTACTATCCTTAATCTAGCCCCTTTTTCTTAAAAAAATCCTTAAATATGAAAACCCCGCATTTTTTTAAAATTACCCTTGGCAGTTTGGCCTTGTTGTTTTGTGCCGGAATCTCAACGGCCAGCGCACAATTTGAGGGTACTCTGGAAATCAACAGGTATAGTGTTTCTGAAAACGGTAATGAGAGTCTGAATGCGAGCCATAACCTCAGCCTTAGTCCTACTAATATTTTGTTCTCAAAATCCGAAGATGCGGAAGCTCTTGATATGATGGGTGCTATTGAAGCAAGCAGTATCATCATTCGTCATGATGCCGAAGATTTTGTTTTTATGGGTAATCGCTCTGAAGCCGTTGTACTCAAAAAGGAGGAATTGCTTTCTATGATCAGCCTAATGAATAATGTGAGGGGTATGGGAGACAAAGAACAGAATGCAGATACCGGGCTGGAGCTTACCCAAACATCGGAGACTAAAAATATCGATGGTTATGATGCCCAAAAGTGGTTGATGCAATCTGAGGATTCCGATGAAGTTTTCCATGTGTGGCTTACGGAGGAGATCAATATTGAATGGGGCCTGCTCAGCGAACCCTGGCTCACTGATCTTACTTTGTTCTCTGATCTTCCGTTTGCTGATTTGATGAGCCAGGGCAAGACTCCGATTCAGGTAGAACGCTTTGTAAATGATACCCTCACCGATCGGTTCTCTTTGGAGAACATAGAAGAAAAAAATCTTCCCAATAATCATTTTGATATTCCCGAAGGTACGGAAGTCGTTAATTTCCAGCAGTTGCTAATGAAGAGGATGAGTGGGAGATAAGTTTTCCCTGGAGTGCTTAAGGTTTTGGTTGTTGGGCCGATAATCAGGATGCATGGATAATACTCAGACAGACATTCAAGCCATTACCCGCACCGAGGCATCCGGGGCTGTAAGTAAGGTTACTTCAAAGGAGAAGGCACTTCGCGCAGAAGTGCTGGATAACTTTAATCGCTATTTGCAGCAGGAGCTAAAGAAGCGGAATAAGAAAAAAGACGATCAATCGGATGAGATTTCCGGACAGAAGCTCTTTTTTGAACTGATAATGGAAATGATGCTGCAGGATTCTGAGATGATCAAGCTGTTGAGCAAACATCACGATATGAAGAAGGTGTTGATTTACCTTCTTCATAAGCTCAGAAGAGAGGCAAAGGTGAGCGACTTAATCCCATATTCGTTTGAAATGAGAAAATCGGCGGCCTTCCATTCCACCTACGCGAATACCTATTCACACAATCAAATCCGCCACCAGGACCCCATCGGGTCGACCTTCTCGGGAAAGCTTTGAGGGTTTTTAGTTTTTAGTTTAGAGTTTAGAGTTTAGAGTTATCCACCAAAGGCATGGTTATTGTGAAGCAGCTGTCTGTCTGCCCACACAGATGCTCCGTGAAGCGTCTGCGCTTCACGAAAGAACAACGCCCGGGAGCTGTGAGTGCAACCAGGTCGGCACAAGTAGCATAGTCGCACCGGCAGGATTCTTTGGTAGCCAATAATGCCTTTGTGTATTCCCGGTTACTGGGTGCAATTCCGGAAAGCGTGGACGCTTTCCGGAGCGAGAGGCTAAATCACGTTAATTTTACACCTTAATGATATTGTTTGTTAATTCATCCACAACATTTAATTGTACCTTGTCCGATGAGACAAAATACCAGTCATTTTCTTTAAAGAGTAGCCAGCAGGCTATATGAATGGCATCCAGGGTCCGTAATCCATGATGCTGACCATAACCTGTAATCAGCGAGTGGGTTTCTTCAATTACATCAGCACCAAGTGTGATGACATTAAAACTATTAATCTGCTCATTAACTGCTTCAACGGAAACGTTTAATTGGGTTGTATCAATTTCGTCGTTTCGATATTTTCGAAAAAGAGCGCTGTAAAGTTCTACTTTTGCTAAATCTGACACCAGATAATATTGTTATTATCAAGGACCAATTGTTTTACCTTCACTGAGCCTGTTTCTGTGCTAAAAAGCTTTACAAGTGCAGAGGTATCAAAGAAAATGATCATACTCTGTCTTCACGAAGCTGGTGAATCTCGCGGGTTGTTAACTTATTTTTTCCAAGTACGTTAATCACTTTTTGAAATGATTTATTCCGGATATTTGAACTTTTCTTTATATCATTTTCTTCTTTAGGCAAAGAATCCAGCATCAGCTTTATAATTCTGAGATCTTTCGTATTTAGTTGATCGATCTGATGTTTTAAGTTTTCTTTGAGCTTCACGGTCGTTCCATTTGTTGGTACAGCTTATCGGTTCAAGGCTTGATAACCTCGTTACTTAATATAATATTATTGGATAAATAAATTATATAAAATTATTTATCGGTGATAACTTCGAGTATAATGCAGATATATGCTCCGTGAAGCGTCTGCGCTTCACGAAAGAACAGCGCCCGGGGCTGTGAGCGCAACCAGGTCGGCACGAGTAGCATAGTCGCACCGGCAGGCTTTTTGGTAGCCAATAACGGCTTTGTGCATTTCTGGTTCCCCGGGTGCAATTTCGAAAAGCGTGGACGCTTTCCGGAGCGGAACTTTGTGTTCTTCGTGCCCTTTGTGGTTAATAGTTTGAGGTTTTTAGTTTCTAGTTTCTAGTTTTCCACCAAAGGCATGGTGATCGTGAAGCAGCTGCCTACGCCGGTTTCGCTTTCCAGGTCCAGGGTGCCGTTCATTTGGTGGATGAAGTGGGTGGTGATGTATAGCCCGAGGCCGACCGAGCTGGGGTCATCTTTATGCATTCTGGTGGCCTGGATGAACGGTTTGAATACCTCGTCCTGTTTCTCTTTGCGGATGCCGATACCGTTATCGATCACCCGGATGATGGCGTTCGGGCCGTCGGTATCAACCTCTACTTTCACGTAGCCGGTAGATTTTGAGAACTTGATCGCGTTGGATACCAAATTCATGATCGCACGCTTCAGTTTGATCACATCGGCCAGCACGAACGCGGGGTATTCGGGGCAGGAATAGGTTAACTCCACATGCTGGTTCTTCGCTTTCGCCTGGAACAGCTCGGTGATGTCCTGCGCAATCCAGGCCAGGTTGGTGGCGATGGGCTCAATCACTTTATCCCCATCGGTCAAAACCTTGACGTCTTCAAACTGAGTGAGGATGCCTGATATTTCATTGATGCCCAAAGATATTTTCCCGAAATAGTTCTTTAAGGCGGTAAGGTCATCACCTATGGGATTTTTTTCTATCATTTCCAGATACCCTCGGATGGCGCTTAGTGGTGAGGTAATATCGTGGGCGGCCATATCCATGACGATGGAGCAATGTTTCTCAACCTTCCTGGTACGGCTTTCTTCCAGGTCAAGTCTTCTGGAATAGGCCTCTGCCAGGCGCTTATGGGCGTTATTATCCAGCTCTTTAGTGATCAGTTCAGCGTGGACCATCAGCAAATCTATGGAATGAGGCTTGTTATGGTGAATTTCTTTTTCTATGTCCAAATACCCGACGACATGATCATTAATGATCATGGGAAACGCGAAGCCATGCTCATGCTGAGTGGGGATGCCGTTAAGCAGCCGCCGCAGTGTTTTCTCCGGCAATGGCTGGTGCCGGGCCCTGTTTCCTGATTCCGCGATTAAATGGTCCTGATCGGTCGAGATATAGGCCCCGATCCACCGGGCCTGCAGTTCCCGGGCCTTTGTTTTCAAATCAAGGTTTACGTTTTCCGGCAATAGAGCGTAAAATTGCCTGGATGCACGTATCCTGTCTTCTTGCCGCCGTGTCTTTTCCGGCATATAACGGTGGCGTACCGGCCTGGGCGCGGCAGCAGCAAATGGTAATAATTTCATTGTTCCCCTACTACAATTGTATTTATTAAGAATTGTTAATATTGTACAAAATAATAACAAACTTTGAAAATTCTTTTTTGTTGGTTGTACGCTCGCTGTTGTTGGTTGGTAACGGTCTTCCACGCTCAGAAGAACAACGGCTGCCACCGCCAATCGCCACAGCTGTGATAACCACCGAAGTGTGACCAATAATTATGCATTATGAATGAGCCTTACTTTACAATACCACCTCTTAAGCCAGTGAACAGCGCGGATACGGACGCTTTGGAAAGAAATATTAAAAAAAACTTAAGGAACGGAGATTTCACTGCGATAAGTACTACAACGCGTGAAAGACATGCCATAAACAAGAACATTGAAAAGGATTTTATTATGTCAATGAACAGAATTAACACGAACTTGCAGTCTATGACTGCACAGTCTTCGTTGAACAACATCAACACCAGGCTGGGAAATGCCCAGCAGAAGCTCTCTACGGGCTTGCGAATCAACAGAGCGGAAGACGACGCCGCTGGTTTTTCTATTGCCTCTAAACTGACCAGCCGTATCGAAGGCCTCGACCAATCCGTACGGAACGTGGGCGACGCCAAATCGGTCCTCGATATCGCCGAAACAGGGATGAACTCCATCATGGACATTCTGATAGATATGAAAGGAAGAGCTGTACAAGCCTCAAACGATACGCTGGGTGTAGACGAACGCGGGTTTATTATGGACCAGCTTAAGGCGTTGGGTGAGGAAATCGATAATATTGCAGGCGCTACTACTTTTCAGGGTATGAATTTGCTGAGCGGACAAGAGCCTGATGCCCCAAAAATGGTTGATAGTGAGGGGAATGTTATTGATACATCAGAATTAAGTACCGCTGGCGGTGCTGCCGGTGATTATACATTCGATGGCGGTCCGGGAGATGTTTATGCTAGTGGTGGGGCTGTATATGAACTAGGAGATTTATATGCGGACGATGGCCTTTTAAAACTGCATGATGCTACTGGTGCTACAGTAGCCAACTCACTTGGACAAGATGTCTATGTGCAATTCGATATGTCAAATCTTGGTATTAGCTTCACAAATGCCCTAGGTGAAGAGGTTGAGGTTGCTGATCCTACAGAGCTGGAGGCCGTATTTGAAGATGCAGCCGGCACAGCAATGACATTATCAAGCCTCTACAGTGGTGATCAAAATACTGCAATTCAAAATCCTGATGATTCTGCCATAGTGGATGGTGATGATAATCAGGTGTATATGTCATTCTCCGAAACAGTAGATCTTGGATTGAATTTCCAGGTTGGAGAGCGTGGCGTAGACCAGTTGAGCATTGGCCTTGTTGAAACGAACCAAGTACAACTTGGCGTTGCAGATGGACTTGCCGCACTTGTAGCCGGTGAAACAGAGGGTTTCAATAGCTTTATTGATGACATTGACGGTGCTATTGAAAAGCTGGCCGGCAACTTCAATCAGATCGGTATGGACCAGAACAAACTGTCTATCCGCGAAGAAAACCTTGACCAGTCGATCACCAGTAGCAGCGCGGCCCGTAGCCGTATCCAGGATGCTGACTTTGCCAGCGTGCAAAGTGAGTCCATCCGTTTGCAGATCCTGCAGCAGACAGCGACTTCATCGTTGGCCCAGGCCAATTCAAGTGCGCAGTCCGTACTCGGGTTCCTGCAATAAGAGCAGAATTATTACTCCTATAATTCACACAATTAAAAGGGTGCTGGTGATACCGGCGCCCTTTTTTAATTTGTGAATTGGTGATTGGTGAATTTGTGGCTTTTCACCTTCCAACATTCGTCCCATGGGGACGGGATATTTGTAGAAAAAAGCAATCCTCCCTCCGCAACCCGTTCCGTTAGGAACGGTATGTTAACAGAAGCTGGATGACAGGAATAATATTTCGTCCCTACGGGACGATGTTTTTTAGGGTGGCCGTGGTGCTTTCTACAAATAGGTAGCCCCTACGGGGCAGTGTTTATCCTTGTTCCATTTAACTTTACCTAAATGATTAGAGGTTTTCAATACTTTCTGAAGGCTTTATTTTTTTAAAATGCATTCCGGATATAAATAAGTAAACCATAGCTTCTATTTATAAGCCTTTTGATACCCCCCGGCCCCCTGCCCCTAGACCGCCGGGCTTGCGGCAGATTCACGGTATCCATGCAACAGCTATTATTAAAGAAGGTAAACCTACCGTAGATATGAATGAGTGATAACAAGCCTTAATTATTTAGGCACTTTTCTAAAAAACGGCGTTTTACCCTTTATTTCTACA
>JBBDMV010000039.1:0-6327 GCA_040878115.1 Balneolales bacterium
CCGAAATAGAAAGAACCCCCAATCCTGATGCCATGCGTTTCGTGCTTCGTGACCCTATTTCACAGGGTGTTACACGATCATATGAGGCGGCGGATGAAGCCAAAGAGGATCCGTTTGCGACTGAATTGTTTAATATCCCTCACGTGATTTCTGTGTATTACGTAGATCGCTATGTAACGGTGACCCAGGATGGCGGAATTGACTGGAATACGTTGCTCAGGCAACTGGCCCCTCCGATCAGGGAAGCAGAAGCCATTGATCATCTGGCTTCTGATGATCATGAGGTCCATGCCAGTGAAGAGGCTATGAACTCCGATGACCCGCGCCTTATTGAAATCAATAAAATGCTTGATGATCAGGTGCGTCCCTATCTCCTGGCCGACGGCGGCGGACTTAAAGTGCTTGGTCTTGAGGATAATATACTGCGGGTCCACTATCAGGGAGCCTGCGGAACATGCCCGACGGCAACATCCGGAACGTTATACGCCATCGAAAGTATGGCAAAACGCATTGACCCGGAAATATCTATTGAATCGGTTTAGTTACTGGTTTTAATTTCAAGTTTCTAGTTTAGAGTTGGAGTTATTATGGCTATAAAGCTTAGCGAAAATGCAGTTAATCGCATCAGGGAAATCCGCTTGAATGAGCAGGTGAGTGAAGATACTCCATTGCGCGTAGGCGTGGTGGGTGGTGGTTGTTCGGGCCTGTCTTACAAGCTGGAGTTTGATAAAGAAGACGGCGGGGCGGATAAAAAAGATAAATTCATTGAAAGTGAAGGAATCAAAATTGTGGTGGATATGCGCAGTTTTCTCTACCTCGCCGGAACGGAGCTTGATTACTCCAGTGGATTAGATGGCAAGGGGTTTCATTTCATTAATCCCAATGCTACCCGGACGTGCTCTTGTGGCGAGTCATTCGCCATGTAGTTAAGCGCAAAGGGCACTAAGGACATAAAAGGTTAATTAAAAACGTGTTCTTGTGATCAATGGCGAATTATTTGTTTGTAATTTCTTAAACAGTAAAGATTCAACGAGCAGGAGGGATTTTACATAATAAATCTTTGTGTTCTTTATGCACGTTGTGGTTAAAACTATGATTAACAAAGTCAAGAAATCTAAACTTATTACCCTCGATCTTCAGGAATTCTACGATGGCACGGAGATCATGGAATTCGACTTGAAGGACTATTTGTACATGGAGTTTGTTCTCAAGGAAAAAGATTTCCGCACCGCTCTGAATGAACACGACTGGAGCCAGTATGAGGGTAAATACCTCACCGTTTATTGCTCAACCGATGCCATCATTGCCTCCTGGGCATATATGCTCGTTGCCACCCATGCAAACAAACACGCCAAAGATGTATTGTTTGGAAGCAGGGAAAATGTGCTTCACGAAATCTACCGAAGAAATATCGATACCGTAGACTGGTCACAATACGAAGGCGAGCGAATTCTGCTGAAAGGATGCAGTGATAAAGAACTTCCTCCAAGCGTATATCTGTTAGCAACACAAAAATTGCTGCCCTATACAGATCGCCTGATGTACGGGGAAGCCTGTTCCTTTGTGCCGGTGTACCGGAAACCGAAGGAAGTGAAGGCTTGATGAGGATCGTGTTGCATGTTACAGCTTTCGGATTGGAACGTTCGTTCATGAATAAGCAGCTACAATAAAAAAGGGAATATTATGCAATCTTCTCAGCTAACCGAAATTGCACTGGAGCAGCATTACCTGGATTCCATTATAAAAGTAGCCTCCTCATTCCTCGAAATCGAGCACATATACCTTTTTGGCTCAAGATCTGTCAAAACAAATCGTAAGGCCTCCGATATAGATCTCGCCCTGGCCGGCAAAAATGTAACCCATTCTACGGTACTCCGGTTACACGATGTCCTCAACCAGGAAACCATGATTCCCTACCAAATTGACGTCGTGAATTATAATGCCATTCAAAATCGACAGCTTAAAAACCATATTAAAAAAACACGGGTTGGTGATCTATGAGAAGTGAGAAATGTTGCGCACTTTTTAATTCACGTTTAGGTGTAAATAGATACAGTCTTTAATTGGAACTGCAACAAAAAAGTAGACAGTATTTTAAGAGTATTAGGTCTTAACTCGTTCTCTACCCCAATGCATCAACTTCAGTGTTCAGTTAGGTTGCCTCTAAGGCGATGTTGATAGCATAAATTGTCTTTTAAATATGCTTTTATAGCCGTAGGTTACCTAAATAATTTAGTATCGCTGGTTCATAAGGTACTGATAATGGCCCCTGATAACTGATCACTGAAAATGTCCATTTCACAAAGAAAAAAAGATCATGTTGATCTCACGGTATCCGGAAAGTCCGGGTATAAGAAAACAGCTGGTTTCGAGCGCTTCGATTTCATGCATAACGCATTGCCTGAAGTCGACTTTAATGAAATAACCTGTGAAACCAAAATGTTTAATCATCATTTCAGTATGCCTCTTTTCATTTCGTCTATGACCGGCGGATATGCGCGGGGTGGCACGGCGAATGCCATTATAGCCGCTTTTTGTGAACAGTACAACCTGCCCTTTGGTGTAGGCAGCCAGCGGGTGATGCTCGAAGACAGGGAAACCCTGGATTCATTCAAGGTGGTAAGGGAGAAAGCCCCTACGGCATTTATCGCCTCGAATATCGGAGGCGCTCAAATAATCGATGGCATGGAGAAAGAGCACATAAATGCCATTGTTGATGTTATTCGTGCCGATGCCTTGATCATTCATTTAAACCCCTTGCAAGAGCTAATGCAACCAGAGGGGGACCACAATTTTAAAGGCATCAAAGAGGGTATTCGCCGGATCGTAAGTGAAGTTGAGTTCCCTGTGATTGTTAAGGAAACCGGGGCTGGTTTGTCAAAGACCGTTATCGAAGACCTTATGGATTGTGGCGTTTCTGCCGTTGATGTTGCCGGCTCCGGGGGGACCAGCTGGGCAAAAGTAGAAAACCAGCGAAGTAATAATGCAGAAAACAACTTTTTTAATGAATGGGGTATACCCACGGCCGATTGCCTTCTTCAACTAAAGCAAATAGAGAATTATGAAATTGAAGTAATTGCTTCCGGTGGAATAAGAAGCAGTATTGATATTGCCAAAGCAATGTGCTTGGGAGCCGGTTTTACAGCCGTAGCCCAACCGGTTATACAAGCTGTTGTCGAAGATGGATTCGAAGGGCTTGAGGCTCTTTATAAACGATGGCACCGGGATTTGAAGAAGGTACTATGCCTACTTGGCTGTGAGCGCCCTCAAGATTTGAGTTTCAGGCATTTGAGAGTTGTAAAGTAATCGTCACGTGTCCCATGGTCAATATCCTGGAAACGAATATTGTTTCCGTCTTCTTCACAAATGATAAAACTAATTCTGATAAGGTAAAGAGTATAGCTTTCTAAGGATATTATAACTTGTAAAAAGTATATTAGCTAACCGTTTAGTCCTAAAGATAAAAGAGCAACTTGATGCTTTATTTACTTAATCTGCGGCCGTATCCTTATCGTAAAATGCTAAGTGTGTAAAAGCGTATAATACACTACTAAAATTCCACGTAATAGTTTATATTGGCAAGCCTGTGTTACCACATTAAAACGATTACCCCGAAAGTACCCAACGTCATTCTCGAGTTAATTAACCACCAACTGCGTTCGCTCAATATACCCATTGAGCCGCGTTCCTTGTACGATCCAATTCGTTATGCCATTCAAAATGGCGGCAAACGCTTAAGGCCACAGTTGGTATTACTGGGTTCTTTGATATGTGGCGGCAATACCAAAGCAGCCGTTCCGGCGGCCCTGGCGGTTGAGTTGCTCCATAATTTCACTCTCATTCATGACGATATTATGGATAGTGCCGATACCCGGCGGAACCAGCCCAGTGTCTTTAAGAAGTGGGATTCCAATACAGCCATTCTTTCAGGTGATGTGCTTTATGCACATTCTTTTGAGCAACTTGAATACTATGGGAAAGATGCCCGATATTCAAAAGAGCAGTATCTGGTGATCCATCAGACGTTTCGGGAAGCTGTGGTTAAGGTTTGTCAAGGTCAGGCCCTGGATATGGAGTTTGAAAGCAGAGAGACCGTTAGCCTGGACGATTATCTGGAGATGATCAATGCTAAAACGGCCGCCTTGCTTAGTTGTGCGTTAAAACTTGGTGCTCTGGTTGCTCTGGCTCCCCAAAACCAGGTGGATTCTGCCTCATCTCTCGGTTACCACGCCGGGATCGCTTTTCAGGTCCAGGATGATATGCTGGATGCTGTGGGTGATGCCACGAAGTTTGGAAAGAAAATAGGTGGTGATATCCGCAAGGGCAAAAAAACCTGGCTGACCATCGCTGCCCTTAATAAAGCTTCTACTAAACAAAAAAATATGTTAAGGTCGGTTTTAAAAAAGGATAATCCCAGTCGGTCTGACATTGAGGGTATAATCAGCTTATATTATGAGCTTCACGTAATTGAAGGCGCACAAGAGGCCATTAACGCCCATTATGAAAAAGCACAGGCTTGCTTGCAGCAATTCGAAAATTCGACTCACAGAAATGAAATAAATAATCTCTTGGATCAGTTAATGGTAAGAGAATCATAATATTGACGAAAAATTTATATAAGGTGACTTTGCATAAAACGTATTCTATTATCTTCCTGGCCAGTCTCTTCATGATAAGCTGTGCATCAAAAAGTACAATTCGCCCGGGGGATTCACTTGAAGTGGCATTTGAAAAATCTATGGAACAATACGAGAACGAAAGGTACGGTGATGCCGCCAGTTCGTTTGAGACAGTGCTTTCCATTGGCCGGGGTACGCAAATTGCCGATGACGCCCAATATTATCTTGCCGAAAGCTATTACAAAAACCGGCAATATTTGATTGCAGCAACTGAGTATCGCCGATATGCTACCAACTACCCAAGGTCAAACAGACGGAGCGAAGTAGAGTACAAGGAAGCGATGAGCTATTACCATTTGAGCCCGAGATATAATTTGGACCAAACGGAAACACATCGGGCTATTGAACTTTTTCAGCTTTTTGTTCAGCGAAATTCGAACTCGGAATACGTTGAGCCGGCAAGGGAAAAAATAGATGAACTCCGCAATAAGCTTGCCGAGAAAGGTTATCGGGCTAGTGAGTTATACCACCGCGTTGGCCATTATGAAGCAGCCGCGATTTATTTTGGATTAGTAATGGAACAATATCCCGAAAGTAAATGGTCTGAACAGGCTCTGGCTAATCAAATCGGTGCGTATGTTAGCTATGCCGATAATAGCGTAACTGACAGACAGAAAGAACGTTACGATAAGGCCGTAGAGAGTTATCACCGGTATATCCAAATTTTTCCCCGCGGTGACCACAGGGATGATGCTGAAAGGTACTATGGCCAAGCTCTGGATGGGCTCGAACCATTTACCGATGCAACGGCACAACGATGAGCGAAAGGATCGGGCTTTTCGGAGGAAGCTTTGATCCAGTCCATATCGGGCATCAAAAGATCGTAAATTCTTTTCTGGAAAATGGAAAAATAGACGAATTGTGGATTTTGCCATCGGCCAGTCCACCCCACAAAAAGTATCGCAAATTAACAAAATTCAGCATCCGTTGCGAGATGGTAGATGCCGCTTTCAAAAATAGACCGGGGGTGAAGGTTGTTCGTCTCGAAGAAAGGCTCCCAGCCCCAAACTATACGCTTCAAACCCTGAAACATCTGCAGGGTGAGTATCCTGACAAAAAGTTTTTCTTATGCATAGGCAGTGATTCACTCCAACAGATTACATCCTGGTATCGTTATAAAGATCTGCTTGCCCGGTGTAAACTTTTGGTTGCCAAGAGGCCGGATTATGATGTTACCGATGTTCCCCCGGAAGCATCGGTACACTTCGTAGATCATCAACCGGTCCCCTTTTCCTCATCTGAAATTCGCGAGAAAATTGGCGGTGGTGAGCCTGTAGACGAACTGGTGCCGCCTGAAGTTTTTGAGATCATCAAGAAATATGGGTTATACAAAACATAAAAGATATGTGGAATAGCAGAGTCGATATGCTTTTTTGAATAGATCTTTGTTTTCATCAAGTCATTCACCCCATCCCATTATAATCCATTCCATATACCCTTATGCCCTGGATTCAGCCCATAATTTGTAAGGATAAATCGCTATCGGCCCGGAAAATGTCCATAGATGTCTTTCATTAATTACGCCCCAAGGTACGAAAGTGGCTTTAAACAAAGGCGTATCATATTCATATCAACCTCATATCAACACCGTAAATATACGGCCTTGATACGGCGTTGATATGGTGTTGATACGGCCTTGATAGGGTCT
>JBBDMV010000040.1:0-33223 GCA_040878115.1 Balneolales bacterium
TTTTCCAGGAAAGGACCAGACTTCCCATGTCCCAGGCTTCACCCTGGCGCGATTCATAGCCTTCGGTTACAATGCCTCCCTCTTCTAAATCCCTTACCGGGGCATTATAGATGTGCGGGTAAACCAGGATAGAGACCAGGGAAGGGAAGTAATCACTGATACCGCCAAGTATCATAATACAGGCCTGGGCAGAGATGGTAAGGCGGATTTCTTCAGTGATCCGCAATCCGCCGCAGCCTTCGAACCTCTTTTCGTTTAAGAAAACCTGAATATCGCCATGCACTCTTTGCTTTTTATCGTCGGGCAAATAACGGTATAGCAATACATTTTGCTCAAGGGTACATATCCACTCCTCGGGGAAGGGTTTGCTTTTGTAGCGTTGCCGTCTGCGTCTTTTGAATCCGAACATAGGTTTATATTCTAAAATTTGATAACGTCATCAAAGGCCGATGCATGCTGTCTTGCCTATATTGGATTTCGACTTTTTTTACGGTTGTTCGATAAAACTCTCCTTAAGCTACTAAATAATATAATGGCATTGTTGATTGGTTTCGACCGGTCTCAGTCAGCTTGTTTCCCCCAGCTCCAGGGTACACGAATGATTATAGCTTTTTATATTTTCTCATCCATAGATTGAGGGACGCGCTTTCTTAATGGCAGGGCAGACGTTGAACTTTCCCGGATGGAGTGAATTACCAGCCGTATAAAATCGTTAGTTTAGTGCAAAGTCGCTGCATCAAGAGAATTAATAAACGCAAATTTGCGATAATGCCGTTCAAATTGTATTTATATATACTCGAAGACAACCCGTTAACCAAATTAACGTCTGTATGGAGATCCCTGTAGCTGAATCCAACCGTGAATATATCATTGATAATTTTAACCAGGTACGTAAACTCTGGTTCCGCCTATGTAAGCCTTTAGTTCCCGAAGATTATGTTCTGCAAACATCCGCCGGGGCAAGTCCCGCCAAATGGCATCTGGCGCACACCACATGGTTTTTCGAACAGTTCATCCTGAAGGATCACTTTAGCGGCTATAGGGTGTTTCACCCCGACTACCACTTCTTGTTCAATTCCTATTACAATTCGGTCGGTAAATTTCTGGACAGGCAAGCGCGGGGAATGATATCCCGTCCTCCCATTGAAGATGTGCAAGCTTATCGGAAATATGTGGATGAACATATGAATGCTCTATTCGACCAGCTGGAGGGCAGTCAGTGGGATGAGCTCGTGCCATTGCTTGAACTGGGTATAAACCACGAGCAGCAACATCAGGAGCTATTTTTGATGGATATAAAGAATATCTTTTATGAGAATCCCGTCCGGCCGGTATATCATCATATTGAATCTTCAGATTCGCCATTACCCGCTTTCAAATGGATACAACATGAAGCCAGCATGGAAACAATAGGGTGCACCGAAAATGGTTTTTGCTACGACAACGAAAAGCCGGCCCACAAGGCCTATATTCATGGCTGCAAACTCGCCAACAGGCCCGTATTAAATGGGGAGTATCTTGAGTTTATTGAATCCGGGGGCTATAAAGACTCCCGGTATTGGCTCTCGGACGGATGGGATACCATCACCCAAAGAAACTGGCAGGCTCCGTTGTATTGGGATAAAACTGAAGGCGGCTGGGAGCAATTCACTCTGGGCGGTACAAAAAAGCTGAACGAAAAAGAGCCTGTTTCCCATCTTAGCTATTATGAAGCCGATGCCTACGCACGGTGGAGAGGGCTGCGGCTTCCCACTGAGTTCGAGTGGGAAAGAAGCGCGGCAAACCAGCCGGTGGAAGGTAACTTTATGGATGGTGGACTATATCATCCTCAATCACCGGAGCGAACGGAACAGGCGTTGCAGCATCTGCTTGGTAATCTGTGGGAATGGACCCAGAGTCCCTACATGGGTTATCCCGGTTATAGCGCGTTGGCCGACGGTATTGGTGAATACAACGGCAAGTTCATGTGCAACCAGTTTGTGCTGCGGGGCGGCTGTTGTGCAACACCGAAAAACCATATGAGGACCACTTACAGAAACTTTTATTACCCTCATGACCGGTGGGTATTTAACGGATTAAGACTTGCAAACAATATCTCATAAAAAATTACCCCAAAGCTTAAAGCTTTATGAATACCCTGTAGAAGGCGAAGATTTTAAATCTTTGGTTATACAGGGATTAACGAAGCCTCGTAAAGAACTGTCGCCAAAGTTCTTTTACGACAACCGTGGTTCGCAGCTCTTTGATGAAATTACCCGTTTAGAGGAATATTACCCCACCAAGACGGAGTTTGAGATCTTCAATCTTCATGAGAAGGATATCTATAGCGAAATAAGGGATCAATCTGTTATTGTTGAGCCCGGCAGTGGAAATAACGAAAAAATCGCGGCCTTGCTTGATATATTCCCAAACTTTAAGTGCTACATTCCTATTGAAATCTCCCGTGATCACCTTCTTGAAAACAGCTTGGTGTTGGCAAGGAAATTTCCACACATCCACATTGTTTCTGTGGCATCCGATTATATGAATCCCGCTTTTAGTTTGAATGCATTGGTGCCGGGTTATAAAAACCCGTTGATCTTCTTTCCCGGTTCATCTATCGGCAATTATGATGCCGCGCAGGCCGTAAATGTACTGAAACAATTTACCCGGCTGATGCGTGGCAAGGGCAGTCTGCTGATCGGTGTTGATCTTAAGAAAGACACTTATATTCTGGAAAAGGCCTATAATGATAAAAAAGGCATTACCGCCGCTTTTAATGTGAACGCTTTGCATCACATCAAAAGGGAGCTGGATATTGAAGAGCTGGACCCTGATAGTTTTGTCCACGTTGCCTGGTACAATTCCGAGTTGGGGAGGATCGAAATGCATCTTGTTTCAAAAATAGAGCAGGGGTTTGAAATTGACGGTATACCGATCCATTTCAACAAAGGTGAAGCGATCCACACGGAGAACTCCTATAAATTCACTATAGAGGAATTCCAAAACCTGGCTTCCGGAGCTGGATTGAGCCTTCAGAAGTACTGGACAGATCCAGACGAGTACTTCTCGGTACAGTTGTATAATTATGGGTGAGAGAGATAGGTCGGCTGCATTTAGGCCGGCGTAGTTGTGCCTTTTTTGTGGTTAATTATGAAAACATCTATCTTATGAGCCATTTAAACAGGTTCAGACTTTTTTTAATTAAACTATTATAAATGAGAATTATATTATTCGGGCCTCCGGGAGCCGGCAAGGGAACTCAGGCAAAGTTGATAGAAGATAAGTTAGATGTTCCACATCTTTCTACAGGTGATATATTCAGGAGCGCCATAAAAAATGAAACTCCCCTTGGCGTTGAAGTTAGTAAAATTTTGGAATCCGGTAAACTAGTGCCCGATGAAACGGTTGTTAACCTAATCGGTGAAACCATAAAGCGACCAGATTATCAAAAAGGTTACATCCTGGATGGCTTCCCCCGCACCGTACCACAGGCGGAGGCCTTTGATGAGGTGCTGAAAGATAATAACCAGCAGCTTGATGCTTTCATTTCTCTCGAAGTTCCTGAAGAGGAACTTATAAAACGAATAAGCAGCCGTGGAGAAGGCCGTTTGGATGATACCCCTGAGAAAATAAAAGTCCGCCTGGATGTTTATAACGAGGAGACCGCTCCGGTGATGAATTACTATGAGGAAAAAGGATTGTTCCATCGCGTTGAGGGAGTGGGAACGGTTGAGGAAATATTTGAAAATATTCTCGCTGTTTTGAAAAAACAGCAGAGAGTTGATTGAATGTGTGGGTAGGTAAAAAAATAGATTTTGCTTTCTTGCTTCGGCAAGCGTCCACGCTTGCCGAAATTGCACCCGGTAACCGGGAATGCACAAAGGCCTTATTGGCTACCAGGAAAGTTTCCGGAGCGGCACGAGAAGTAAGCAGCCGTCTGATTGACCACGGCTGTCGGTAACCACAGGATGTGTTGGTAGGTTAGGCTCCCCGGGTGCAAGTTCGGAAAGCGTGGACGCTTTCCGAAGCGGGACAGGCGGGTCAATTAAGCAGGTCATGGATAAACTTTATTAGGAGAAGCTAACAGGTATCTAAGCTGATTTCTGCTAATTTAGATATCATGAAATGGTCATTTTTTTTATTGCTGCTCACAGCTTACGCAGTACCTGTCCAGCAGCCTGATGAACGCCCTGAAGTAAGTGTGATTACAGTCAATGGTCCTATCGGCCCGACAACGACATCCTATATTTCCAGGGCCATATCCACGGCCGAAGAACGTGGGTCGGAATGTTTAATCCTTGAATTGGATACTCCCGGTGGGCTATTGGATTCAACCACTGATATCGTACAGGCCATGCTGGCTTCGGAAGTACCGATCGTGGTTTATGTAACTCCTTCAGGTGGCGGTGCCATCAGTGCGGGTGTATTCATAACGCTGGCTTCACATATCGCGGCGATGGCCCCGGCTACTACGATAGGTGCGGCCACGCCGGTACAAATGAGTGGCGAGGAAATCGGAGATGATCAGCGCGAGAAGCTAATAAATTACTCGGTCAGTTATATAGAAAGCATCGCCGCTGAGCGCGACCGAAATGTAGAATGGGCGGAATCCGCGGTGCGTGATGCGGCTGCCATCACAGAAGAGACCGCTATCGAGATTGATGTAATTGAAATCATCGCCGAGAACCGGGTAGACCTTCTTACTCAACTTCAGGGGCGGGAAGTTAATGGTGCTGAACTAAATACGGAAGGTGCCGCTATTAATGAAATTGAAAAAACACATGCCGAAAAGTTCCTCGGCTACCTGTTTAGCCCACAGATAATGATGATTTTAATGATTATGGCCATTTATGGCATTATAGGAGAAATCAGCGAACCTGGAGCCATTATTCCAGGGGTTGTGGGTTTGGTTGCCCTGATTTTACTGCTGTACACTGTGGCGGCCATGCCCATCAATATCGCAGGTTTTGTGTTGATTGGCCTCTCCATTATTTTATTTGTCAGTGAAGCCTTCACACCAACTTTCGGCTTGCTCACAGCCGCCGGGGCAGTTACTTTTTTTCTGGGTTCTCTGATGCTGTTTGAAGACTTATCTCCTTTATATCAGCTTTCAGTCTGGTATGTTTTGCCGGCTACCGTCCTCACTACCTTGTTCTTTGCCGTAATTGTTAGTAGCGGACTAAGAGCCCAGTTTCAAAAAGTTGCTAAATCCGGCAAGGAAAGCATGATCGGAAGAAAAGTAGAAGCTATTAAACGAATTGATGCAAACGGCGGAAAAGTTTTTGTGCAGGGCGAAATTTGGAATGCCTACAGCGATGAGATAGTTGAAGAAGGTGAGATGTGTGAAATCATTGAGATCAAAGGGCTGAACATTAAGGTAAGGCCATTGAAGAATCAGGAAGATCAGGAGGAGAGATATGGAAGGTGATTTTGAATTAACAAACTGGCTGGTTTGGCTCATAACAATTGTTGTTCTGGCGGCCATTATTTTACCTCAGATATTTAGGATACTAAGGGAATATGAAAGAGGTGTTATTTTTCGTCTCGGCAATCTTGTTGCCGCCAAAGGTCCCGGGCTGATCATTTTGATTCCTTTTATAGATAAAATGGTTCGTGTCGACATGCGAGTGGTAACTTCCAACGTGCCCCGCCAGGAGATCATCACTAAAGATAATGTACCGGCTACCGTGGATGCTATTACCTACTTCCGGGTTGTAGATGCCGAAGCAGCCATTGTAAATGTGGAGAACTTTCTGGAAGCAACCAACCTGTTTGCCCAGACCACCCTGCGCAGCGTCGTGGGCCAGGTTGAACTGGATGAGCTTTTATCTGAACGGGATAAGGTTAACCAATCGATACAGGAGATCCTGGACCGGCAGACGGATGCGTGGGGGGTCAAGGTAACTTCTGTGGAAGTGCGCGATGTGGCGTTGCCGGAGGGTATGAAGCGGGCCATGGCCAAGCAAGCTGAAACCGAACGTGACAGAAGGGCCAAAGTTATCAATGCCCAGGGTGAGTTTCAGGCAGCTGAGAAGCTGGTTGAGGCCGGCAATATGATTGCTGCAGAACCGACTGCTTTGCAACTGCGTTTTCTGCAAACAGTAAGCGAGTTGGGCTCAGAAAACAATACCATTACATTCTTTCCCATTCCAATGGAGTTGTTTAGGGCTTTTACGGGTAATGACGATAAGAAAAAAGAATAATGACCTAAGCGAGCTGATCGAAAACTTAAACTAACAAGTTTAAAATAAATTCTTCTGATTGTTATCTTTTTTCTTGGCCCTCGTGATAGTCGGCTCGGAATCACGATTAATGAGAAGCATGTCCGGTGAGAAACGCTTTTCAAACAGCCGTTGTGAGATTCCTTGCAGGGCTTTTTCTCCGGGTTCGGTGATGGAAAGCTTTCCATCTTCATCCTCTGCCAGGAAGCCGAATTGTTTCAGGTCGTTAACAATTAAAAAAGCAAGCTGTGTCAGAATGCCGCATTTCTTTTCAATATAAGTTCGATCTGTTTCAGGAGTAGGTGGCATATGGGCTAAACCCAAAATATTCATCTCCACAACAGTAAGCGGATACCCTTGACTGCCTTTGGTAAGGAGTGCATCCCATGCCGCCTGGCTATAGAACAAGCCGAACCAGGTTTTAGCTTTTGTAATGAGCTTGTATGTGGCTGCGCATCCAAAATGATCACCGGCAGATGCGTTGGTCGGCTCACCACGAGAACGATACATGGAGATGATACTCGCCAGATCAAGCGAGTTTAGATTAGGTGGATATTGAAAATATAGTGGAGTTTTCTTCAAAGGAAATAAAATACATGAATAACATTAAATGCATAGGGAATACGAGAAACTGTATTCTCTGTGCATTTCACATAGTAATCTACATTTTGTTCTTTATCAACTCCAGAGCGTCGTATTTTTGTAGTTTTTCCGGATCAGTTCCTTTGGGTAAACTGATATTTTTCTTCCCGTACTTGATATACGGACCATAACGTCCGGTCATTAGGTTGATCTCAGTCCCGCTTTCAGGATGTTCGCCCAATTCTTTAAGGACTGACGATGCTTTCCGGGCCTTTCCGGTTTTCTTCTGTTTAAGCAGTTCAACGGCACGGTCAAGTTCAACCGTGAGCACATGGTCATCTTTGGTAAGGGATTTGAAAGTACCGTCATGAACTACAAAAGGACCATAGCGGCCTACACCAGCTCTAACTTCTTTGCCAGTTTCAGGGTGATTGCCCAGGTTGCGGGGAAGTTCAAGTAATTTCAGGGCCATTTCGAAATCTATATCCTCCATGGTCATACCCTTGAGCAAGGAAACGCGTTTGGGCTTCTTTTTTTCTTCTGTGGGTTCGCCAAGCTGAACGTATGGACCAAATCGTCCTGTAAGAACGAAAACCGGTAAGTCGGCCTCAGGGTGATTCCCCAGGGAGATCGGCCCTTCTTCGGATTGCTTGAGCAACTCCTGAAGCTTCCCCACAGTAATATCACTTGGGGCTAAACTCACAGGCAACGATGTTGAAACCTGTTCTCCGTCTTTCCCGGTTTGAACGTAAGGGCCAAACCGGCCTATGTAAACATTAAGGTCTTTCAGGTCTTCCAGCGGCAGGTCAATTTTCCTGGCCGTTTGGGGGTCAATTTGTGACTCCTGGCGGTCAACGGCCGATTTAAGGCCTTCATCCCCGGAATAATAAGAAGTCAAGTACTTTATGGGATCTTCTTTGCCAATGGCGATTTCATCAAGGCGGCGCTCCATTTCAGAAGTAAACTTCCGGTCAACCATTTCAGGGAAATGCTGCTCGAGCAGGCCAGTTACAGCAAAGGCCGTAAAGCTTGGTACCAATGCAGAGCTTTCTTTCATGGCATAACCACGGTCCTGAACGGTACTGATAATGGTGGCATAAGTACTCGGCCTTCCGACCCCTTCTTTTTCAAGTTCTTTGACCAGGGTTGCTTCCGTGAATCTGGCAGGAGGCTTGGTTTCATGGCCCAACGCGTTGATTTCCTTGCAATCCACCTTATCGTTTTCCTTTACGTCAGGAAGTGGTTTTTCCTGATCTTCCAATTGTGCTTCCGGATCGTCGCTGCCTTCTACATAGGCCCGAAAGAAGCCGGGGAACAGGATTTTCTTTCCGCTTGTCTTGAAATCGGCTGAGGTATCGCCGTGTTGGGCATTGATGGTTACGGCGGTGAATTCCAGTTCGGCTTCGGCCATTTGAGTGGCTACGGTACGTTTCCAGATCATCTCATACATTTTGAGATGGATGCCGGTGAGCCCGCTGTCTTTAGGTGTTACGAATTTGCTTCCGGCCGGACGAACAGCCTCATGGGCCTCCTGGGCGCCTTTGGATTTTTTGGTGTAGGTCCGAACGCTTTTGTACAAGTATTTCTCACCGTACATTGTTTCTACAGCGCTTCGAGCGGCGTTGACAGCTTGTGAGGATAGGTTGGTGGAATCGGTCCTCATATAGGTAATGAAACCTTCCTCATATAACTTCTGCGCCGTGCGCATGGCATCCCGACCTGACAAGCCGAACCTGCGGTTAGACTCCTGCTGTAAAGTTGAAGTGATGAAGGGCGGAGCCGGAGATCTTTTCTGCTTACTTTTTTCGATCTGTGAAATCTTCCAGTCGGCTTTCAGCAAATCATCCCGCAGGGCTGAAGCGGCTTTTTCATCCAGTAATTCTACCGCATCCGGTTTTTTTAGCTTACCGGTTGATTCATCAAAGTCTTTACCGGTAGCCAGACGCTTTTCGTTGAGGCGCGTTAGTATGGCTTCAAATTCTTTTGGTTTTGCATCCTGAGTGTTCAACAGAGCTTTAAGGTCCCAATAAGTACCGCTGCGGAATCGCATGCGCTCGCGTTCTCGCTGCACGAGAAGTTCTACAGCTACGGATTGAACACGTCCGGCGGAAAGGCCCGGAGCTATTTTCTTCCAAAGAAGTGGAGATATGGTGTATCCGGCCAGGCGGTCGATAATACGCCGTGCCTCTTGGGCATGGACCAGGTTCATATCCACATCCCGATACCCTTTAAGGGCATCGTTGATAGCCTCTTCGGTAATCTCATGAAAAACGATACGCTTCACGGGGATTTTCGGCTTCAGTACTTCCAGCAGATGCCATGAAATACCTTCGCCCTCACGGTCCTCGTCAGTTGCCAATATCAGTTCGTCGGCTTGGGCGATCAGGTCCTTGAGCCGTTTTACCGTTTTCTTTTTTTGTGACGAAATCACATACAGCGGTTCGAATTCCTTCTCTACGTTGATGCCAAGGTTCGACCACTTCTCTTTTTTGTATTTGGCGGGCACTTCTTTGGCCGATGCCGGAAGATCTCGTATGTGGCCATTACAGGAATCTACTTCATAGGCTTTCCCCAGAAACTTCTTAATGGTTTTGGCTTTGGTGGGAGACTCAACGATTACTAATGATTTCATGCGTACTTATAAATGGTTTATAATGATGTAGACTTGATCAGGCCCAATAATTCTTCTGCGTGGTTTTCTGCGTTTACTTTTTTAATAATATTCAAGACGGTTCCGTCAGTATCTATTATAAATGCTGAACGTGACGGCGCATTGAACGTTTTGCCATACATTTTCTTTTCAACTATGGAATCAGTAGCTGCGGCGAAATTATACTCCGGATCTGATGCCAATGTGTAGCTGATGCCTAGTTTGTCAGCATAATTTTTATGTGAACGGCAGGTGTCTTTACTAATTGCCAGAACATTAAAACCTAACGAATCAAAATCAGCGGCATGCCCCGCCAGGCTTTTGTTTTGCTTGTCGCAGCTGCTTGTGTTGTTTTTCATGTAAACCGATACAACGGTCTTACGAGTAAGCAGGTCGCTGAAGGTGATATCCTGTCCACTTTCCCCTTTGCAAACTTTGAGGGTGAAGTCTGTGTTTATCTTTTTGCCAATGGAAATCATAGGGGTTATTTGTTCATTTTCTAGAAATAGCTTTTTTGCTCTGATAAAAAAAGTTTGGTTAAGGTTACGAAGTTTAGATCAGTTTTGCGAACATGTTCAAAATTAAACTTTTTAAGCTTCTAAGGCTACGGCGCTTTTAGGTTTTCAGCCACTTTGGCTTCATGATACCCAGTTTAGTGACGGCAGCCACTACCAATGCATGATGAATATCACCATCATTAATTTTCTGAAGAAAGGTTTTACGGGGAATGAGCTGAACGGATATCTCTTCGTGCTCATCTGGGTTGAGCTGATCGGTAAGCCTGCAATCTTCAGCCATAAGCAGATGGCACCAGTTGTTCATAATGGCAGGGTTTGCACTCACTTTACCCAAATAAGTCCAATTTTGGGAAGTAAAACCAGTTTCTTCTGATAGTTCTCTTTTTGCTGCTGTTTCGGGGCCATCATCCGTTTTATCAATTACACCACCAGGAATTTCCAGGGTAGTGGCATCAATACCGTGACGATATTGTTCAACGAGAATGATCTCGTCATTAGCAGTCATAGCTATGACATTAATCCAATCGGGGGCGTCGATAACAAAAAAATCACCCTGGGAACCCGAAGCCGGTGAGCGAGCTTTATTCCTAAAGATGTTATAGATGGGTGTTACGAATTCCTTATTTTTGGAAAAAATATTCCAGGCTTTGATTTTCATAAAGCATTTTATTAATGATTAAGAGCTAGATAAAATGAGCCAAATCTTCGAAATCACGAACGAATACGGCAAGAACAGCACCTCATTGGAAGAGGAACTTAAGAAAGCTTGCGGGTTAATGGAATCTATTTATGATTCCGGTTATTACCCTAAGCTGGAAATAGAACGTTCATGGTCGGTGCATAACCCGCTAATTTCCGGTGAATTTGCCAAACCGAAGGTATACCGCTGGTATTTGTTACGTGAACTTGGCAAGCTGGCAGAGAAAGGGGCCCAAATGAAGATATCCCCGTCACGCAAAAGGATTCCGCTTAATGACCCTTCATTATTAGACAGCCTTGATGAGCTTCAATGGGATTTTACACAAAAAAAGCTATTCCTATTCAGTGCTGAACGTGTTGATCTCTCTCTGGACCGCCTGGAACATTACACAGGCACTAAAACAGAAGATTTTCAACGTTACATTTTGTTCACCAATTACGAAATGCACGTCGATGTTTTCAAACAGAAATTCCCCGACTGTGTAATACCGGACCGAAGTGTGCAGATGCCCGCCTATCACCACAAATTGGATAACAACAGGGGGATTACTTTGGTAAATATAGGTGTTGGTCCCTCGAACGCCAAAACGATTACCGATCACATTGCTGTGCTCAGGCCGGACCTGATGATCATGGTCGGGCATTGCGGTGGGCTACGCAACCACCAGGAAATCGGTGAGTTTGCCCTTGCTTCCGGCTACATGCGTGCCGATGGTGTTCTGGATACTATTTTGCCTACCAATGTTCCGGTAACTCCAAATAACCTGCTGAATATCAATCTCCAAACGGTGCTTCAGGAGTTTAGGTTAAATTACAGGATTGGAACCATCTATACGACGGCCAACCGGAACTGGGAATTTGCAAAACTGGACACGGTTAATGAGATCCACCTCAGCCGGAGCATCGCCGTGGATATGGAATCTGCAACTGTAGCCACAAACGGTTTCCGTTACCGAATCCCCCACGCCACTCTGCTCTGCATCAGTGATAAACCCTTGCACGGCAGACCAAAACTTAGTACCGAAGCACAAAACTTTTACCAAAACTCTAAAGAGCGCCACCTTGAAGTCGTAATCAAAGCCATCGGCTTGTGCAAGGCATCCTACCCCTCCGGCCTCCCCAACGCCAGCATCAGAGCAGCCGACGAACCGTTGATGGGGGGGACATAGTTTCTAGTTTGGAGTTTCTAGTTTCTGGTTTTCCAAGCTAAGGATTTCTTCCTTTGTATTTTGATCCTTTTATGCCAGTTTTGTTGAGATAAGCAATCAGGCCGCTAATCATTTTACCAATTTCGTTAGATAAATCTATAATGAGTTTATAAGTGTTTTGATCAATATACCCCTGGTCCAAAGCTCTGTGTAACTGAGAACGAACTTCTCCATTAGACCCTTTTGCAATGCTTAGAAAATAGATAAACTCTGCTTTACCATCTCTTTCGAAGCCCTCTGCAATGTTATCCATGACCGAGCCGCTTGATCTTCTAACCTGATTTTTCAAGGCCCAATCCTTAGAGAAATCAGGGAGATTAGTAACCTCATAAACTTTGATGGATAACGCCCTAGCCTTCCTCCAAGCCTCAATATCCTCAAACCTTTTTATTGTCGCCATAATAACCCCTGAATTGTATATTCAGGCATGAATATACAAAACCAAAAACCAGAAACTAAAAACCAGAAACTAAAAACTAAAAACTAACTCCCCCCACCCTTATATCCTTCAACCTTAATTGCAGTTTGGTCTGGTTCCGCCAGGTGTTTTCTTCGAGGGCGTAGGCTATATTTATCTTTCCCTGGGGGGAGGCGTTGATGGCAGGTAGGAATTGGTGCATGTTGAAACCGATGGCATCGAAGGGGGCTGATCCATTTTGAACCAGGCGCATTTTTAGATGCCCCTTTCCCACAATGGTGGCTTTGCCTCTAAGGCTTAATCCTTTGCTAACAAAAAGAGGGGCAAGGTTAGTCGGGCCATAAGGCTCGAATTGCTTCATAATCTTCCAGAAACCGGTGTTGATCTCACTCAGGTCAAGTTCGGCGTCAATATTAAGCTCCGGTTCGAAATCATCCTGACACAACATTCCACCGGCAATTTTATCGAACCGCGCTCGAAATTCATCAAGCTGGGCTTCTTCTATGGTTAAACCTGCCGCGTATTCGTGGCCGCCAAACTTAACCAGCAAATCTTCGCACTGCTTGAGGGCATTATAGATATTAAAACCTTTGATGCTTCTCGCAGATCCTTTGATCTGGCCGTCTACCGTACTCAGCATGATGGTAGGGCGGCAATACAGTTCAACCAATCGTGAAGCCACGATCCCTATAACACCCAGATGCCACCCGGGATCATGAAGTACCAGCGTTGACATTTGTTCCCGGTTAAAATTCTCATCAAGGAACGCCACAGCCTGGTCCATGGTAAGGGTATCGGTAGTGCGACGGCGGACATTAATAGCCTCCAATTCCAGGGCCCCGGCATTGGCATCGGCTTCATTATCGGCAATCATCAGGTCCACGGCCGCCCCGGCATCACCCATCCTTCCTGCGGCATTAATGCGCGGACCGATGGAAAAGACAATCTGTGTCGTGGTGATCTTTTGGGGATTTAATTGGATAAGGTCAATCAGGGCTTTAATGCCGGGACGGGGTTCTGTCTTGATCAGCCGTAACCCCTCGCGCATTAGAATACGGTTTTCCCCATTGATCGGTACGATATCCGATGCTGTGGAAATGGCAACTAGGTCAAGAAATTTATAAGCCACCTCAGCTGGCAGTCCCAGTTTGGTGAGGGTAGCCTGAATGAGCTTAAAACCAACGCCGGCACCAGATAATCCGTCAAAAGGGTAGTTACAGTCCAAACGCTTTGGGTCAAGAACGGCTGTGGCATTCGGCAGGGTTTCCCCGGCATTATGATGATCACAGATGATCAGATCTATACCTAATTCACGGGCATATTCGGCTTCATCTATTGCTGTTATGCCACAATCAACAGAAACGATCAAGCCGGCCCCTTTGTCTTTTGCAAAGGCAATGCCCTCTTTATTTATGCCGTACCCCTCTTTAAATCGGTGAGGAATATAATAGTAGGCCTTAAGCCCGAAATCTTTCAGGAAGGTATACATGATAGCCGTGGCCGTGGTGCCGTCAACATCATAATCACCGTAAATAACCACGGTTTCCTGTGTTCTTACAGCCTCCGCCAGACGTGCTGCACCTTTGTCCATGTCTTTCATCAGAAAGGGATCGTGAAGACCGGTGATGGAAGGGCGGAAGAATGTTTTGGCTAAATCGTAATCGTTAATTCCACGTAAAGCCAACATTCTGGCAATGACCTGGACAACGCCTAGTTGCTCTCGCAGCCGTGAGACCACTTCCTCATCAGGTTCTGCGTAAATCCAGCGGAATGACATGCGATACTTTGTACTTGAGCTTAAAAAAGGAAGTGATGGGTTTCAGGGCCACACACCGAATACCCTGTTTCATTAGAAGTTATTAAAGTCTCCCAAGAATTCACAATGGAAATGCATGTTGAGCAGCTCTGCTTTATTTGCACTTCCCGCTCACTCGTTCAGGGGCGGGACAGCTCCAAAAGGCAACTGAGATCCTTACTCATTTATCCCCCCGGTTCACTGATCAAGTCCTAATTTTTTAAGCACCTCCTGCAAAGGCTGGGTATATTTTTCGTCCATGGGAACAAGAGGCAGTCGAAAAGTATTTTTCATGCGGCCCATCAGGGAAAGGGCGGCTTTGACCGGCAAAGGGTTGCTTTCCCAAAAATTAGCCTGGAAGAGGGGGAGCAGGTTATAATGATGGCGCCGTGCTTCCTCAAAATCGTTTCTCAGGCAGGCGTCCACATACGCTTTCATCATCGCCGGGGTTTCGTTCGAAGACACCGAAATAACGCCGTTCCCGCCACAGGCAATCGTTGGCAGCGTCATGGCATCATCGCCGGCTATAACGCTAAAATCATCAGGGACCCTGGCAATTACATCCATAATTTGGCCCATATCACCACTGGCTTCTTTTACAGCAACGATATTTGGGTGGCCGGCAAGCTTAACGATCGTTTCCGGAAGGATATTCAGGGCGGTGCGCCCCGGTACATTGTAAATAATGCCAGGCAGGTTTACCGCATCGGCGATAGCAAAAAAGTGTGCCAATAAGCCGGGTTCAGACGGCTTATTGTAATAAGGGCCCACGAGCAATAGGCCATCGGCCCCTATTTCCTCAGCCATTTTGGACCGTGCTATTGAATTAGCGGTTGAATTGGTGCCTGTGCCGGCAATTACCCCGCATTTCCCTTTTGCCATTTTAACAGCACTGGAGAGCAGGTATTCAAATTCAGCGTCAAGAATAGTGGGGCTTTCACCTGTAGTTCCGCAAACGACCAGATAATCGACACCACCCTTTATCTGGTATTCAACATGCCGTTCATAAGCAAGCCGGTCAATTTCCAGATTTTCATCCATGGGGGTGACCAGTGCAACCGATAAACCTTTAAACCTTCGTGTGGACATTATTTTATTTTTTAACAGAATTTACCTGAATATAAGGATTGCCCTTTGAATTGTGAATTGCTTTTAACAGAACAGGGAAAAAAAGAGGTCTTCGACTTCAGTTGGGATGACCACTCGGGCCGATATGAACATCATATGCCCAACTTGCATTCAGACTGAGGTAAGTAGTACATTACTGCACAATAAAATACGTCAAGCTGAGCGCAGCCCGGGGCTTACAACCGGCTGAATTTACCAGGAATGCTTAGCCTGCCTGTTCCATCTCATTATAGTGAACAATTACAATATTAGAATATACTTGCTTTAACCATTCGCATGGCCCATCTTATACCATTGAATCGAAACTGTTTACCATTATCAGTTTATACTATGGCAAAGCAAAAATTTGGGCGGCGTGTTGTATTGATCGACGGCTGCCGCATACCGTTTCAGCGGTCGGGAACAGGGTACAAAAACTTGATGTCTTATGATCTTGCTCGTGAGGTTTTAAAGGGTTTGGTCCACAAAACAGAATTTAATCCCCAACATATTGACCGCATCATTATGGGTACGGTTATACAGGAAGTCAAAACGGGAAATGTGGCCCGTGATGCATCCCTGGCGGCGGGGCTTCCCAATAACATACCGGCTAATACGGTCACCATGGCCTGTATTTCTTCTAACCTGGCCATTACCAATGGCATCGAAGCAATCCAAACGGGCCATGCTGATGTTGTGGTTGCCGGGGGGACCGAAACGATGAGCGACTTGCCCATCCGCCTGAGCCGGAAATTGCGGCAGAAGCTGTTGGAATCCCGTAAATCGAAAAGTCCGGCCGACTACCTTAAATTGTTGAAAGGGCTGCGGACGGCGGACATTAAACCCGAGATCCCCGAGGTAGCTGAATATTCGACGGGTGAATCTATGGGGGAGAGTTGTGATAAAATGGCAGCTATGTTCGGCATCACCCGTGATGCGCAGGATGCTTTTGCTATGCGCTCACATCAGTGCGCTGAAAGGGCCCGCCACGATAAGCTTTTTGATGATGAGGTGATCCCCGCTATGGTCCCGCCGGATTTTAATCCTGTTACAGCGGATAATGGTGTTCGGCCGGATTCGACCATAGGAAAGCTGGAAAAGCTTCCGCCCGCTTTCGTCAAGCCGCATGGGACCGTTACGGCTGGAAATGCTTCTTTTTTATCGGATGGCGCTTCCGCTGTTTTGATAATGGCCGAAGAGAAAGCCGAAATGCTTGGCCTGCAGCCCAGGGCCTGGTTCAAGAATTATTGCTACGTCGCCCAGGATCCCAATGAAGAACTCTTGCTGGGCCCGGCTTATGCCATACCCCGGGCACTTGATGATGCCGGGCTTACTCTCAAGGATATTGATGTATTCGAGCTTCATGAGGCGTTTGCCGGCCAGGTGCTCTCGGTCCTGCATGCTCTTGATTCCGACACGTTCGCTAAAGAAAACCTGAACAAAAAAAGCAAAGTAGGAGAAATCCCATTGGATAAACTCAACACCATGGGCGGGTCCCTTTCCTTAGGGCATCCGTTTGGGGCAACCGGGGCGCGCCTGGTTACGACGGCCGCTAACAGGCTTATGCGCGAAAAAGGAAAGTATGCTCTTGTATCCGCGTGTGCAGCCGGTGGGTTGGGCCATGCCATGGTCCTGGAACGCTGAACGTTGTGTGTGATCTTATAAACAAAAAAGCTTTTTCATGATGAATAACGTAAGGATAAACAAAGAAGATGATTTGGCAATTATCACACTTGATCAGCCGGGGGAGAAGGTAAATACCCTAACCCGTGAAATGTTGAGTGCATTTGAAGCCTGCCTTCAAGAGATTGAAACCGATAAGAAAATAAAGGCTGCCATTCTGGTAAGCGCAAAAGAAGCCAACTTTATAGCCGGTGCTGATATCAACATCTTCCGTACTTTGGAAAAGCCTGGTGACGCTGAGAAATTCAGCCGTGAAGGAAGCAAGCTTTTATCCAGGGTAGCCGGGTTCCCAAAGCCCATTGTGGCTGCCATTAACGGGGCCTGCCTGGGTGGTGGGCTGGAGGTTGCCCTGGCTTGCCACCATCGAATAGCCGGTGATCATCCTAAAACCAAGTTAGCCCTGCCCGAAGTCAGGCTCGGATTAATCCCGGCAGCCGGGGGGACCCAGAGGCTGCCCCGGCTGATTGGCATTTCGAAAGCGCTTGATATGATGCTCACGGGAAGAAGCGTCTTTCCTCGCCAGGCTAAAAAAATGGGTTTGGTTGATGATGTCATTCACTCTAATGGTTTGCTTGAGGCTGCCAAAAACGCAGCCCGGAACCTGGCATCCGCAGGAAACCATGATGATAAGAGAAGTTTGAACTTGCCCGAAGTGTTGCTGGAAAAAACGGCTGCCGGGCGGAACCTGATTTACAATCAGGCCCGGAAAAAAGTGCTCAAAGAGACCCATGGCAATTATCCCGCGCCACTAAAGATTATTGAATGTGTTAAGACCGGCATGGAAAAGGGCATGAAAGCCGGCCTGGAAGCGGAGTCTGTTTATTTTGATGAGGTGGCGTTCACATCAGAATCCAAAATGCTGGTCGGTTTATTCTTCGCCAGCCAAAAAGCCAAAAAAAACCCTTATTCAACCAAGGTCCAGCCCGTAAATAAAGTGGCTGTTCTCGGGGCCGGACTGATGGGGAGCGGAATTACCGAGGTCACTATAGACGCGGGTTATCCTGTGCTGTTGAAAGACCGGGACCTAACCACAGCTGGCAAGGGCCTTCAAAAGCTGTGGGAAGATTATGGGCGAAAGGTATCAAAAAAGATTCTCACGGAGTTTGAGAGAGACCGTAAAATCGGCATGGTTACGCCCGTGGGAGATTTCTCAAGATTCAAGAATGCAGACCTGGTCATTGAAGCTGTTTTTGAAAACCTGGCCTTGAAACAAGGTTTGCTCGCCGAAGTGGAGATGGCAACGCCCGATCATTGCATATATGCGTCAAATACATCATCGCTTCCGATTGCAGAAATAGCTAAAAAAGCAAAGCGGCCCGCGAATGTTTTGGGGATGCATTATTTTTCGCCTGTCCGGAAAATGCCGTTGCTGGAGATCGTAAAGACCAAAAAAACTTCCGATAAAGCCATTGCAACAGCCTATGGTGTGGGGGTGAAACAAGGGAAAACGGTCATCGTAGTGTCTGACGGCCCCGGCTTTTATACCACAAGGATTCTTGCTGCCTATATGAATGAATCTCTTGTGCTGATTGAACAAGGGATCAGGATTGAAGAGCTAGACCGGTATATGAAAGAGTTTGGATTTCCTGTGGGCCCGGCAGTTCTGATGGATGAAGTAGGCATTGATGTAGCGGCTCACGTGACCGAAGTGATGAGCGAGTTGTTCCTGGAACGAAAAATCACATCTTCTACCTCTGCCAGCACCCTGCTGGATGCGGGTTATAAAGGGAAAAAGAACAAAAAAGGGTTTTACAGATACGATATAAGCTTTATAAATAAAAAGAAGAAGGAACCGAACACGGAAATGTACAGCTACATTGGTGGCAAGTCGCGCGGCAGTTTTAAACGCGATGAAGTCCAGGAGCGCATGGTCCTTACCATGGTCAACGAAGCCGCGCACTGCCTTCAGGAAGGCATCGTTGCCAATCCTCAGGATGCCGATATCGGGGCCGTCTTCGGACTCGGCTTCCCCCCGTTTTTGGGAGGGCCTTTTCATTATATCGACCTTCAGGGCCCAGCCAGGGTTTTGGAGAAAATGAACAAATACGAGAAAGAGCATGGTGCACGGTTCACACCGGCCCAAATATTGAAAGATCATGGCAGGAAAAACAGGAAGTTCCATTCGGAATGAAAATGCATATGGGCCTGAAGGCGGCTTTTTTTAAGATATTGAAATAAGAAAAACCCCGGCCACCATGATGCTCACACCCAGCAGCCGCTCTTTAAGGCCCTTTTCGCCTAGAAAGAAATGTCCCCAGAAGACGCTTAAAACGGTGCTGCCTCTTTTGATGGAGACCACGTAGGTAACCAATGCGATATTGATAGCAGTCATTTGAACAACGAGCGTGAGGGCGTTAAATAGTCCCAGAGGCATAAGTGTTTTAAGTTGCAGTGACATTTGCCTGAACGTTTGCTTTGAGTATATCAGCATAAAAGGGAGTAATGCTACCGATGCAAAACAGGTCATGGAGATGGCCCAGAAGATCGGAGATGAATTCTGAACGCCGATTTTGTCAATATTGGCCGTAAAGCTCCATATAAAAGCCACACCGAGCATAATGCGCGGGCCTGTTTCCAAAAGAAGGGCTTTGAAGGGAGCCATAAATCCCTGACGGCGCTGTTTGATATTGAGCATATAAGAACCAAGCACGGTCAGCAGGACGCCAAGCAGTCCTTGCAAAGAGGGATATTCTCCCAGAATGAGGGGAGAAGTAAAGAGCAGGAACAATGGTGTGAACGTCACCATGGGAACGGTAATGGACAAATCCGAAGCCTGGATGGCCTTCATATAAAGGAAAATACTCAGGGTATTGATCGACCCTCCGATAAATAAGGCCCAGGCGTATGCACCATTTAACTCCGGAATGTTTATAAAAAAAAGAAGTGGCAGCAGAAATGGCAGTGAAAAAGCCATCATCGCCCAGGCTATTACAAATTCATTTAGCTGGCCAAGGCCCATCTTTCCAAACAGGTCCTTCATGGATTCGAAAAAAGCTGTTAGAAAGGCAAAGAGCAGCCATGTCATGAAATAATCATCTTTGTTTTAGGTTATTTTATTTTTAATTCCACAAAATGGGCATAAATAACATGAAACAAAAAAATATAAAACCATGGTGTTCATCGAGTTTTTATTAATAAAGCCCGGCTACAAGCTTACTGATCTCTTCGAGTACTTCCTGGTCCTTTTTTGTGATGGCCGCTTTTTTGTGTGAGTCAATATCAAGTTCACCGATAAACAAACCCTCTTTCATAAGAGGTATTACGATCTCGGATTTAACAGCCGCTCCACAAGAAAGGTAATTGCCTTCCACTTCCACATCATCAATTACGAAAGTTTCAAGTGTATCTGCGGCCTGACCGCAGATACCGGTGCCGAAAGGAATGCGGGTGTGGCTGGTCTCATCACCCACGTAGGGACCCAGAATAAGTTCACGGTCGGCATCGGGATCAGCCAGGTAAAAGCCGACCCAGTCAAACTTGTCTACTTTTTCATGCAGCAGCATGCAAATATCCATGAGCTTTTCATGACGGGTGGTATCTTTCCGGATGATATCCCTGGTTTCAGCTACAAGGTTATCGATGGCAGTAAAGTTATTTTTATTCTTATTCACTTTAATGTCTGTTTCTTCAGGTATTTGCGGTTATGTCAAATTAGTTGAATCGGAAGGGATAATTTTTGTGGTGTTAAACGGATTGTTCTTTTAAATCATTGCAAAATAAGGTAACTTTCGGGCTCATGAAAATACGCTTTTCCTGCCCCTATATTTAGTAAAATCTTTGTTTACAGTAACATTTTTTATTACCAGTTTTATCTCCATTCTGTCTGTTGTAAACCCTTTTACGGCAATGCCGGTTTTTTTGGCATTAACAGAGAATCAGACCGATGAGCACCGGACTTTACAAGCCGGGAAGGCCGCTTTTTTCATGGTGTGCATTTTATCTATGTTTCTGGTTGGCGGCACCTATATTATCAGCTTTTTCGGTATCAGCCTTGAAGGTATACGCATAGCAGGTGGGCTGATGATCATGAGATGGGCCTATACGTTATTGAACCCGGACCTTGGCGGACGTAAGTTGTCTGATGAAGATCGGGAAGAAGCCATGACTAAGGGTGATATTTCGTTCAGCCCACTGGCCATGCCGTTGTTATCGGGGCCTGGCAGTATTGCCGTTGTTCTCGGGCTGGCCTCACGAGCTGAAGAGATCGCAGATTTTATACTGCTTTTTTTGTCGATCTGTCTGGTTTCCCTGACAGCTTATCTTGTTTTGCTTGTTTCACCCCAAGCCGTTAAAATTCTTGGAAAAACTGGCATGAATGCATTGACCAGGATGATGGGTTTCATTACACTTTGTATTGGTGTGCAATTTATCATCAATGGTATTACGCCCATCCTTTTTGGGTTGGGACTTCAATTTTAATTTATTTACCTCATATGAACAAAGGAAAAATAGCTCAAGCCAAACCATTTGTAATTAAAGTTGGACCCGGCAAATACGCCTGGTGCGCTTGTGGACTCTCAAATAAACAGCCCTATTGTGATGGTTCACATAAGGTCACGGAGTTCAAACCCGTTATTGAGGAAGTCACCGAAGCCAGGAATGTAGCCTGGTGTGGTTGCAAGCAAACCGGCGCCGCCCCCTTTTGTGATGGTTCCCACAAAGAACTTTAATCCGGATAAAAGGTCATTTTACCGGCTTGTGTAGTTTAAAAAATGATATACACTCTTTCAGATTTTGATTACACACTGCCAAAGGAGCTGATTGCCCAGCAGCCCGCCAATCCTCGTGATCATTCCCGGCTGCTGGTCTATGACCGCAAAACCGGAACGATTACCGATGATTACTTCTATAATCTGTATCGGTATCTTCCGTCTGCTTCCACCCTGGTCGTCAATAATAGCAAAGTAGAGAAGTCAAGGCTGCTTTTTGGGGGGAAGGAAGTGTTCATCACCGACCAGCACAACAACCATACGGTTGATGCCCTCGTGCGCCCGGGAAAGAAATTCAGGCTGGGCGATAATGTGAAGTTGACTTCTGAAATTACAGCCCGGGTAAAGGATGTCCTGGATGATGGCCGGCGTCGACTGATGTTTAATATCTCGTTGGATGATGCTCGTTTTGAGGCGCATCGGCTTACTCCCTTCCCTCCTTACATTGAACAAAACGAGGACCTGGCTGACCGTTACCAGACCATCTTCGCCCGTCACCAGGGCAGTAAAGCCGCCCCCACCGCCGGACTCCACTTTACAGATGAAGTTTTTAAAAACCTTGCGGAGAAAGGAATTTCAAGGGCCGAGGTAACCCTTCATGTTGGGCTGGGAACATTCGCACCCGTGAAAAACGAAAAACTTGAGAATAGCCTCCACAGCGAGTTGTATGAAATTGACAGGCAAACAGCTATGCAGCTCAACGATACTTCTCATATAACCGCCGTAGGCACCACCAGCGCCCGCGTATTGGAATCAAATAGGCTAATCAACAACCGCTTCACCCCAGGCAAGAAAAGTACCGATATATACATCAAGCCCGGCTTCGAATTTAAAGCCGTAGACGCTCTTGTCACTAACTTTCACCTCCCCAAAAGTACGCTTTTGATCATGATTGCATCCCTGATGGGCTATGAGCAAATGCGTGTGGTTTACCGTCATGCAATTGCCGAAAAATATAGATTCTATTCGTTTGGTGATGCCATGTTGATACTGTGATTAAAATTTAGAAAGTATGTATCAGCGAAATGGAAATGTGATGAACAAGAAAAAAGGAAACAACCTTGTAACCGCTGATCAGTTGCTTCTAACATGATGTACTTAATGCAAATGACTTTTGATGTGCAAATTATATTCACTTATATTCAAAGAGTTAAAAAAACTGGCTAATGGTCTAGTCACAGTTTAAGCTGTATAATTTCAGGCAGACTTGAACTTTTAAGACAAAGACAGTTAAAACAATAAAAGAAAAATCTCTATGGAATATCAAAAACTGGGAACATCAGATCTGGAAATTTCAATGATCACATTTGGTGCCTGGGCTGCAGGAGGCTGGATGTGGGGAGGTAATGACCATCAGGAATCAATAAAAGCCATACAAGCTGCCTATGAGCATGGAGTTACTTCCATAGACACGGCCCCTGCATATGGACAGGGTGCCAGTGAGGAAATTGTAAGAGAAGCCATCAAAGATATTCCTCGTGATAAAGTTCAGATCTTAACGAAATACGGGATGCGTTGGGATACTAAAAAAGGCAAATTTGTTTTTGAAAGTGTAGATAATCAAGGTAATGACATTGATATGCACAGATATTCCGGTAAAGAGAGTGTGATAAAAGAGTGTGAAGATAGCCTGCGCCGTCTGGGTACCGATTATATTGACCTATACCAGATCCACTGGCCGGATTTAACCACTCCCATCGAAGAGACTATGGAAACCGTGGCAAAGCTTATTCAAGAAGGGAAAGTCCGCCATGCCGGCGTGTGCAATTATAACGTCGACCAAATGAAAGAAGCGGAGAACTATGTGGAACTGGTATCCAACCAGGTACCTTACAGCATGGTGAAGCGAAATATTGAAGCTGACGTTGTACCTTACTGTATCGATAACAAGAAATCTATTTTGGCCTACAGCCCGCTTGAGCGTGGCCTTCTTACCGGTAAAATGAAACCGGGACATCGATTCTCAGAAGGAGATCATCGTTCCAATATTTATTTCTACAAAGATGAGAACCTGAAACGGACCCGTGCTTTTCTTGAAAAGATTAAACCCCTTGCCGAAGAGAAAGGCGTCACCTTATCCCAACTGGTGCTTAGCTGGACGATAAAGCAGCCTGGTATCACCGTTGCCCTTGCAGGCGCGCGAAATGCAGAGCAGTCCGTTCAGAACGCGAAAGCATCTGAGGTAAAGTTAAGCAAAGATGAAATTGACTTTATATCGAGGCAGCTGGATAATTTAACGCTGGTTAAAGATTAATCCCCCCTAGTGGTATTATCATTTTTAAAAAGCTGCTCAATGTTGATTTCAGTAGTAGTTAATACCGAGAAAATACTACTATAAAAAGGGAATTTATTGATGCATGGTTGACATGATCTCTACTAAACCCGCGATACTGATTGGGAACCTGTGTATCTTGGCAATCCGGATCTTATAAGTCACTCATAATTGTTTCCCCACTTGTTTGCCGACATTGCATTCCCTACAGCTGTACGACGCGTGTTTACTTACAAGGTAAATGGGCAGGACCAGAATAAAGCCGTACCGGGTATGAGGGCCTGGGTGCCGCTGCGAAACCGGATGGCCATCGGTATGATTGTGAGGACGCATGCAACAAGGCCTGATTTCAAAACGAAACCCATCAAGCAACTGCTGGATGACCAGCCGGTAATGGGCCCGGAGATGATCAGGCTCACCGAATGGGTGCATCAGTTCTATTATGCAAGCTGGGGCGAGACCATCCAGGCTGCACTGCCTGCCGGACTAAACTTCATCTCTGAAGCTTATCTCCGGTTAGTTGACAGGCAGTATGTAAATACAGCTAAAAAAGTAGAGGCAGAAATTATCGAGGCTATATTAGGCAGCGAAGATGGGCATTATCCTTTGCCTGAAGCTGAAAAAAGGTGGGGGAAAACGGGATCAAATACCATAAAGAAGCTGGTAAAGAATAAGGTGCTGGAGATATGGGAAGAGCCGAAGTTGAAGGTCAGCCGGAAAATGGAAACACTGTGGCAATGGAAACACGGCGATTCCGCAGCAGAAGCCAGAAACCTGCTGGATGGCAGCCTGGATGAAAAAAGCCCGAAATGGTTAAAAGGCTTATCAACAATATTGGAGATCGACCTTCCTGCTCCACGCTCCGTCTTGATGGAGCAAGATCATCTTACTGATTATACTTTAAAAAAAATCGAGAAAGAAGGCCTTCTGGAAACCATCCGGGTACCTGCAAGCGAGGTAAAGCCTCCGTATGAATATGATCCGTCTAAGTTAAAAGAGCTCAATGAGCAACAGAAAAAGATATTTGTACCCATCTCTGAGGCCATTGAAAAAGGCGAATTTGCAAACCATTTGATTTACGGGGTCACGGGCAGCGGGAAGACCGAGATATATATTCATGCCCTAAAAAAAACATTGGGCCAGGGCAAAGGTGCGTTAATCTTGGTCCGCGAAATCGCTCTTACGCCCCAGACGGTAAAACGATTTTATCAGATATTCGGGGATTCCATTGCTGTATTGCACAGCCGGCTTAACGATAGAGAGCGCTTCGAAGCCTGGAAGTCTCTGCGAGATGGACGTAAAAAAATAGCTATAGGGGCACGGTCAGCCGTATTCGCACCCATAGAAAACTTAGGTTTGATAATGATCGATGAGGAACACGATCCATCATACAAGCAAGAAGATCCGGCACCCCGCTACCATGCCCGTGATGTGGCTATAATGCGCGCATGGCAGAATAAAGGGGTCGTGGTTATGGGGTCTGCAACACCGAGTATGGTCAGCCTCAGGCTTACCACAAAAGGTAAATGCAAAATGCTGGAGCTGCCCGGTCGCCACGCAGCCGCTGAATTGCCCGAGGTAAAAGTGCTGGATATGAAACAATACCGCAACGCTATGCGCGGCTCGCTCGCGGTTCCGCTGTTCCTGGATATAGAAAAAGCAATTGCAAAAAATGAGCAGGTCATCCTGCTGTATAACCGCCGCGGATTTGCATCTTACCTACACTGCCAGGACTGTGGTCATATTGCAGAATGTCCGCACTGTTCAGTCACATTGACATACCACAAATATCAGGACCACTTGCGTTGTCATTATTGTGGTTTCAGTCAGTACAAATATCAAACCTGCGGGGAATGTAGCTCAGGTGCCATTGAAGAAAAAGGTTCGGGTACCCAAAAAATTGAAGAAGAAATTGCTGAATTATTTCCCACAGCCAGGCTGTTGAGGATGGACCAAGATACCACTTCAGGAAAACACGCGCATGAGCAGATCCTGAAGAAATTCGGAGAGGGGGAAGCTGATATCCTTATCGGGACCCAGGTAGTAGCAAAAGGACTGGACTTCCCCAATGTGACCGTTGTAGGAGTAATCAATTCGGATACCGAACTGGCTTTCCCTTCGTACCGGTCTGGTGAGCGTATGTTCCAGATGCTCAGTCAGGTCGCGGGGCGATCGGGGCGTGGAAGCAAACCTGGCGTTGTTTATCTCCAAACAACACAAACAGAACATCCCGCAATTGTAGCGGCCCGCGAACATGATTACAAATCATTTGCTCGCCAAGAAATGCAGTTCCGGAAGATGCTTCTTTACCCTCCTTTTTCAAGGTTGCTGAAAGTTCAGTTTAAATCGACCGATGAACAGATTATCGGAAGAGTAGCTGATGTTTTCTCCGATTGTATGCGCGAAGCGGGTAACAACGCCCCGGTCTTGGGCCCGGCCCCTTCAGCGGTCATGAAAATCCAGAAGAATTTCATCTGGGAATGTTATCTCAAGCTCAAACCTGAAAGCGGGGCCGCGGCAATAGAAAAGTTATTCAACAAGGCCTATGCCCTTTACGAAAAGCGAAAACCTGTGAAAGCTTCCCAGGTTAGGATTGCAATTAATGTTGATGCGGTTTAGCCCTCTAATTCTTATGTTCCATGTTAAGTGAACCATTAAGCCTGAACTAATAAGGTATATACCGCTTTATTAACTCGAACCTTTGGAAAGTTTTAAACTTTCCAAAGGTTTAAAATGCTTTCAAACCTCAGATCCCATAGCAACTCCCCAACCTATATGTTGAAAAAAGTTATATTTGTAGGTTTGGGCGGTGCTCTCGGAGCTTTGATGCGTTATAGCTTTCTGGTAATCTTCCCCGATATACCCGGCGCATTTCCATATACGGTATTTGCGGAAAACATGATCGGTTCGTTCCTATTAGGTTTTATCCTGATCCTGGTCAGTAATAAGTGGAAGCCATCATGGCCGGCCAGGTCTTTCTTGGGAACGGGTCTACTGGGCTCGTTTACTACCTTCTCTAGTTTCAGTTTAGACATAGTAAAACTGATCGACGGTGACAATGCATTGATTGCATTAATGTACCTGATGTTGAGTATCATGGTGGGCTTGTCATCAGCATTCACGGGCATGATGCTGGCTAGAAAACTGGGAGGACCTTCATGATATATCTTGCCGTAGCACTGGCAGGGGCGTTGGGTGCTGTATGCCGCTTTTTGATGGATACACTCGTCCGCAGCCAAAATGAAAGTTACTTTCCCTGGGGAACATTTGTGGTAAATATATCGGGATCTTTTGCCCTGGGCATTATTGCTGCTCTGGCCCTGAGATTTGATATTCCCGAAGTATTCACTATTGCAGCGAGCACAGGGTTTCTGGGGGCTTATACCACTTTTTCAGGCTGGATGGTCCAAACCATAGAATTAATTGAATCTGGTGCCTGGAATTATGCTTTGCATAATGTCTTTAGTAGTGTAGTATTGGGAATATTAGCAGCTGCAGGCGGGTTTGCACTGATTGCTTGGGCAACAAGTTGAAGGTTATAATTCATGACCAAATAGTATCGTAATAGTCCAATATATAAGATCGTGATGATGCTAGTATAGTTAGCTGCAGTCATCGTTCATATGAGGGCGCAAGATAACCAGTAAAATTACCATTCAACTGTAGATCCGACTTTCTCTTTTTTAATTACTTTTATCAAATTGCCTTTTTCATCCATATTGAAGATGATGATGGGGGTTTCATTATCCCGGCATAGCGTAAAAGCGGTAAGGTCCATTACGGACAGCCTCTTTCTGAGTATTTCATCACCGGTAATAGTATCAAACTTTACAGCGTCCGGGTTTTTCTCCGGGTCTGAATCGTAGATGCCATCAACGCGGGTACCTTTAAGAATAACATCGGCTTCAATTTCTATAGCACGCAGCGAAGCAGCTGTATCTGTTGTGAAGTAAGGATTTCCGGTCCCTGCTCCAAAAATCACTACACGGCCCTTTTCCAAATGCCGTATGGCCCTTCGGCGGATGTAAGGTTCTGCAATTTGTTCCATGCGTATGGCAGACATGATCCTGGTTTGCACATCTTTTCGTTCCAGTGCATCTTGTAAAGCCATGCTGTTAATCATAGTGGCCATCATGCCCATATAATCACCCTGTACACGGTCCATGCCCAGGGTAGCGCCACGAACGCCCCTAAAGATGTTCCCGCCGCCAATTACGATAGCGATTTCGGCGCCTGTTTCCTGTGCCTGCTTTATTTCTTCGGCATATTGCTCCAGAACTTTAGCGTCAATGCCGTGACCTTGCATGCCTAAAAGGGATTCACCGCTTAATTTTAAAAGTACTCTGTTGTAAGTTTTCAAGGGGTGTGCGTAGGTTTCTATATTTACGAAAAGGGATCGTTACGGCTATTTGGGGTATTATGAAAACACCGGACAAAAAAAAAGCCACCATACAGGCAGCCTTTAAAGATTCTTAGTCATTTTCACCAAGCTGGATGCGTTTAAAAGAAACAACATCCGGAGCGTCTTGGCCTTTTAAATATTCGCTGACAGTCACGCTGCCTTCCTTTACAAATTTCTGTTCAAGCAATACTCGTTCTTCATAAAAACGCCTGATTTTTCCTTGTGCGGCTTTCTCGGCAATATGCTCAGGTTTGCCTTCATTCATAAGCTGTTCTTTTGCTATTTCCTGTTCTTTTTGGATTATAGTATCGTCAACACCGTCTCTGTCAATCGCTATCGGATGCATAGCAGCAATTTGCATGGCTACGTCTTTACCCAGTTCTTTGTTGCCTAACGAACTTCCGAATTCCACAAGTACGGCAAGTTGATTACCCGGGTGCATATAAACGATGATCTCGCCATCAGATTTGATTAACTCAATACGGCTGACATCTATTTTCTCGCCAATTTTCCCCACCATATCCTGTAATTTATCAGAAACTAAAGTGCCGTTAAGCTTTTCGCTTTTTAAGGCTTCCAGGCTGGTGATCTCTTTGTTGTAGACCAAGTCAGCCATATCATTGGCATCCTTAATAAAGGCTTCATTCTTTGCCACAAAATCTGTTTCGCAGTTCAGTTCCAGAGCAACGGCTTTTTTCCCGTCCTCTGAGAGTTTGCTTACGATGATACCTTGATTGGCTTCACGATCAGCTCTCTGCTCAGAGACTTTTTGGCCTTTTTTCCTAAGAAACTCAATGGCAGCATCCATATCGCCATTGGCTTCACTCAGTGCTTTTTTGCAATCCATCATGCCGGCACCGGTGCGGTCCCGTAATTCTTTAACATCTGATGCTGAAATACTCATCTGTTCTATGCTTTTTTCGTTTGTTTATTTAATAAGGTTCAGGAATCTTTTTGACCGGAAGAACCAGGGCTGGAAGGTGTTTTACGTCGTGGACGTCTTTTCCTGGATGGTTTCTCGCCCTCTTCAGGAGTCAATTCCTGTTCTGCTTTAGCGCCTTGTTCTTCCTTTTTCTCCATGGATTCAAGAGCGAATTGTTCTTCCTGATAGGATTCTCTCTCGGCGGCACCTTCAATAATAGCATCGGCTATGTTGGAAGAAACAAGTTGAATAGCCTTTGCTGCATCATCGTTAGAAGGGACGATGTAGTCAGGAACGTCAGGATCACAATTGGAATCTACCATAGCGATGATCGGGATGTTCAGCTTGAGCGCTTCGTTTACGGCAATATTCTCTTTGACGATATCAACAACAAACAAGGCTCCGGGAAGTCTTGAAATCTTTGAAATACCTGACAATACATTATTTAACTTTTCTTTCTCACGGGTGAGCATCAAACGTTCTTTTTTGGTGATGCTCTCGAAAGTACCGTCTCTTTCCATGGCATCAATTTCTTCCATTCGGGAGATGCTTTTTTTGATGGTAGTGAAATTGGTAAGCATCCCGCCAAGCCACCGGTCGGTCACGTAGGGCATGTCACAACGCTCAGCCTCGGTACGGATGATTTCCTGGGCCTGTTTTTTGGTACCCACAAAAAGGACTTTTTTGCCGCTGCGGGAAATCTTTACCACCTCATCCAGCGATTCCTGGAGCAGCTCACGGGTCTTATTAAGGTCAAGAATGTGAATACCGTTGCGGTGCATGAAGATAAATTCCTTCATTTTGGGATTCCAACGGCGGGTCAGGTGTCCGAAGTGGGCACCTGCTTTTAATAGTTCTTCAATCGATGCTGCCTGGGCCATAATAGTAAGTATTTTGAGTTAATCCTCTACACGGGTCAATCCAGGAAGCTAACCCGCCCCGAAGTTTTCGGAACAAGGCACTCGGCCTCAGGTCACCGCGTATGTGTGGTTGAAATAAAAAAGTAAGCGAATAATTAACGCTTAGAGAACTGAAATTGTTTTCTTGCTTTCGGCTGACCGTACTTTTTACGCTCGACCATTCGGTCATCACGGGTAAGCAGGTGGTTTGATTTCAGCTTGTCATGCAATTCCGGGTCAAGTGAGTTCAAAGCGCGGGCTATTCCCAATTGAACAGCATCGGCCTGGCCGGTTGTTCCGCCGCCTTTCACGTTAATCTTGATGTCGAACTTGCCTTCTGTTTCCGTGGTGCGGAAAGGGAGAGTAACAATGTTCTGATGAGACGCCAGGGTAAAATAGTCTGTCATCGGTTTTTTATTGATGATGACTTCACCTTTGCCTGGCTGGATGTAAACACGGGCGGTAGATGTCTTCCTTCGCCCAATAAAATTGGATTGTGCCATGTATTAAAGCTCTATTTTTTCAGGTCGCTGTGCCGTTTGATTATGTACCGGCCCGGCGTAGACTTTGAGGTTGGTAAGTAGTTTTCGGCCAAGTTTGTTTCTTGGCACCATGCCTTTTACAGCTTTCTCCACCAGACGGGTCGGGTGTTTCTCCAGCATTTCTTCCGGAGTGGTGGTTTTAACCCCACCAGGATACCCCGTGTGCCGGAAATACTCTTTGTCCTGCATTTTTTTCCCGGAAAGGGCTACTTTTTCAGCATTGATTATAACTACGTTATCGCCGGTATCCATGTGAGGGGTAAATTCAGGTTTGTTTTTACCCCTCAAGATGTTGGCTACAACGCTACTAAGGCGGCCAAGCGGCTGCCCTTCAGCGTCAATAAGGACCCACTTCTTGTTGATATCTTTGGGACGTGCTGAGAAGGTTTTAAAACTTTGTGTATCCACGGTAATATATAGGTTACAAATGATTTTTCGTCAAGTTCCGTAAGATAGCCTTATTCGAAGATATTTGCAACAAATTGTTAACCTCCTACGAAGCGCTTGCCTCAGGATATTTGATTTAGCAAAAGAAAATGGTAACCACTTATGGGTAGCCTTAACAAACCTGAATAAAAAACGCATATCCTTTAAGTCTTCTTACCTGAAAAATATCGGCATATTACATATTGGTTTTATTTCTCGACCTTTAAAATACGCAACGGGACGGCTTCTTTTGTCCATACCGGCTTTCTTCTGTAGTTTAGGTATTGTTTATGTAGGTTCGTGTTTAAGCCCACCTTCTCTGCCGTTGCTTGTGGTTTTTTGGCTGTTATTAATATAATACCTGTTTCTTTTATATCCCCCCGGTATACCGGTTTTGCTGAGTACGATTTGCCAGACCTGGATCCGGCGGGCCCGAAAGCTCCCGGCACTGGATAACAAATAAAATTTCCACATCCGGTAAAAGCGTTCTGTGTAATGATCTTTAAGTCCGTCCCAATGGCTATCAAAGTTGTTAAACCAGGCCATCAGGGTGTGTTCATAATTGGCCCCGATATTATGCCAATCTTCTACCGTAAATAACCCTTCCATTGAGCTTCCGATCTGGCGAATGGATGGCAACATAGAATTTGGAAAGATGTAACGGTGCGTCCAGGCACTTGCGCCATGCAGGGAAATATTACTGCCAATGGTATGAATCAATACGGTACCATGGTCTTTGAGGCATCGGTCAACCACTTGCATAAACGTCCTGTAATTTTTTTTACCCACATGTTCAAACATTCCCAGAGAAACGATGTGGTCAAACTTTTCATCCACCCCCCGGTAATCCTGGTATCGTAAATCCACCGGGAGTCCCTTTTTCATTTTATTTCCAAGGTCAATTTGTTCTTTTGATACCGTTACACCGACCACGCTTACTCCATATTTTTCTGCCGCGTAAATAGCAAAACTCCCAAAACCACACCCGATATCCAGGACGCGCTGGCCCGGCTTCAACTCCAATTTACGGCATACCATGTCGAGTTTAGCCTCCTGGGCCTCATCCAGATTATCGGCATCTTCCCAGAAAGCGCATGTGTAAGTCATTCTTTTGTCAAGCATAGCCATGTAAAGGTCATTGCCTATATCATAATGAGTCTGGCCGATTTCAAAGGCCCTTGATATTTTTTGAAGGTTAAAGACTTGGGCACGAAATAATTCAAATAAACTACCCCAGTCTTTTTTAATGGCATGTTGCAATTTGGCGGTTATAACCCGGTAGAAAAACTCATTTACATTTTCCACATCCCACCAACCGTCCATATAAGCTTCCCCCAAGCCTAACTCACCTTGAGAAAAGACGCGCTTGTAAAGCCTTTCGTCATGGACCTGTATATCGAATGACCGGTTTCCATTGATCTCTATTCCCGCTGTATCCAAAAGGAACCGGGCTTTTTCTTTTAAATGGTTTGTCTTCATTGTTCTTGATCAAATTGTGATAAAATAGATAAGTTCATTCATTTTTATATATAACCTATCATCGCATAAAAATCAATCCTCTGGTATATTTTGATGAATAAATAATGGCATTAACCAATATTACAGGCAAAAGCTTTCAAATTCTATAAATCCAAACCAAAAAGTCCCGTTAGGGACGTGATGTTTGTAGAAACCAGGGTTACCACCACATTAGCCGTCCCGTTAGGGACGAAATGTTAGGTGAGAGAAGCTACATCACCGATTGAAAAATATAACGCTGATCATACGACACATCAAATTTATCCAATAATGCAACATATTCTTCCATAAATATTCTCTTTAAATGGTGCCTTTTTGGGTTCATTACATGCGGCTTTGAACGGCAAATATGAATTGTACATAAACCTGTGTGTAGGTATTAGCCATAATAGGTTATTTCAATAAGGGCATGTGATATTATTATCCCATTTACTTATCGTGTAACGAATAAGGGTTCAATAAAATACTAATATCCTTCTCTTTATCCATCCACCTGACATTTCGTCCCTAACGGGACGGATATTTGTGTGAGCGTGTGTTTTTTCTATAAACATGAAGTCCCTATGGGGACTTGAGCCTGTCTAATCATGTATTGCAGCACCCAAATAAAAAATTGGTTCACTCAATATCAATAACTTACATTGATATCTTTACCCTGTGCGGAAAACAG
>JBBDMV010000041.1:0-33057 GCA_040878115.1 Balneolales bacterium
GCCAAAAGCGTTGCTTTGGCAAACCCGTACCCCTCTCAAGAGGGGATGCCATTAATCTGTACTACCTACCCGAATCGTCCACGGCACAAATCGAACAGGGCATCTGGGCGTTGATCACCTCAGCGAGAGGCTTCGGGCAGATTGCTTCAACCTTGTTATTCGCCGGCGCTCATAACAAGGTTTCGCAATGACAGGGAGTTATGATATTATTGAGTATAAATATAAAAGCTTTTTTCACTCTGGCTTATTTATTTAGGTGATAAAATTAAAGCGATGCCTTTTGATACAGCCCCAAGCGTTTATTTCTTATCGTTATTGTTCCATAACAACCTTATGGATCCAACCGCCGGCTACGACATCATCACCCTCATAGCAAACGAGTGCCTGCCCGGGTGCAATGGCGTTCCTGCCTTCGGGAAAACGAATGGAGAGTTCGTCATCGTCGGTCTTGGTTACGAATCCCGGCATGCCTTCATCATTGTACCGGATAGCCCCAAGAACGGGCATTTCTTCTTCGGGCAATTCGGCGTATTTGCCGTAAGTTATGTTTTTAGCCGAGCAGCGGCTGTTTTCCAGGTCTTCCTCTTCCCCAATGGTGATGACATTGGTTTCCGGGTTGATGTCTGTCACGTAAACAGGTTTGCCCATAGGCAAGTGGAGTCCGCGGCGCTGGCCGATGGTATAGAAGGGATAACCTTTATGCTTACCAACGATGTTGCCTTCTTTGTCGATGAACATGCCTCCGTCAACTTTTTCTTCAAGTCCTTCCACACGGTCTCTTAGAAAGCGACGGTAGTCATTATCCGGTACGAAACAGATTTCGTAGGAGTCTTTTTTATTAGCCACATTCAGCAGGCCGAAGTCTTTAGCGAACTGCCTGATCTCGGATTTCTCATATTTCCCCAAAGGGAAAATAGTTCTTTTGAGGTGCTTTTGGTCCACTCCCCAAAGCGCGTATGACTGGTCTTTATTGCGGTCTTTCCCCCGGGAGATAACCTGGCGGCCGTTTTCTTCACGGAGGTTGGCGTAGTGGCCGGTAGCAATGAAATCACAGCCCAGGTTATCAGCCCTTTTCAGCATAGCGGCCCACTTGATATGCGTATTGCACAACACACAGGGGTTCGGTGTGCGTCCGGCAAGGTATTCCTCCACAAAACGATCTATGACCCAGTCACCAAACTCATCGCGAATATCAATGATAAAATGGTTGAAACCATATTTATAAGCTACCTGACGGGCATCGCTCATCGACTCAATAGTGCAGCACCCGGTTTCTTTGTTGGACTTCCCGCCACTGCTGGAGTAATCCCAGGTTTTCATGGTGATGCCAATTACCTCGTAACCTTGCTCTTTGAGCATAACGGCAGCTACGGATGAATCAACACCGCCGCTCATGGCTACTAAAACTTTTCCTTTTTTACTCATAATGTTTAAAATACAAATAATTTAATCACGAAGAACACCACGTAAATATAAGCGCCCCTCGCTAAAATGCTAAAACCATGCTCCGTCAAGCGTCCACGCTTGACGGACTTGCACCCGGTAACTCGAAGCATACAAAGATATTACTGGCTATACGGTAAACTTTAGGATAGCCTTTTCCCTCCTTGGGCCACCCTGCTTTTTACAAACATCCAGGGCGTTGTTCCTTCGTCAAGCGTGGACGCTTGACGGAGCATGTTATTCCAATCAACAACCTACCAGCCCTAATCCAAATACGCCCGGAGGTCTTCGTAATTATTTCCTAACGGTATAGCTTGCTTTTTCTTTTGGGCCAATTCTGCCAACTGCTCCGGTACAGGGATTTCGCTGCCGATAATTTGCTCAACGGTTTCCGGGAACTTGGCCGGGTGAGCGGTGGCTAAAACAATGCCATCCACTTTATCATCCTCCAGTTTGCAATATTCTTTTAATCCTGCATAGCCAACAGCACCGTGTGGATCAAACGTATAATCATACTTCTGATAAACTTCACGAATCGCATTACCGGTTTCTTCATCCGAAAAATAAGCGCCGAAAACACATGACTGCAGCAAACTCTTGTTCCCTTTAAATAGTTCCACCATGCGGGAAAAGTTACTAGGATTACCCACGTCCATAGCATTGGAAATACTTTCTATCGAAGGAGCGGCTTCATAATCTCCGCCTGAAAGATATTTAGGGACCACATTGTTTTGATTGGTCGCCGCGATAAAGCGTTTTACGGGAAGCCCCAATTTACGGGCCATCAACCCTGCTGTTAAATTGCCAAAGTTTCCACTTGGTACGGAGAAAACGACCGGCTTATGCTTTTCATCAAGCTGTGCCACGGCATACATGTAATAGATCATTTGCGGAAGCAGCCTTGCAATGTTGATTGAATTGGCTGTAGTCAGGTTCAGCTTTTTGTTCAGTTCTTTATCGGCAAATGCGGATTTCACCATTCGCTGGCAATCGTCGAAGTTACCGTCAACCTCCAGGGCAGTAATATTTCCGCCCAGTGTAGTGAATTGTTTCTCCTGAAGCTTGCTGACTTTGCCTTTGGGATAGAGGACATAGACACGTACTCCGGGAACCCCGGCAAAACCCCGGGCCACGGCAGCACCGGTATCACCCGATGTAGCGGCCAAAATACTGATCTCCTTATCAGCCTCACCGGCATAAGATGCCATAATCGCAGCCATCGTTCGCGCGCCAAAATCTTTAAAGGCCAGAGTCGGTCCGTGAAACAGCTCAAGAACGTGCAGGCCATTCTCAAGCGTCCCCAGCGGAGCATCAAAAGTGAAAACATCATCGACTATTTTGCAAGTCTCGGCGGGTGTAAACTCGCTGCTTAACAGTTCACTGAACACTTCAAAGGCGATTTCTGACAAGCTCTTACTGTACAAGGCATCCCAGAAGCCGTGGTCCATGACGGGCAGTTCTTTTGGCATAAACAGGCCGCCGTCGCCAGCCAGGCCGCTAAGCACAGCTTTACGGAAGTCTACGGGGGAGGATTTATGATTGGTGCTGTAAAGTTGCATTTGGTTTAATGGATTGTTAAAAACTTATGCCCCTGCAACCTTGTCATTGCGAGGAGCATCATTCAGGGTACGTATGGTAAGATAAAGCTTCATCGCGACGAAGCAATCTGCATGAATCTTCTCTTAACCGCCATCAACGCTCACCGTCTCTTGTGGTTTCGTTGACGGGGGCAGGGGAAGTTCGAACAGATTGCTTCAACGTATTTATTCGCTATGCTCATAAATTCGTTTCGCAATGACAGGTAGTTTATGAAAATATTGGATATAAATATAAAAGCTTTTCACACTCCAGCTTAATTTCTCGCTGTGGTAAAGTTCCTGTTCCGTCTTGCATTCTTCCGACATTTTATAAATGCTTTTTATTCTCCTCTTCATTTTTCACTACAGCTCCCCTGCTGTTGATCGCAGAAATGTAAAGATCACTCGTAAGTTCAACTTTATTCAAGGCGTCTTGCATGGCAATGCCCACTTGCCGGGCATCTTCTTGTGAAGCGGAGAGGGCAAAGACTGAGGGACCGGAGCCGGATATGCTGCATCCTAATGCACCAGCCGACATCGCAGCTTTCTTTACATTATCAAATCCGGGTATAAGCAGTGAACGCACCGGTTCAAAAATGATATCATTGAGTGAACGGCTGATGAGCTCATAATCGGATTTCATCAATCCTGCAATGAGACCGGCCAGGTTACTCCATTGCACAATGGCACTTTGCAACTTAATCTCCCGGCGCATAATTTTGCGGACATCCTCCGTACGAAGCTCAATGCGCGGGTGCAAGACTGTGGCGTAAAGCTGGTCCGGAAACGGTATAGAGACCACATCCAGAGGATTATACGAACGTATCAAGATAAACCCTCCAAGAAGGGCCGGGGCTACATTATCGGCATGAGCCGAACCACAGGCCTTTTTCTCAGCAAGAATCGCAAACGGCAGAAGCTCTTTTTTTTTCAAAGGTTTTCCCAATAGTTCGTTGGCCCCGACCACAGCCGCAACGGAACTTGCCGCACTGGATCCCAGGCCACTGCCCAACGGCATTTGCTTATGGATTTCAATATCAATTCCCTGTTCAATGTTCAAAGAGTCCATCATGGCCATTACCGATACCCCTGCCGTATTTGATTGCGCGTCAAGCGGGAGCTTTCCTTCATCACCTGTTATTTTGGTGATGTTGACGCCGGGTTGATCACTTAGTTTAACAATAACTTCATCTCCGGGTTCATGAAGAGCAAAGCCGAGAGAATCAAATCCACAGGCAACATTGGCTACGGTAGCAGGGGCAAATATGGTTTTGTTCACGGTTAGTTTTTAGTTTCTAGTTTTTAGTTTTTAGTTCTTTTCAATCTCAAATCTCCGAAAATAAAACGAAATCCCCTCTTGAGAGGGGAATGGTTTTGTGAAGCGAAGCCTTCACAAAACCGAGGGGTGTGTGACGGGCCACGATCAATCATTTGAATCCTGATTCCCCTTTACCCATTGCTCAATTGTTTCTAATACGTGATTCATATCCTGCTTCACTTCTTTATTCTCAAATCTTATAAAATGAACACCAAGTCGTTCCAATTGATTTTGCCTGATCAAGTCCCTTTGCTCTTTCATCCTGTGGCTGTCTCCGTCAATCTCTATAGCTAACATCAGTTCGGGGCAAAAGAAGTCAACAATGTATTGGCTCAATAACTTTGGCGATGAAAATCATAACCAAGCATTTTCTTGCCCTTAAGATATTTCCAGAGCAATACTTCCGAAAGAGTAGAATTATTGCGCAAATAATGCGCTTTCTCTTTCAGATGTTTTTTATAAGGGATATGTTTTTTCATCTTAGTTTATATCTTCTGGAAATATTTACACACCCCTCGGCTCCATAACTGCTCCGCTAAGCGTCCACGCTTAGCGAGGAATGAACTCATACGGCACGAGTGGACGCTTGCCGCAGCCGTCTTTTGACACAGCCACAGTTCCCTCTCAAGAGGGGATTTTGTTTTCGTATTTCCAGGATTCCTCATTCGATTTCTCCCATCTCAATTCGCTATGCGGATGATATCCGCCAGAACCCCGCTTGAAGTTACTTCGGGGCCGGCACCGGGCCCTATGACGACAAGCGGCCTTTCGTTATAACAACGGCTGCCGACCATTACCAGGTTATCTGTACTTTTTAATGCATAGCATGGATGGTCCTGAGCAACTTCCATTAAAGCTGTTCGAGCTGTTCCATTTTCGAGTTGAGCAAGATAACGCAAAACATGACCTTTTTCTTCGGCTTTTTTTCGTTTCTCTTCAAACCAGGAATCGTGTTCAGGGAGCATCTCAAAAAATTGATCAACCGTTTCCGCTTCGTAGAACCTTGCTGGTAATAGGTTTTCTATTTTGATATCCTTGAGCTCCAGAGGAAACCCGGCTTCTCTTGAAAGGATAAGAAGCTTTCTGGCTACATCCATCCCGTTCAGGTCCTCACGAGGATCAGGCTCGGTATAACCTTTGCTCTTTGCTTCCGATACAAGTTGACTGAAAGGAATCTCACCGGTAAACGAATTAAACAGGTAGCTCAGCGTACCGGATAGTACGCCTTCAATGTTAAGAATCTCATCTCCACTGCTCACAAAATCCTGAATGGTGCGAATAACGGGCAAACCGGCACCGACATTGGTTTCATAATGAAACCGCACATTATTTTTTACGGCCGACTGCTTGAGGCTAAGGAACTTATTGTACGCTCCGGAATTAGCCTTTTTATTAGGGGTTACAACCGAAATACTGTTTTTGAGCAAGTTATCATAACTGGCCGCCACTTCTTCACTTGAAGAACAATCTACAAAAATGCTGTTGGCCAGGTTCATTTCTTTAATGGTTCCTGTAAAATTCTCTATACCGGCCTTTTCGGCAGAGTTACCAATTTTCTCTTTCCAATTTGATAGCTCCATGCCGTTCATATCAAACAGCATTTTTTTACTGTTTGCAAGGCCAATCACCCTCAAGTCGATCATAAGTTCATTGCTCAGATGAGAATGCTGCCTTTCGATTTGGTTCAAAAGTGAGCTCCCGATCAGCCCGGTCCCTGCCAGGAACAGGTTCAGGGTTTTCCGCCCGGAAAGGAAGAAAGCATCATGAATAGACATCAACGCTTTCTTCTCATCTCTGGATGAGAGCACAACGGATATATTTAATTCGGATGAACCCTGCGCTATGGCTGAAATATTGACTCCATTTTTGCCCAGTGCCTGAAATACTTTTCCTGCTATTCCAGGTGTCCGACGCATGTTTCCGCCCACGATGGCGAGAATGCATAAATCGTTTTCAACGAGTACCGGCTTAATGCGATTTTTTTGTATTTCGTATTCAAGCTCGTGATCAATAAGCTTTTTGGCTTTATTAGCATATTCCGGAAATACAGCGATACTCAATGAATATTCTGATGAGGCCTGGGTGATAAGGATCACATTAATGCTCCCTTGTGCCAATGCTCCGAAGATTCGCTGCGCCACGACTTCAAGGCCAACAAGCCCGCTTCCCTGGATGTTAAGAAGTGAGACATTATCAATAGACGATAAACCTTTTATAGCGAATTTATGATCACCACCGGTCTTGCTGATCTTTGTCCCTTTGAAGTCGGGATTAAAGGTATTCCTGATATGAATGGGAATACCTTTGCTCATGGCCGGCTGGATGGTCGGCGGATGGATCACCTTTGCACCGAAATGAGACATTTCCATCGCTTCCTCATAGGAAATCTCTTCCATTGAAAATGCTTTTTTAACCATACGGGGATCAGCCGTCATCACCCCGTCAACATCTGTCCAAATCTGGATCACATCCACATCGAGGGCTGCCCCTAAAAGCGATGCTGTATAGTCTGATCCTCCACGGCCCAGCGTACTGGTTTCATTGTTCAATGTTGATGCAATAAACCCGGTCGTTAGCTGAATGGGAAAATGAGCAGAAAAGTGTTCATTTATATTATTTAGGGTCGTATCCATAAATACTTCGGCAGCGCCGAATCCATCATCCGTCTTTATTAATGAACGAGTATCCAGAAATTCGTTTTTTACTTTGCTTTCGTTGAGTGCATAACTGATGATTAACGCGGAAAGACGTTCTCCAAAACTTAACATGAAATCCAGGGTGCGCGGCGTAAGCTCTTTTACGAGATAAATTCCCTGAAGGACATCCTCCAGATCATTGAGCATCAGTTTTACAGATGCTATAACCGGACTTTGTCCACTCGCAGGGACCAATTTACGAATAGCGTCCAAATGACGCTTCTCTATTTCCTGAAGCAGTGCTGAATAGTTCTCATCCCCACTCTCGGCTTGCCGGGCCATAGTGATAAGCTGGTCGGTAACATCCTGAAACGCCGAGACCACAACCGCACGGCAATGATGTTCTTTTGATGTTTCCTCAATGATGCTGATAACAGTTTTTATTCGCTCCGGCGAGGCTATCGAAGAGCCGCCGAATTTCATGACCAAAGATTTCAACTCGAGATATTTTTACAGATTGTTGGTTATAAAATCAATCATAGCACCTTATGGTGCAGACAAGATTAATTTTTAGATGTGGGAACTTACGCAGTTTTATAACTTATAGCATGTAAAGATATGCTTTCCAATCTTCCTCAACTCTGCCATAAAAGTCACGCAGAAAAATGATATGATTGGGGCGGTAAGGCTTCCGTTTGAGCTTCATAGCTGCTTCGCGGGGTGTACGGCTGCCTTTTTTATGGTTACACGTTGTACACGCGCTTGCCAGATTTTCCCAGGTATCCTTGCCTCCACGGCTTTTAGGGATCACGTGATCAACAGTTAAGTTATCACTGATACCACAATATTGGCAACGAAAACTATCCCGTTTCAAGATATTCTTTCGCGATAATACAATGTTCTTAAAGGGAATTCGGGCGTAATACCTGAGCCTGATAACGGTAGGGTAATCAAACTCGCTGGATACAGTCCGGATTTTCCTTTTGGGATGATCGTGAAGCATCTCAGCCTTATCCATAAATAAGAGCAAAAGGGATTTCTTAACGTTGCATACGCTTAAAGGTTGATAATCCTGGTTCAGGATAAGTACATTACCATTGAGTATCATCGATTTTTATATACTTGATTACAATGTTAGCTTTCCGACTAACAACTATCTAAGGGATAATTATAACAAAAACATTCCCAATTTAGCATTTAAGTACATTAAAGCAAGGTAAATCTAATAATTTTCCCCTCAACAAGCCCATTATATTCCAATTAACATCGTTTTTTAGCCTGATAATCGCTGGTTTTCTTAGGGGAGACCACCGTTATTCCAACCAGTACCACCATGATAATCATGTTAATGAAGAGGTTGATGGTATTCATTACAGAATTTATCTTGGATGTGGTTTGGATCTCATAATACTCAGCCGATTGTGCATTATTACGCAATCTTTTGTTTGAAGTATCCTAATAGAACAGGGAGAATTTCATCATAAGGCATACATTTCAGTTTTCAATATGGGTAATTTTTAAGCAAACCACTTGATCATTAAGGTTTATTCCTCAACATGTTTCATGGATATCGCATCGAAAACCACATTCACCAGATCTTCTCTGGAAAATGGCTTTGCAAGATAACTATCAAATCCCTGCTGAAGGTACTTATCACGGTCACCACGCAGAGCATAGGCGGTAATGGCAATAATGGGTACGTCATGGTAACATGGTAATAAACGAAGCTGTTTTTTGACCTCGGTACCATCCATACCACGTCCCAGTTTAATATCCATCAATACGGCTGAGTATTTTTCGTTTGTGGCTTTTGTTATAGCCGTGTGTCCATCTGAGGCTGATGAGACCATAAAATGATCTTTCAGGATGAGTTTAGTCACATCCTTATTTTCATCGTTATCTTCTACCAGAAGAATTTTAGGTTTAAGCCCCGTTTGGTCCAACGCTGTTGTTTTATCCATTTTTATCTCAATTGCCTGCTTTGATAACAGGATTTAGTACTTAGAATATTAATGAATTCTATCAACTCAGCTCTTCCAGTGTTTTACATAAACACTTCATTTCAACAAGCTTTCATCCTTTAAAGGTTATTGTCAGACTTAAGTCAGGTGCTCTTAACATGTTTGCTGAGATCTTCCTTTTTTTGGATAATTGGAGTAAAACATTTTATCCAATAAATTATAAGAACCTTGTATAAGATAGAATTAACGATACCCCAATATAGATTAAAGAACGTTAATTAAAAAGTTTTAACCAAGATTTCATGGGCTTTGCAAAAAAATGAGGGTTTTATTTCGCCAATAAGTATTTTATTTTTATACAAGCATTTAATGCCAAAGTGATGTAATGGCAGCAAATTAACATCCTGTTAGCAGGATATATAAAACGAAAGCTTTACTGCGAATTTTTAGGTGCCACATCTAAATTAAATGTGAGGGTAAGCAAATTTCCTTTGTCTGAATATTTGACTTTATCACAAAATTGGTTCATGAGATAAACTCCGCGGCCGCTAATTTTGAGTACGTTTTCTTCGGCTAAAGGGTTCGGTAACCGCGATGGGGTAAACCCTTCTCCTTCATCTTCTATTAGAATGTGGAGTACATTGTTGCTAAGCTTTGCCTGTATGTTCACTTTCTTTTTGACATTCTCTTTATTACCATGTATGATAGCATTGGTTACAGCCTCACTCAGGGCCAGGCTAACTGCGGTTGCATTATTCTCTTCAAGATTGGCCCATTCTTTAATTTTTTCTGAGAAATTTTGAACGTCTTCCAGGTTTTCCAAATCAGAAGGAATAATCAGGGAGGGGAGTTGATGCATAAGTTACTGCCTGAATTTAATTATGCTGATATAAGCTTCAGCATACTCTTGCCATGATTTAACACTTAGCTAATTTATGCATAAATACCTCGCAACCAAAGTGTTTCTGCTACTTTATCGATTGCATATACATACGCTGCCTGCCTTAACGTAATATTATATTTCTCTTTTACCTTATAAATCATCTGGAATGCATCTCGCATCATACGGTTTAATCTCCTGTTAACACGTTCTTCTGTCCAAAAGTACCCCTGGCGGTCCTGGACCCATTCAAAATAGGAAACCGTTACCCCTCCGGCATTCGCAAGGATATCAGGGATAACAAGAATACCCTTTTCTTCAAGAATAGTATCCGCATTAGCTGTAACGGGACCATTAGCTCCTTCCGCAATTATTCTCGCGCTTATTTTTGGCGCATTGTGACCATTAATCTGGTCCTCTTTAGCGGCAGGAATTAAAACATCGCAATCCAACTCGAGCAGTTCTTTATTGGTTATTACTTCCCCTCCGGCAAACCCCTTCAATGAGCCTTTGTTCAATTGCGCGTAAGCCTGGGCCTGAGGAATATCAATACCCTCATCATTGAAGTAAGCACCGCTCACATCACTGATAGCTATAATTTTAGCGCCTTGCTCATACATAAGTCTGGCAGAAACATAACCAACGTTACCGAATCCTTGTACAGCTACTGAACTTTTACCGGGCATGATTCCCATTTTATTTAAGGCTGCCATTACCACGGTAATCACGCCACGGCCGGTTGCTTCTTTCCTGCCATACGATCCCCCAAGCAATAGGGGTTTTCCGGTTACCACGGCTGTTTCAGATTTACGGGAATGCATGCTGTAGGTATCCATAATCCAGCCCATGATCTGTTCATTGGTGTTCATATCAGGAGCAGGGATATCACGATCAGGACCAAAAATATCCAGCATGTTTGCGGTGTATCGCCGGGTAATGTGTTCAAGTTCACGATTTGAAAGTGTACGGGGATCGCACTTTACAGCACCCTTTGCACCTCCAAAGGGTACGTTAACGACAGCGCATTTCCAGGTCATCCATGCTGCAAGAGCTTTTACTTCCTCAATAGACACATCCGGGGAATAACGAATTCCGCCTTTGGAGGGACCAAGGACGTTATCGTGAATGACTCTGTAGCCTTCAAACACCTTGATGTCACCACTATCCATCACGATGGGTATTGATACGGTGACTTGTTGAACAGGGCTGGATAAATACTGGAACATCCCTTCATCGAGGTTTAGCAGATCGGCGGCGAACCGAAATCGCTTCATCATGGATTCAAAGGGGCTCTCCTTATCGAGTACAGGTCCGGGCTCTTTATAATAAGGGGTGCTAAAGATGTCTTTATTGTAAGGCATATTTTTTAGGAATAAATATATGGAATCGGCGGCGGCCGTTGGTAACCACAGGATGTGTTAGGTGAATCGGGTTCCCGGGTGCAAATTCGTGAAGCGCAGACGCTTCACGGAGCATTTATCTGCCATCCATCTGCTCCATCTTGCCATCCACCCGCTTCGGCATCGTCCAAGCGTCAACCCCCCGCTTCGGCAAGCGTCCTCGCTTGCCGAAATTGCACCCGGTAACCGGGAATACACAAAGGTATTATTGGCTACCATTTGAAGCAGAAAAAGGTGGACGAGACATTTCTCATCCACCTTTTATGCTTTTTTTTAAAGTTAACTGCTCACCATCTAAGCTGTTCTCGGTCTGCGTTCCGGAGACGAAACTTTTTCGGTCATTAATGAAACCAAAAACGCCGCTGCTCCCAGCACAAGGTGAGGAACCCAGATCATGGCCGCGAAGCCAAACAACCATGGAGAAATTGCTAAAACAATACCAATAATAGCATCCAGGGTGAGATGAGTATCCATGCTTATCTGCCGCGATACTCCCATCTCATAATCCGTGAACATACTGGACAAAATAACAACGGCACCTATGATAACCGGTACCCAGGTTTCAGCGCCACCTGCGGCAAAATCGAGTACCCATGGTGCCAGGATCAGGACCACTCCAAAAATGTAGTCGATGATTCCGTGAGTGCGTGTTGGTATGATTCTCATGGTTATATATCCTATTTATAGTGACTAAATGTTTCTTCCTTTTTTACCTCTTGAGTCGTCCGGATTTGGATCTCCGGGCATACGAGGTTCGTTTCTCGCAGGTGTTGTTCTTCCTGGCTCCTGGGCACGACGCTCTGATGTGCCACGATAGCTCGGGTCGTTAGGGTCGCGTTCAAAAGAAGTTGTACCTCCCGCTCTTTCTGTGTCACGTTCTCTGCTGCTTTCGATATCAGACCTTCTGTCTATTACATCACGTTCTCTTTCTCTGCGTTCTTCTTCAGTTGGTGCGGCAACACTTCCGCCAACGCCTGCAACAATAGCGCCCAATACCAATGCGATAAATGACCAAAAGGCAGCTGTTGCCAGAACATCGGCAACTTCGTCACCTATTTCCGCAGCTTCCGCCTGTAGCTCTTCTGTATCAATACCAGTTCCCCCACTGCCGTTACTGGTAGCTTCTTCGTAAGTGCTTATCCAGTTATCTACGGTTTGCTCAGCCTGCTGCTGGTCCATTTGGGTATTATCTTGCAGCATACTGACTACCTGCTGCCTTTGCTGAGGGCTAATTTCTCCCTCTTGCAACAATTCACTAACCGCTTGCTCTAGTTCCTGGGCCTCTGCCTGGCTTCCTTGCTGTTGTTGCTGTTGCTGAGCCAATGGCCCACCATCTTGCTGCTGTTGTTGTGCCTGGGCCTGCCCCTGGTCATCTTCCTGGACAAGTTGCCTCATCTCAGCCATTATATCTTCCAAAGCCTGCTCTTCTCCTTGTTGCTGCCCTTGCTGCTGCTGTTGCTGACCTTGTTGACCGCCACCAATCATTTCAGCGACTTGTGGCCCCGCAACCTCACCGGCAAGCGAAATCGACTGTCCTACAATTCCAAACGCTCCGGACATAATCTGTCCTATCGTTGTGGTAATCAACATAAAGCCCACAAATGTTGCAACACACCAAACAATGATGCCATGCATCATTCCTTCGAAGGAATTGCTAATGGAAGCCATGCGTCCAGCAACCCACGCTCCGGTAAATAAAGATATTAATGCTGTGACTATCCACCATATGGCAGCACCAATACCCAAACCTTCCATCCCGGCAGTCGGATCAACAGCGAATGCCCCTATAGCTAATCCAAGCATACTCAGTACCATCTGCACAACAATAGCCACCAAGGCACCGGCAAATATTGCTCCCCAGGAAACTTTACTTATGAAGATTGATCGCCTTCCTGCCGGCTCAACTTCTCTGTTTCTGATATTACCTTCTGCCATAACGTACTCCTCTTGTTCTTTTTTTTTTAATAAAATGAAACTTTAAAAACTCCGGTAGCCGAAGTTCTTAAAGTTTCTGCTCATGTTTCTTATTCAGCAGCTTCTGCGATTTCTCTGAGCTCTTTTATACGGTCTCGTGCTACTTTTACTTCTCGATGCTGACTCTCGACAACTACTTTAACCGGGGCCGGCAAATCTTCGTCCAATGCGTTTTCATACTCATTTACTGCCGCATTTTCACCCCGTTCACATTCCTTAAGTATAGATTGTCGTTCCCTGCTGGCCAGTGCCTGTTTAAGATTGATCCAGCTGCGATGCAAAGCTCCCGTATAGCTGCTCTTGTCTTCAGGCTTCGCCTCGCCTATATTAACAAGGGCATCCTGAAGCTCGCCTGCGAACTCGGCTCGTTGCTGAGCGAATGAACTGAACAGGGTTTTCAAGCTGGTATCTTCAATATCTTCAGAAGCCGTTCGAAACCCCTCCTGACCATCTTTACAAGTTTCAATCAGCCTGTTTAGAGTTGCTTTGACTACAGATTTTTCCATAATTTCTTGAGTTAAAGTTTTTTAAAAAAGGTCCGGGCTATTTTATAGCTCGTTCATTGGCACTTTGCACGGCTATTTGGGTTAATTTATCATCAGCCTGTTTCTCTTCTTTCAAGCTTTCCTTAAGTATATCTGCTACTTCTTTATTATTTAATTCTTCTGCCCAGGTAATCAACGTCCCGTATGAAGCAATCTCATAATGTTCAACTTTTTGTTGGGCAGCTATTAATGCTGCATCAAGAACCTCTGAACTTGTATCCTGACTTATAATTTCTCGTGCCTCGTCCAGTAAACCCTGCATAGCCTGACATTGCTCAGCCACAGGAGATTCTCCAAGCTGGTCAAATACCCTTTCTATCCTTTTAACATGATCTTTCGTTTGCTCCAGATGCATTTCCGCAGCTGATTTAAATTCCGATGAAGATATCTTCTCACTTATCTTTGGTAAAGCATCTACTAATTGCTGTTCTGCATGGTATATATCCTTAAGTTCATGCAGAAATAAATCATTCATGGATTCCATCTTAGCCATAATTATATCCTATTTTGTTGTTATTTTATTTTAATTAATACATTAAATGTATACAATTAGAACGCATTGTTTTTTAACTTCTTATATGCACGATCTATACATATACTTTTTTAAGCAAATTTAACCTTCTCCGGATATCATCTTCTCAACTTCTTCTCTTGATTTCCCGGTTTTCTTCTGTAGACGACCAATAAGCTCATCGGTTTTACCTTCCGTATACTGAAGATCATCTTCGGTTAGATTAGCATACTGTTTTTTTAATCTACCCTTTATCTCGTTCCAGTTTCCTTTCATCTTTAAATCAGCCATTACTTTTTACCTCTGTTTTTATTAGAGAAACCTATTCTACTTAATCTATAATTTCATTAAATACAAAATAACAAATACCTGCATAAAAAAGCTATCATCTTAATGTTTTTTAATGACTTATATTAATTCTAATTTATAGTTTCCATAAGCCAGGAAAAGTCACGTTATTTGTTAATAATTCATAAATAAAACAGTATTTGAAACTTGGTCGTTACGGAATCTGTTTTACCAGATCATTAACCTAAACTATATCTTTCAGGAGAATTGATTATGGAAAAACCTCCTCAACATCAGGAGAGGAAACCCGGTTTGGAAAAAGACATGGAACCCAAACCGGTCTCAGAGAAAAAAACTTACAGAGGGAGTGATAAACTCTTAAACAAAGTTGCACTAATTACCGGTGGAGACAGTGGCATTGGCAGGGCTATAGCTATAGCATTCGCCAAAGAAGGTGCCGATGTGGCTATATCTTACCTGAATGAACATGAAGACGCCGATGAGACGCGGGAGATGGTAAGAGAAAATAAAAGGAGCTGTCATCTTTTTCCTGGTGATATAGGGCAGGAACCAATGTGCCGCGAATTAGTTGAAAAGACGGTGAAAGAGTTTGGCAAAATCGATATTCTGATTAACAATGCTGCCGAACATTACTTCAAAACATCTATAGAGGAGATTTCCGAAGAACAACTTGAAGAAACATTCCGTACGAATGTATTTTCTTATTTCTTTCTCACAAAGGCAGCCCTTCCCCATATGAAAGAAGGCGGGAGTATCATCAACACAACATCCGTTACAGCTTATGAAGGCAACCCGGTTTTACTTGATTACTCAGCGACAAAAGGAGCTGTTCTTTCGTTTACCCGTGCGCTCTCGCAGTCTCTGGTCAAAAAAGGTATCAGGGTCAATGCAGTGGCCCCCGGACCTATATGGACTCCTTTAATCCCTGCAACATTCCCGCCGGAGGCCGTAGAAAAGTTTGGCAAAAATACCCCCATGGGCCGGGCAGGCCAACCGGATGAAGTTGCGCCCTGTTATGTATTCCTGGCTTCAGATGAAGCATCTTACATTTCCGGGCAGGTTTTGCATCCGAATGGCGGAACAATTGTCGCGGGGTGATGGTTAGGAATGCCTATTGGAAGATCTCAACATAATTCTGCTAATTATTGGTGGTATTGTTCTGATTCTGGGTGCTTTATCCGGTTACATTAAAAATCGCACCTGGTTTTCAGAACCACTCATTGCTTTGCTGCTCGGTATATTAATCGGTCCGTCAGGTTTAGATTTGCTAAACTCCGCTGATTGGGGTGATCCATTATCCATCCTTGAGGAAGCCGCCCGTTTAACACTGGCCATATCATTAATGGCTGTAGCACTTAGGGTCCCGGAGAACTACGTTTTTCATAACTGGCGTTCGATGGCTGTTTTGATTGGGTTGATCATGCCGGTGATGTGGATCACAAGCAGCTTGATTGTTTATTTTTTTCTGGGCGTTTCTTTATTTACAGCTTTTCTAATGGGTGCCATCCTCACCCCGACCGATCCGGTAGTAGCATCTTCCATTGTGACCAGTGTTACAGCAAAATCAAAATTACGTGATGATATTCGCTTCACCATATCCGCAGAGTCAGGATTAAACGATGGGATGATCTTTCCCCTGGTTATGCTGCCTGTATTGCTGCTTGCGTTGCCGGTCAATCAGGCTGCAGGAAGTTGGTTAACCCAGACCTTGATTTGGGAAACTGCCGGCGGATTGATCTTCGGGTTAATAACAGGACATTTAGCTGGCCGGATTCTGCATTGGGCTGAAAACAACGAAATCATCGAAAACACTTCGTTTTTATCCTATTCGATATCATTATCATTGGTTACCGTTGGCGCAGCCAGTTTGATGGGGCTAAATGATATTTTTGCCGTATTCATTTGTGGGCTGACTTTTGGATATGTTGTAGGTGGGAAAGACCGGTATGAAGAAGAAGGTGTTCAGGAAGCTGTAAGTCAGTTTTTTACATTACCTATCTTCACCTTGCTCGGCCTGGCCCTGCCTTGGAGTAATTGGCTGGATTTGGGAATAACAGGGCTTCTTCTGGTAATAATGATACTACTATTTCGCAGACTGCCGTCTTTTATTATATTGAAGCCTGCCCTGCGAACATTTAAGGGTTGGGGTGATGTTCTGTTTGCAGGATGGTTTGGGCCCATTGGTATTTCCACACTCTTCTACGCCACATTTTCTGTAAGACAAACCGGCAACGACGAAATATGGACTATCTGCAGTTTGGTAATATTTGCATCAATATTTATTCATGGATTTTCAGCCCATCCGGCCATAATGCTTTATGATAAAAATTTAAAGGCAAAATATAATAATACAGCGTAAGTATGAAAACTATGAATTTTTGATATACATCCAAATGATACTCAATCAAGAGAGTGAAATTAGTACCATGGGGGTAAAAAGCATTAAAAGTAGTGAGGGTAAAAGTAAGCTGTACCAGTGGCTACTTGGTGCAGCCGTAACTGTTCTGATGATATTGCTGATTGTATACATTACCCTTCTTATAGTTATAGATGCCGGTTTTGTAGAAGAGCGGTTAAACAGCCAAGTACAAGCCACCGGTGGCTTGTATTCTTTTGACATCGAGAGCGTTGATTTTTCTCTTGCCAACAGGTCTTTTCAGGCAAGCGGGGTATCGCTGAGCCCGACTAAGCCTAACCTGAACAAAATGCCGCAAGACAGCCTGCCCTCTTACCAGTATGAATTGGATATGTCCGGCTTCAGCCTCAATGGGATTAATGTGCTTGCATTCTGGGGGAATAATAAAATTGAAATGAGCTCATTGCAAATAGACGATCCTGTAATTTCACTTATGATAGACCGGGACCTGCCCGATGGGAGCGGCGAAGAAGAGGAGCAGGAGAAAGCTCCCCTGCATGCCAGACTTTCCGGACAGCTACCTGATATCGATATTGGCGACCTAAGTATCAACAATGCTACTTTGGCTGTCTCTTACAAAGAAAATGGTGAAACTCGTGAACAGTCTATAGAAGGGCTCAACCTGGCTTTCAAAAACATCAAGGTCGATTCAATTGCTGTTCAGGATGAAGAAAGAATTTTGTTCAGCGATGATGTACGCCTTAACCTTGATGGATTTCAAGGAGATTCTAAAGATGGGGTCTACCGGTTCAATATCGGTCCGGTCACGGCTTCCACAAGGGAAGCTACTTTTCAAATAGATGATGTAAGTGTACTGCCTACCGTTTCCGACGTTGAGTTTGTCAACATGAAAGAGGTGCGGGAAAGCCGGTACATGTTTATTTCAGACCATATATCAGTTGAGGGAATTAATTACCGGCGCCTGTTGGATTACCAGGAGGTGATCGTAGAATTGGTAGAAATTAACGAATACCTGCTGGATGTTTTCTCTGATCTGTCACTGCCACGAATAACTCCCTCTCAAACACCCCACGAAACAGTTCAGGAACTGGGCATTAATTTAAATATTCGTGAGATCATCCTGAACAATGGTCAGATCAATTATTCGGAGCAGGCTGAAAATGGAATCAGGCCGGGATTTATCATGCTTGATAGTACCTACGTGCAGATCCATAATATTACCAATGATCCTGAATTGATGACCATAGATGAGCCCGCCTCGATATCGGTCCAGACTCTTTTAAACGGAGAAGGCAGACTTGAGGCCCTCATTGAGCTGCCGTTGCTTGCTACCGACTTCCCAATATTTTTCACAGGGAAAATGGGACAGGTCAATGCTAAAACATTCAATTCAATTTTAGTTGACCTGGAAGGTATACAAATTGTAAGTGGTAATATTGACAGCGTAATTTTTAATATTCAGTCGACCGGCGGCCAGGGTACAGGAACAGTACGTGCTGCATACGAGAATCTAGAAATTGAAGCTCTTGATGCGGGGGAGTACGAGCGCGATTTCAGCCATGACCTTCAAACTTATATTGCCAATAATCTACTAATTCGCTCGAGCGGCGATGCCGTTCGGGAAGGTGAAGTAGACGTTGAAAGGAATAATATGGAGGATTCATTTTTGAACTATCTCGTCGATGCACTGATCGACGGATTGATATCAAGTATAGTGAGAATTGTTTAGCTGGTAAGCCCACCCCCCTCCAATTAGTACTAAGACTGACATCTGGGTGTAAATTACTCCTTTATCTAAATGTCAGTGTTCCCCGGTCATGTGCCTCAGGCCATAAAAAACGAGGTTTTCATCCCATATAACTTCGGAAGATAATAAAGGTTTTATCAGCTCGGCATCACCGCCCGTGAGCCAGGTTTCAACATTTCCATTATGTTTTAGGAGGCGATTCATGTGGGCTTCGATAGCTGCTATATACGATCCGAATATTCCCCACTGCAACCCTGTTTTTGTAGATTTCGGAGGCCATTCATCCGGAATGATCCGCTCAACCGGCGGCAACGCCCCAGCGGAATTAACCAACTCACCTTCAATGGACTTCAAGCCAGGCATGATCACCCCGCCCCGGAAAACTCCCTTTTGATCGACATAGTCGATCGTGCATGCGGTTCCCGCATCAACTACGATACAGGCCTTGTGGTTTTGGCTCCAGGCCCCGGTTGCGGCAAGGAAGCGGTCCACACCCAGAGTGTCATGATCATCATAAGATATCCGGTCATGGGGTATTTTCTTATTGGTGAACATGCGAAGCTTATCAGCCGGACAAGCAACAGTAAGATCATCAGCAACAGCCTTTAACACACTCGAGACTTGAATTTCATTATATTGAGAATGATTTTGTTCAACCAGTTTTATCAGATCAGCGCCATGCGAGCGATCAATTATGCGGATAATTTCCCATTCCTGTTCCTTGTAAACTGCTATTTTGGTACGCGAGTTGCCGATATCGATATAAAGGGTATTCAATGGAATGTAGTTTTAGCTTTGATTGTTTGAATTCAAATTCAAGCACTCACACATGCTTTTAATAATAATCTGACCAGACAATTTATGATTTTAAAGAACAAAATAGCAGTTATTACCGGGGCAAGCAGTGGAATCGGCACCGAATTCAGCAGAGCACTGGTTGATAAAGGCGCTACAGTATATGGTCTCGCCCGCCGCAAAGAAAAACTTGATCAGGTAAAGGACCAGCTTGGTGATCGTTTTATTCCTGTAACCGTAGACATATCAAAAGAAAGTGAAGTTAGCCAGTTCGTAAAATCCACATTTTCGATCAAATATAAGCCCGATATATTGATTAACAATGCAGGTCTGGGTGCCCTTTCTCCTGTCGACGAATTTCCTGTCGAAAAGTGGGATGAAATGCTCAATGTGAACTTATCCGGCATCTTTTACATGACACGATTGATTGTCCCCTTGATGAAAGCCGATGATAATGTGAACCACATCGTGAACATAGCCTCGGTAGCCGGATTGGTAAGCAACCCGAACTTTTCCGCTTACAACGCTACCAAATATGGCGTAAGAGGGTTCAGTAACGCACTTATGAAAGAGTTACGGACCTATGGGATCAAAGTAACTTGCTTTTATCCGGGATCAGTTTCCACAGGATTCTTTGAAAAAACTGGCAGAGAGGTTCATTCCAATATGTTATCAGGCGAAGACGTTGCCCATTTGATGGTCAATGTATTGGAAACTCCAGATAACTTTTTGATTGACGAAATTGTGCTGCGTCCGTTAAACCCTAAACCACCGGAAAAGTAAACCTAATTGGTTCGAATAATTAAAAACTTCCTGATTCCGGCTCTGCTGGTCACCTTCATAGCCTGCTCGACAAATGATAAGCCTGATGATATAGTCCAGGAAGATATTTATATAAACTTACTGGCCGAATTGCACATACTTAGAGCTATTGAGCAATCTTATCCAGACTCTACCCTTCGTGATGATGGAATGGATAACATTCTTAAAGAGTATAATATCGGTATCGAAACCTTCGAAGAAAGTCATGCATATTATCTTCAGGATGTGGATGCGCAACGTGAACGTTTGAATGAAGCCAACCGTCGCATGAAAGAAGAATTAGATCGTATCGAAGAAGTTAGTCTCGAAAAGCAAAAATTGAAAAGAGAAGCTCAAAGAGAAGCAACTGAAAAAAATTCCAGGTGAATTATCCAATTCATTCGAGGCTTACTTTTTATTCAAATAAGTAATCCCTTGTTCGCTCAACTTTGTTTGAATTTTGTTCTCCCTGTTTAGCCAAGCCAGGATGCTCTTTAGGTTATCAGCATTGATACGAGTTGAGCGGCTAATCTCATTAAAGCTACGTGGGCCAGACTCCAGGAAATCGCTTATAGCCTTTATCTTTTCTCCGGAAAAAACATTCTCCTTTTGATGTGACTTCCCGATGCAAATATCACAAAACCCACAATTGGCCGGGACCTCTTTTTCTCCAAAATACTTGCGTAAATAAGCACTTCGGCAATTCTTTGTTTCAACGTAACCTTTCATAAATTCCAGCTTCGAAAACAAAGCGTTACGGTGAGCTTCCAATTGTTTTTTGGAGAACGGAAAACGCGCAGCCCTTGCCTCGATTAGTTTTCCAACCGGCTGATCGGTGAGCACATCAAACTCCAACAGTTGTTCGCCTGCCAATACATTCATGGCTTTGGTCAAGCTGTTCAGGCCCAGGTTAAGTTTTTTTTTCAGGTAATCAGTTTCTATATAACACATTTTGTGAAAGCTTTCCGGGCCATAAATCCTCACAAGGCGATCTACAAACTCCCGCTTCTGGGTTTTCTTGATGGAAAACAGAGCATCCTGAAAACTATCTCTGTTGAGAAGTATTTTTATGCCGACTTGGGACTTCACATAATTTTGCATCAGGAGAACGCCGAACTGCTCTAAAACTTTTATTCCTGCGTATTGTTTGCGTTTCGAGAGCTTGTTTCTTTTCTGTAAATGTTCAATAACGATCTTACGGGGTTCATCCATCTCTGAGCCGGCAGCAAGGTTCCAATCATCACAGATAGCCTCATAAATCAATTGTAATTCGTCACGGGTAGGGTAAGATTGCCCGATATTCCTTTTAGCGTTTTCAAAATCAGATCTTTTAGCCAATAGGATCGGGTAGCTCTCTTCACCGTCACGGCCTGCCCTTCCCGCTTCCTGATAATAGGCTTCCAGAGAATACGGCATGTCATAATGAACAACAAACCGGCAGTCAGCTTTATCGATGCCCATTCCAAATGCGTTCGTCGCAATAACAACCTGTATTTTACCGCTGATCCATTCCTGTTGTATAGCTTTACGCTGATCACCCATCAGCCCCGCATGATAGGCTTTAGCATTGATCCCGTTTCTCATTAAGTTCTGGGCCAGGTCCTCGCAAGCTTTTCGGGTTCCGGCGTAAACCAAGCCATTGCCCCGGGCTTTTTGGATAATTTGATTCAGGCGCCGCTCTTTCCGCTCTTCTTTTATCACCCACCATTTAAGGTTCGGCCTTTCAAAACCTTTGGATATGATGTTGGGCTTACGAAACTTCAGGTTTCTTATAATATCATCACGCACTTCAGGGGTCGCTGTGGCTGTAAGTGCCATCCAGCGAATTTTATCGGCAATGGGCCCAAAGGATGATTTGATTTCCCGGTAAGCAGGACGGAAGTTATCGCCCCATTCGGATATACAGTGAGCCTCATCCACAGCTACCATTTTGATGGGCATGTTGAGCAGGTCATTTTGCCAGAGCTGTGTCTTCAATCTTTCAGGGGCACAATACAAGATCCGGTACATTCCGTTGCGCGCGTTTATGATCCTTTGCTCAACCTCATATCGGGGCAGTGTGCTGTTAATAAACGTCGCAGCAATACCCGCTTTCTTAAGCTGGTCCACCTGGTCTTGCATCAAAGCTATTAGCGGAGAGATGATGATCGTCAACCCCTCTAAAACCGTCGCCGGGACCTGGTAACATAGAGACTTCCCCCCCCCGGTGGGAAACAGCACCACCGTTTCCTTACCGGCAAGCACGCTCTTTACAACTTCATCCTGCCCGTTGCGGAAAGCATCAAATCCCCAATACTTTTTGAGGTTGCTTAAAGATTGGGTGTACATATCTGTCATGCTTGAAAAGATATTGTATTACCGCATAACCTGCACCCGGCATTTGATGCCTTTTTCTGCCCCAGACAACGTCAGTATGAGCTTCGCCCCAGGAAACGTCAGTCTGAAAGAGCGCAGGCTGAGGCTTGCGATGCCGGTATCGTTACAAATATAATCCAAAAGTTGTCAAATCTGGCTAGCCAGTGATTCGAATAAAAATAACATCTTTCAAGCAACGAGAGAAGATTTGACAACTTTGCGTTGGGTGCAATCCCGGCAAGTCTTCGACTTTGCCGGGATTGGCGAATAAGTCGTGATCGGGGTATTGTTAAGCCAGCTGCGCATTCAGACTGACGTTGCTGGTATCATACACCAAACACCCTTAAAACAACCCTTTTATATACTCTCTGCGCATTTCCGCAATGGCCGTAATAGATATTTCAACCGGACAAACCGCTTCGCATTCTCCATGATTTGAGCAATCCCCAAAGCCTTCAATATCCATTTGCTCAACCATTTTGGACGCCCGTATACCACGCTCGGGGTCGCCCTGAGGCAAATGCGCCAGCTGGGCAATTTTAGCCCCTGTAAACAATGATGCCGATGAATTCGGACATGCCGCTACACAGGCACCGCAACCAATACAGGTGGCGTAGTCAAATGCCAGGTCAGCCTCCCCTTTGGGAACCAGATGGGTATTGGCCTCAACAGCGGAGCCGGTCTTAGCGGAAACATAACCGCCCGCCCCAATGATGCGATCCAGGGCTGAACGGTCTACCACCAGGTCCTTAATCGCTGGAAACGCTTTGGCGCGCCACGGCTCGACTACAATAGTGTCACCGTCTTTGTAATGGCGCATGTGCAGCTGACATGCCGCTGTGGCCTGCTCCGGACCGTGGGCCATACCGTCGATCACCATATTACAGGAACCGCAAATTCCTTCACGGCAATCGTGGTCAAATTCAATAGGCTCTTCACCGGATACAATCAGCTTTTCATTGAGCCAGTCAAACATTTCTAAAAATGACATGTCCGGATTGACATCCTCCACCGTATAGTCGACCATCTTGCCCTTCGTTTGAGCATCTTTTTGTCGCCAGACCCTGAGGTTAATGGTCATGTTTTCGTTTTTACTCATGGATTTTTCTTTATGCAGTTTGAAATTCTAATGTTATTAACCTTTATTTGTAGCTTCTCTGGGTGAGCTCTACCGTATCAAAGTCCAGGTTTTCCTTATGCATCTCTTCAGGAAGTCCTTCCCCTTTGTGTTCCCAGGCCGCTACATAACTAAACTCATCGTCATTACGCAGGGCTTCATTCTCTGGAGTTTGATGCTCTTCCCGGAAGTGGCCACCGCAGGATTCTTCACGGTGCAGTGCATCCCGGGCCATTAGTTCACCAAGCTCCATAAAATCACCGATACGGTTGGCATACTCGAGATACTTGTTGTAAGTAGCCTTTTCACCCGGAACTTTCACGTTCTGCCAATAATCCTCACGCAAGGCTGTTATTTTATCAACAGCCGCAATCAACCCCTCTTTATTACGGGCCATACCGACATGGTTCCACATGATCTGCCCGAGCTCGCGGTGATAATCTATAGGCGTTCTGTTTCCGTTGATATCCAGAAGCTTCTGAATTTGGCTGCGTGAAGCACTTTCCGCTTCGTCAAAGGCTTCATGTGAAGTATCAACATCGGGAAGGTCTGTTTTTGCAATATACTCTCCCAAGGTATAAGGGATCACAAAATAGCCATCTGCCAGCCCTTGCATAAGGGCACTTGCGCCAAGTCTGTTGGCACCGTGGTCAGAGAAGTTGGCTTCGCCCAGAACATGAAGGCCCGGCACGTTGCTCATCAGGTTGTAATCTACCCAAAGCCCACCCATGGTATAGTGGACTGCCGGATATATCCTCATCGGAACTTCGTACGGATTTTCACCCGTTATCTTTTTGTACATATCGAACAGGTTTCCGTATTTCTGGCGGATACCATCTTCACCAAACCGCTGGATGGCGTCCCGGAAATCCAGATAGACGGCCAGTCCAGTCTTGCCTACGCCTCGCCCTTCATCGCAAACCAGCTTGGCGTTCCTCGAAGCTACATCGCGCGGAACCAGGTTCCCGAAACTCGGGTACTTGCGTTCGAGGTAATAATCACGTTCATCCTCAGGGATATCCCCTGGGTGACGGTCGTCCCCTTTTTTTAGGGGCACCCATACCCTGCCGTCATTCCGTAAACTCTCGCTCATGAGCGTGAGCTTGGATTGGTAATCACCGGAAACAGGGATGCATGTTGGGTGAATTTGCGTGAAGCAGGGGTTCGCAAATAGCGCGCCCCGTTTGTGGCAGCGCCAGGCCGCCGTAACATTAGAGTTCTTGGCATTCGTGGAAAGGTAATATACATTGCCATAACCGCCGGTACACAATAGAACGGAATGACCGGCATGGCGTTCTATATCCCCTGTAACAAGGTTTCGGGTGATGATGCCACGGGCTTTTCCATCTACCAATACCAGATCAAGCATTTCCCGCCGGGACAGCATTTCAACTTTGCCGGCTTCAACCTGACGCATCAGCGCCTGGTAAGCACCCAGCAGCAACTGCTGGCCGGTTTGCCCACGGGCATAGAATGTTCTGGAAACCTGTGCGCCGCCAAAAGAGCGGTTGTCAAGGGTCCCGCCGTATTCACGGGCAAAAGGAACGCCCTGGGCTACACATTGGTCAATGATGTTGTTACTGACTTCGGCCAGCCGGTACACATTAGCTTCCCGTGCACGATAATCCCCGCCTTTTATAGTGTCATGGAACAAGCGATAGATATTATCACCATCATTAGGATAATTCTTTGCAGCGTTTATGCCACCTTGAGCGGCAATACTATGTGCCCTTCTGGGAGAATCCTGAATGCAGAAACACTTAACATTGTACCCCAGCTCGGCCAGTGAGGCCGCCGCAGAAGCTCCGGCTAAACCGGAACCGACTACCAGTACCGTATGGTTTCTTTTGTTTGCAGGACTTAGAAGGCTAACCGTATTTTTATGGCCACTCCATTTTTCCTGGAGTTTGCCGTCTGGGACCTTTGGATCAAGAATGGTTTCTTTAGCTATGCTCATGGTGTACCTCCTGTGAAATAAATCCAAATAGGTAATATCAAGAATCCAAGGGCAATGAGAACTGCAAAAATCCCTCCGACCGTGTAAATTAATAATGACAGTTTCTGATTATTGCCCCCTAAAGACTGAAAAGCGCTCCATACACCATGACGAAGATGGAAGCCCAGCAAAACCATCACTCCTACGTAACCAATTACATAGAGCTCATTTTGGAAGGTTTCAAATACAAGCCTGCTGAGGTCGCGCATTTCCTGGCCGGCAACCATGGTAGTGTACTCAGGCCCAAATTTAAAAGTATCTAAATGCACAATGGTAAACGCTAAAAGCACCAGGCCGGTAATGATCATGGTCCGTGAGCTGAACGTTTGCTTGCTCTTGCCGCCACGGGTGGCGTACTTCTCATATTTCTCAGGGCGTGCCTGCCGCTTCCTCCACCAAATGGATATACCCGTATAAGCATGGACCACAAAAAAGAGAAGGAGTCCGGCTTCGGCTAGATATAAAAGCAACCCCATCTCATGCAATACATTGGAATAAGAATTAAAGGCATCTGTGCCTATGAATAATGTAAGGTTGCCCAATAGATGGACGAGAACAAATAGGCTCAAAGCGAGCCCGGTAATACCGGTTAGGACCTTCCTGCCCACCGGGGATGTGAGAATTTCAAATACTTTAGGCATGAATGTTAAAAAATTAAATCTATTAATAATATTGTAAGGGCAATGCTCAGGATAATTTAAAAGAAAAGTACGAATTTTTTTTCTCTTTCGTAAGGATTTAGTGCAAGCTTCCGTGAAAGACTGCTAGTGAACGAGGAGATAAATATTGAATCCATTATCCCTCTGTCATAAAAATCTACTATAACGCAACCTCATTTTACCAACGCTACTGGGTGTCTTAAAAGGTTATATTTACTTCCAAAACACCCACAATGACATTTATTGTTACGCATACCATTCCTGCGCATGTCATTATAACACTGTCATTGCGCGGAGCGATCCCCATCCATAAGTGGTAAGAAAGAAGCTGAACCGCGACAAAGCAATCTGTACTACCTACCCCATCCGTAGCCAATCACGGTGCGGGCATCTGGCGTTGATTACCCAACGTGTGTAATTAGGCAACCCTATTTCCAGCCTTGCCTAACGTGTCGAACAAAAAATACAGACCCATTTGTTGCTAATGGTCAGCTGCCTGCCGGATACCTGTACCTGTAGCTGACGGTCCAGAACTTGCTCATCACCAAACGCTCTCACGAAATGCACCTCTGATGGGACGATGGATATTTCTTGACCTCCGCTAATTGATACTACACTGAACTCAGCCACATCGAACGTTTGCTCATGTTGTTCAAGCCCTAAGTTATAGTCGCTCTTATTTCCCTGATAGGCTGACATTTCGCGAAGTCCGATGATACCTGCCATAAGCAGTGCGAAAACCCAGACACTTAACATAACAACGGCTGCCGGCGCGCTCCGTATCCGTTTTTTGGAACCGAGCAGTGCAAGCCCTGCCATCAGTATCAGTAGTACAGGTATTACGATGAGCAGGTAGGAGGACGTCAAAAGTAAATAGTGGCTTACAGGACCTGATGCAAATTGTGAAAATGTTAACCCAGGCCAGGCATTCGGCGCGCTCGTTAATATGACAATGAATAGCACTGTCAGAAGTACCGCTACCAGGCCACCAATTACTATCAGGGCTATTCCAATAAGATTTAGCATGACCGGCAGGGCTTTTCGAATAAATAATATGATCCCTTCCCCTAAATCCCGAAGCAAACCGGCAAAAAGATACAGAAGTCGCCCGGCAGCAGATGAGATCTCCTGTTTGGGCGGTACCTTCGCTTTTATTTTCTCTTCAAGGCTGGCAAGGGTAATAGGCTCGCCTTTCATCTGTAGTTTTTGCGCTGTGGTCTTTGCTGATGGCATCACCACCCACAATACAAGATATATCAGGATACTGACACCCCAGGCAATTGCAAAGAGAATAAAAAGTAACCGGATTATGGTGACATCAATCCCGAGATAGGCCGATACACCGGCAGCCACACCTCCCAGAATAGAGTTATCAGGATCCCTGAACAGACGCTTCGAAGCTGTTGACGACCCTTCTTCACTTTCTTTAGACGCTTCTTTTGCCACACCCTCAAAATGTTCAAAGTCCTCTATGGTGCCAATCTGCCTGATGACCTCGCCAACATCTGCAGTCGCGACGGCCTTTTTACTATAATCTGTACGCTGAGTAAATATTTCAGCTATGCGATTTTCAATGTCACGGATGATCTCTTCGCTGTCATCATATACACTGAAGTGCTTTCGAACAGCTGAAAAATAGGATTCAAGTTGACTGTATGCAGCCTCTTCAACATGAAATATCAATCCGGCAATGGTTATACTGATTGTCTTATCCATGATCTATTATGTTTTGTAGTTTTTAATTAACCGGCGAATTGACTTCGATAGCCCATCCCAAACCTTGGTCATATGCCCCAGCGTCTCTTTTCCAGTCGGGGTCAATGTATAATATTTACGAGGAGGCCCGGACTCAGACTCTACCCATGAATAATTAAGCAGGCCGGAGCGGTTCAACCTTGATAAAATGGGATACAAGGTCCCTTCCACTACTATAAGATCAAGTGATTTCATCTCCTTGATGATATCACTTGCATATACTTCCCCCTGAGAGATGATCAGCAGAATCGTGAACTCCAGGGTCCCTTTGCGCATCTGTGCTTCTACATTCTCCAAATCAAATTTATTTGTCTTACTCATGTCATCTAAATTGTTTTGATGAAATTTATAACAAAACACTTTGCAATGCAAGGTACTAAAAATAATAAAGCACTAAAGGGTTCAATGTGTTAACAACTGCCAGCATAATATCTTCCAACAACAGGCTTTTGTGTTTTATGGGCTAACAGGATCTGTGAAGATACTGGTTATGATGCGATTATGCCGAGTACAAAAAAATTGCTGGTTCTTCTTCAATTCGGGATCGGCTTGAACAAAATCCCACATAACCTGAGTTCGAATAATATGGATTTTTATGAAAAACCCAATTCATTGCGCCAAAAATGGTCCCCATGTACGATTATTTCAGGTAGAGTTCGTGCTTAATCAACTTCGAAGGAGCTTCATATTACAGCCCTATCAAAACCGTATCAAGGCCGTATATATACAGTGTTGATACGGCTTTGATATGGTGTTGATATGGCGTTGTTCCGAAGTTGATAAAATCAAAGCCCGGATAATGCAGGGTATAACCGAACTCAGGTTATTAGTTTTATAAATACAACCTTTTGGGACAGCCCGACCCTTGCACCCGGTAACTCGAAATGTACAAAGGCATAACTGGCTGTGCGGAAACTCTTGGACGCCCTCTTCCCTCCCAACCTCATTTTACCAGCGCTACGGCGTCCACGCTTGCCGGCCCCATCAAAACATTCACTTGTGAATCAATCGCTCATTCTGCTGGTTCATACCAGGCCGCCGGAAACGAACATCGGTAGCTCCATTTGTTTCAAAGCTCTCAAACATCTCTTCATGCATACTCCGGGCCCGCTCCTGGTGTTCCAATAGGTTAATCAAATTGTGCATCTCTTTAGGATCGTTTTTTAGATCAAACAATTCATTCTTGTCCCATACTCCGTGATAATAAATGTATTTGTACCGTTCACTTCGGATGGCATATGTGGTGGGGGTTTGGGGAAAGGAATTCTCCCAAAAATACTGATAAACGAATGACGGGCGCCAGTTATCGACGGCTTCTCCTTGCAAGAGCGGCAAAAATGACTGTCCATCTACAACATGATCATCAGGCATTGAACCGCCGGCAATATCCAGAAAGGTTTGTGCCATATCAATATTTAATACATTTTTATCAATAACCGAACCGGCTTCAATAAAACCTGGTGCCCAGGCCAACATCGGTACTCGCATGGATTCCTCATAGGCCTGGCGCTTATCAATAAGGCCATGTTCTCCTAGCATGAACCCATTGTCACCCATATAAATGACGATGGTGTTTTCAGCCAGGCCATTATCTTCGAGGTAATCAAGCACACGCCCGACACTATCATCCACTCCCATAAGTGTTTCGCTGTAACGGGTAATAAGATCATTCAAACTTGCCGGGTGATCATCTCTTCCATGGTACATATGATCAACCCCATGCCAGCTATAGCGCTGCTCTTTTACCCAATCAGGCTTTCCCTCGTAGTTTTGTTCAATATTCGACATAGAATGAGGCATAGGAATATAGGATTCGCTATGTATGCCTTCATGACGTTCAGCCGGTTCAAACTCAGCGTGTACGGCCTTATGCGATAGGAAAGCAAAAAAGGGTTTGTCATCATCTATTTCCTCCTCCAGCCAATCAAGCGTGAAGTCAGTCAGCAGATCTGTGGTATAGCCTTCCACCTGTTGGCGCTCGCCATCGATGTTGAGTGTCGGATTATAATAAACACCCTGGCCCCGGAAGCTTATCCATCGGTCAAATCCCGTTTGGGGATCATCGTTCGCGTGACCAATATGCCATTTACCGAAATAGCCGGTCTGATAACCTTCCTTCTGCAACTGCTCAGCAAAAAAACGCGTGCCTTCTATCATCTCGTTGTTGTTATCTACTGCCCCGTGGCGGAAGGGATATTGCCCAGTCAATATAGAGGCCCTGCTGGGAGAACATAGGGATGTTGTTACGAAAGCATTAGCCAAATGAACTCCTTCTTCAGCCATGCGGTCCATCGCCGGTGTTTCCAGAAAATCAGGACTATCAGGGTGAAAACCCATATAGTCGTAACGGTGATCATCACTTAAGATAAAAATGATGTTTTGCTGTTGAGCACGTCCAACAGAAACTCCCACCATAGCTACTAGCAGGATTGTGATACATAATTTTGTTTTCTTCATGGCATGAAATTTTGATGATGTTTATTATCAAAAGCAGTGTGTGAATGTAGCTATTTATTTATTCTGTAGCCAAAACGTTCTAATTTACATCAGGGAATCGCGGCAACGGAGCTTCATTTTCATCAAGCCACTGCTCCAATTCGCGGTACAGCCTGTCACGTACTTCAGGATGATCATTCGCTAAATTACGCGTCTCAGCTACATCATCGTCTAAATTATAAACTTTAACTTCATCTGTCTCATAAAACTTCATTAATTTCCATGCGCCTGAGCGTATCACACTAACCGGAGAAGTTCGCCAGGCATTATTCGGATAACCGGGAAAATGCCAGTAGATCGAATTGCGTTCAAGCGTACCAGAGCTGTCTCTGAGTAACGGTACCAGGCTTTCTCCGTCAAGTTGATAACTATCGTCTTTTTCAACGCCCGCTGCTTGCAGGTAAGTCGGATAAAAGTCAATGCTGGTCACAGGTTCATTACTAACACTTCCTGGCGCGGTTACCCCCGGCCAGCGTACAACCAGCGGCACACGGATCCCTCCTTCATAAAAGGTTCCCTTCCCGCCTTTGAGCGGGGCGTTATCTGTATAATTAGCCTCTTCGTGCCCGAGAAACCCATACCCGCCACGGCCTCCGTTATCCGAATAAAAAATAACGATTGTGTTATCGGCAAGGCCAAGCTCCTCAAGGGCATCCATAATTTTGCCAACGTTCATGTCCATACTTTCAATCATGGCTGCGTACGTGGCATGGAAATGCCCCCTGTCCGGTTCTTTTTGCTCGTATTTCCCAACTATAGAGTCCGGTGCCTGAAAGGGGCTGTGAGGAGTATAATATGAAAGATTAAGGTAAAAATGCCCCGCTTTATGATCTTCAATAAACTCAACAGCTTTACGTGTTAAATAGTCTGTCAGGTATTCATCCTCATGGGCATCGTTGATGTAAGGATTGTTATTGGGCCGAAAATACCCACCGGACCAATCATTGGGGTTTCCGGCACTGTATCCTCCCACATTGATATCATAACCCTGCTGTTGCGGACCAAACTCAGGGGGATCACCCAAATGCCATTTGCCAATCAGGGCCGTTTGATACCCCGCCTCCTTTAACATTTCCGCATCCGTTATTTTCTCTGTTGGCAACTCATCAGCGTTGGGGGCGGGAATCATTTTACCAGAACCGGAACTACCGACATGGTAAATTGGCTGATTGGGGTAGTATTGGCCGCTGATTAGGGCGGCCCTTGTGGGGGCGCAGTTAGCCGCATTTGAGTAAGCATTCAGAAACTTTGTTCCCTGCTCCGCCAACTTGTCAATATTAGGAGTCTCATAAAACGTACGCTCCAGCGGATCAAAACTATTGATATCCGAGTTGCCCAGATCATCGGCCATGATAAAGACGATATTGGGCCTGTCCTGTCGGGAACCTTCACCGTCTAAAGGTAGCGCAACCATTTCTGAAGCCGCCATTATGACGATGGCCATAATGGTGATCGCAGTACCTCCCGAAAAGCTCTTAAACTTATTCATGTATCTATTCATTGGATATTTTTAATATTCATCAGTGATTAAAATAAACAACTTTATGAATTAACAAAAAAATACCCTCCTCCCACTAAATTTTTATTTTATTACCCCGCACCCTCTTGACTCCGTCGAGCGTCTGCGCTTGACGAACTTGCACCCAGTCGCGCCGGTGTAATAATAAGCCTCTGGTAACATAAATGCTATGGTCCTTGAACGTCTGCTCTTGTCGGATTTACACTCTTTCATGGTGTGGTAACGCAAAGTTGTCAAATCTTCTCTCGTTGCTTAAAGGATGTTATCTTTATTCGAATCACTGGCTAGCCAGATTTGACAACTTTTGGATTAGAAACAACAAACAAAAACCAAAAACTAGAAACTCCAAACTAGAAACTCCAAACTAACTACACATATCCCGTAATCTCTCAAACCGATATATCCCGGTGTTATGGCCATCATCCCATATGATCTGGATGGCATAATTCCCGACAACCTTCAGGTCTGTAATTTTCCATATCCGCGTTGGTGGTGTTTTGAGGATATCAGGGTCTACCGGTTTACCCATATTCTCATGTCCGCCCTGGCAGAAGACACAGGGGCAGGCACGGCGCAATTCCTCAAGCGGATATACGCTTTCATGATTATCTTGCCAGGTTATCGTCAGGTTTTGATCTTCTTGATGGACGGTAATATTTTTAATAGTGTACTTCTTTTCCATGAATCTCTGGTTGTAGGGTAATTATCCGGTACAAATATACGAAAGTTGGGGCAGAATCATTAACCACCCCTGACGCACCCCATTACACTGGAAACAACGTTCCCCTCCTATTTTAGGAGGGGTCAGGGGTGGTAACCCTATGAACATGCGCAGGCCAGACAGTAAAAAATTAATATCGTTTAAGCCCACGGGTTGCCTAACCAC
>JBBDMV010000042.1:0-32903 GCA_040878115.1 Balneolales bacterium
CCTTATTCAACTACTTTAATTTCGTATCCCTTATTGTCGCTGTAATCCGTAAGGCGAAAAATGGGTGCTTTTGTGCTATGGTAAGCTAATATAGTGAAGCCTTTCTCATAGGCTTTTTTTGTGAGGCGTTTACGAGTTTGCATGCTTTTTTTCCCGTCGTAGTCGTATTTGGCAGCGAATTTTCTGTTTACCTCGCCCTCGGTAGCCAATACATCACCTGCCATCATAAACTTACCGGAGTTGGATTCAAAATATATGGCAAGGCTGTATTGGGTATGGCCGCCAATTACTTCCACGCTTAGCTCGGGATACGGCCGGTCGCCATCATTCAGGAAATTAAGGTCGGCTTCACTATTTATAAATTGTATGAACCGGCTTCTTAGGTTATCTTTGATATCGATAGAAACGGCTTTTTCCCAGTCGCTCTGCTGAACCCAAACTATTGCATTGGGAAACGTTAATCCCCAATCATTATCATCTTTTTGATAAGCAAGTCCTCCGATGTGATCAGAATGCAAATGGCTGCAAAAAACATCTGTGATATCATCTGGTGAAAGGTCGTGTTTGGCAAGATTTTTCTTCATCCAGCTAAAATGATCTTCAGGCCCATAAAAGCCCGGGCCAGCATCTATCAGCAGGTTTTGGTCACCATTTTTTATTAAAAAGGGATTTAGGGATAGTTTTAATGTACCCTTTAAAGGCGGATCTTTTCTGCCGATGGGGACAAATTTTTTATCCAGGCCCACAGAATAGGTCCCTTCGTAGAGTGCGGCGGCGATAATAGGTGTTGTTGCCATAGATAATTTACAAATGATGGGCAAATGTGCCTTGGTGGATATTAATCAGGAATATTATAGAATGCGGTTAATTTGAAAATCATTCCTGATGTTTTTCATAAGCATCTATTATATCGCGTACCAGTTTGTGGCGTACCACATCTTCCTGCCCCAGGTGAACGAAGGATACGCCTTCTACTTTTTGAAGAACTGACTGCACGGTCATAAGCCCGGATTCCTGCTTCTTTGGCAAGTCCGTTTGGGTGATGTCTCCAGTAACAATAGCCCGGCTGTTCATGCCGAGGCGGGTAAGAAACATCTTCATTTGAATTTGCGTAGCATTTTGGGCTTCATCTAAAATAACATATGCATTGTTGAGTGTGCGGCCACGCATATAAGCCAGCGGAGCAATTTCTATTACATTTTTAGCCAAGTTTTGCTCCAATCGTTCGAATTCAATCATTTCTTCCAGAGCATCATATAAAGGCCGCAGGTAAGGGTCTATTTTTTCCTTCAAATCTCCGGGTAAAAATCCAAGGCTTTCGCCAGCTTCAACAGCAGGCCTAACCAGTACAATCTTTTTTATTTTACGTTCTTTTAAAGCACGTACGGCAAGGGCAACAGAAGTATACGTTTTTCCAGTTCCTGCCGGACCGATAGCGAATACAATGTCATGGTCTTTCGTGGCTTCAACAATGCGTCTTTGCCCTGGTGTCTTCGCTCGAATGGCTGTACCCAGATGAGTATGAAGCAATGGTTCATCCGGAGATAGAGCCTTTCCTTGATTAATCTGGTCAGTTTTCTTCAGAGCTATAACAGTTTCGGCATCTTGTTGTGAAATGGTAGAAGTTCGTATGGCCACTCGGATGAGTTCCTGAATGATAGATTTGATTTCCTCAAAATCTTCCTGGCTTCCTGTAACTTTTAATTCATTGCCGCGGGCAGTCAAACGGGCTTTTGGATAGGAAGATTCAATCATATTTAAGATTTCATCATTTAAACCAAATATTACTACAGGCCCAACACCTTCAATAATTATGCTTTGCTCTTTTATATCTAAATCAAAGGAACTATTCAATAGAGTCTAATTTTTACTGGTTTCCAATGATAACGTGTCATCGCGATATGAAGTGTTTTTAACTATGTAATCTTATTATTTAGATTATTTTGGCTTATGTCAACTAATGCTAATAGCATACTTGCAGTATTAACCAAGGTATGAATTATGAAACATTTTAGAAAGCTATGTATTGCTCTTTTAATTATACCATTAACGATGAGTTGTGATACTCATGATAATGAACGCGAAGAAGTTACTATGACAGGAGATCTGGATGCCACTCGTATGGTAGCAATGGGAAACTCGCTCACGGCGGGTATTATAGACGGTGGCTGGACCTATGACGGGCTAGCGCACTCCTACGCTACACAGATTGCCCGGCAGATTTATGGTGATGGCAGGGTGGGTGATGATCCGGCCGAACATCAGTTTTTATTGGGCAGAATTAGAGATCCTGGAAACCCCGTGCCGGCCCAGATTAATTCCATTGAAGAGGTAGGAAAATATGAAGATGGAACCCCTGTAATAATATATGATTTCACATTACCTGAAACTCGCCTTGCCTTTGATTCTTTCCGGGTTGAAAATGTTGACGTTGGACCCAATTTTAATAACCTGGCAGTTCCGGGTTTCATCGGTTTGGATGTACTTCAAACCGATAATGCAATAAATTTCCTGGGTTCGCAGAATCCTTTTTATACGATCCCGTTGAGAGATCGTGGTTCACAATTGGAACAGGCTTTGGAGATTGATCCCACTTTTGTAATATTATGGATAGGTAATAACGAGGTTCTTGGTTCTGCTATGAGCGGAGGGACCATTCCACCATATCCCTCTCAAGACGATGATCATTTTTCGGAACCTGGTTTTCAGAGTGTACTGAGCGAGCTTCTTGAGCCTTTTGAAAATACCGGGACCCGGATTATCCTTGGAACAGTGCCTGATGTAACAAGCATACCATTCGTTACTGAAGTTGGAGTAGAAAAAGACAATGGCAGCAAAGGATTTATTGTGGCACCCGATGAAGGTAACGTTTGGAAAGATACACTGACCTTTTATGGCACAACTCCGGAAGGAGAGGTAAGGCCGGTCCTTGGCTCGGAACATGTACTTCTGGACTGGTTGCTTATGGACCCTTATGGTGAACATCCCATTAAAGGCTCACAATCAAACCCTCTGCCTGATAAACTTTGGCTTACAGCCAGACAGCAAGCAGAGATCTCAGATGCCACCAGTGCTTATAATCAAGCCATCGAAGCGGCTGCCGGACGATCTGACAATATTGCTGTGGCAGATATGCATTCATTTTACAATCGAATAATTATCAATGATGGGATTGACGGTTATAAAGCTGGTTTATTTGGCGGTTTATTTAGTCTTGATGGTGTTCATCCAGGCAAAGTAGGGCATGCGTATATAGCCAATGAATTCATCAAAGTACTGAATGAGTCTTTTGGTGCTCAAATAGCGACATTGAATCCTCAGGATTATGATTCCCAGAGAAACTTATCTTATCAGGAAAGTAAAAACTAATTATGGAATCAGGCCAAAGTCGCTTTCCCTGATTTGGCCTTTACGATCAGGTCTCTCATCCTTTGAGGGATGATGTCCGCTTTAAAGACACTACTGCCGGCAACGATGACATCAGCTCCTGCACGGGAAATGTTTTCGATATTTCCTATAGTAACACCGCCGTCTATCTCAATCAAAAAGGTAGCTCCTCGTTCTTCACGTATTCTTTTTAAAGCTTTTATACGTTCGTAACTGGCCTCGATATACTTTTGTCCGCCAAAACCGGGATTCACGCTCATTAAAACTACAAGCCTGACATTATCAAGTATCGGATCGAGCAATTCGAGAGGTGTACCCGGGTTTATAGCCACGCCGGCCTCAACGCCTTCGTCTTTTATCAACTGTATGGAGCGGTGGATATGGGGTGTGGCTTCACAGTGAACGGAAATAAGGTCAGCCCCAGCCTTGACAAAATCTGTGATAAATTGGTCGGGATTATAGATCATCAGGTGGACATCCAGAAAAGCATCGCTGCTTCGTCTGGCAGCATCAACGATCATGGGGCCATAACTTATGTTCGGCACGAAATGACCATCCATAACATCACAGTGAATCCACTCGGCTCCGCCTTCAACAGTTTCCTGAATGCTTTTTTGTAAATGGGTGTAGTCGGCAGCCAAAATTGATGGCGCGACCAGAGGAAGATGGTCCTTCATGATATTACTCTTGTTCGATTACAGGTGCGGATTCAGATTCTTCCTGGGAGTCAGCTTTTTCGGAAACTACGAGATCTATGGTTGTGCCTTCGTATACTCTGTCTTGGTCGTTATCAGAATAAGACAGAATAACTCCCGGTTCGTATTCTTCATTTTTTTCGAATTGAATGGCCCCGATCCTTAAGCTGGCATCGCCAAGTATGAGTTGAGCTTCTGTTAAACGCAAGCCGGTAATATCAGGCAACTCTACTAAACGGTCTCCGAGCCCATCACCAATAACCAAGTCAACTACTGTTCCGTGATCAACGTCACGGTTTGGGGTAACTGATTGTTTCAGAACGCTGTTCTTGTAGCGAGATGATTCGTGGTCTACATTACCTACGGTTAACCCATGGTTCTGAAGTTGAATTTCTGCATTTCTCAGGCTAAGATTGACGACATCAGGCACGGTTACTGTAGGGTTTTCTGTTGTATTGATCGTAAGGTAAACTTTCCGATTTGGTTTTACTTGAAAGGATGCTGATGGTGACTGGTCAATTACAAAATCCGGAGGGTAAGCGTCATTCGATCGCTTGTCATACAGTTCATATCGAAGACCGTGACTCTGAAGTATCTCTTCAGCTTCTTCAATAGATACCCGAGTTACGTCAGGAACAGTTAAGCTTTCACCGTGCATCGTATAATTTGGCATGAAAACACGATCAAATAAAAAGATGCTTATGGCAGCCAAGGCAATTAAGCTGCTGGTTAAGATGTAGATTTTTGGATCGGTAAATACTGCTTTTATATACTTTATCATGCCGTAAGGTAAGAAGTTTAATGCATTTTATGCATGCTAAAATTTATAAGATAAACGAAGTTGCGGACCGTTTCGCATGGAAGCCGACGCCTGAATCCTGCTTTCACGAAGCTTATGAGTAAAGTATGCGTCAAAGGCAGATATGAAGTGATTATCATCTTTCTGAAATCCCACCATAAACCCAACGATGTTTATTTTTTCTGCTTCACGCTATTGGAGTATAGCCTCATTCAATCCCGGTGAAAGTTTATATGACTGGGCATGAATAATTGACAGGCAAAAAATAAGGAGCATACCGAGAATGAGCATGCTCCTGTAAAACAAAGCTGAAGGGGTCATTCAAGTCATAGAAATTACGTTATAAATCCAGCAAGAGGGATAATCGAATTGTGTTTGCGAGTGGGTGATGTTCTTCAACAGTGGCCAGATAGCTAAAGTCAATTCCTATGAAATCATACCGTAAGCCGGCACCGAAGGTTAAAAACTGACGGTTACCATTGTTGGGTGATTCATAGAAATAACCGGTACGCAGGGCGAACTGCTCATTATACCAATATTCTGCACCCAGCCCGATCATGAACTGTTCTGATAAAGGAACATCAACCTGACTCTGTCCATCATGTCTGGAGTAGGTATCCCAGGAATTGAACAGTGCTTTGAAACTTCCCATCGTCTGGGTGGTTGTATCAGACACACCATCATCATTAGTGGTTACGATTTCTTCGGTCCGGGCCATGATCTTTGAGAAATCATTAGAAAGGGTAAGCGTGTTGAACCCCTCTGCATCCAGGTCCATCTTGTATGACCAACCCAATCTCAGCAGGGTAGGAAGGGGGTCTTTTTGAGCTTCGTCCGTATATTGAATGGCAGAGCCTATATTGGAGAGGTTTACCCCGGCGCTGATTTCAGACTCCCGGTTAAAGACTGTAAATGAGTTTGGACGGTATAAACTTGAGAGATCGAGCCCCACACTGGTTCCGTCTCGGGCTTCCTGCCCCGAAACTTCGGTGCCGGAGGGAACCAGGTTACTATAAATAAAGCGAAGGCCGGTACCGACTGCAAAATTTTCGTTGATCTTAAAACCATAGGAAAGACCCGTTGCAATTTCGTAACTGGAAAAGCTACCCAAAACATCAGGACCAGCTTCACCCGTTCGGTTTTGCTCGCCAAGATTGAGGAAAGTAACGTGTCCGCCAACGACACCAATGCCATCAATTTCATACTTACCGACCAGGTAATCATAAAACAAACCGACATCAAACTGCGGTAGCCAATTAGCGTGGGTAATGCTTATTTCGTTTCCGGTTTGAAATGCAAGTCCCGCCGGGTTCCAAAAAACGGCGGAAGCATTGTCGGCAATTGATACACCAGTATTACCCATACCGGCTGCACGTGTATCAGGCTCAATTTGAAGGAAAGGCACAGCTGTGATACCTACCTGTGCTTCGGTCTCAGCTGCAAAAGCAAGTCCCAGCATTGCAATGGTTACGAATGCTATATGTTTTACTTTCATAGGATTTGGTATGTTGGTTCTATGGTTCATAAGATAGGTTATAAAAAATAAGTTATTTATACTCATCGAACAACTATGGGCCGTTCGATTTTATCATCCACACCCTGAAGGCTGGAGCGTATAAATAGTGAAGCAACATTCTGTGTGCGATGGATGCGGGGACCTGCAATCTCGAGCACCGGTTTGTCATTGCCTTTAATAATTAAGGCAGCCCCGGTTTTAAGAAACCCTTTTTGATCTTCAGCAATCTCAACCGGAACTATTTCTTGCTCAAACACACAAATACTCTCGCCGGATTCGCTGTATGGTATCAGAAGTTCATGATCGGGGGCTATAAGCAAACGGTCATTTCCCAGAATGTAATCGGTAAATTCAGACGTTTCAGAAACTTTATGTAAATGCCGGGCATCTATTTGCAGGGGCACAAGAAAAATAGGTACCCAAAAAAGTATAGTAAACTTATTCATATCAATTTGCGATAACAAAAGATAATCTTATCACCCTGTAATTCAGGGCGGTGTCAGCGTTTTTCTTTTATGTATCGGATTGCAATAGGCTATACATTATGAGGGTTGAGGTAGGTTAAAACTAAGGTGTCGAGTTTATAAAGTCAATAAATCATTCACGAAGGGATGAATTGGGCAACAAATTTTATTGCATCATCTCTACTACAACGGCTGATGCCCCACCGCCGCCATTACAGATACCTGCACAACCCAGGGTTTCCCCTTTTCGTTTCAGAGCGTGTAAAAGAGTGACCAGTACACGCGCTCCGGAGCAACCTATAGGATGACCAAGGCTAACGGCCCCGCCGTGTATATTCACTTTATCACGGTCCAATTTTAGCAATCTGTTATTGGCAAGGGAGACCACTGCAAAAGCCTCATTAATTTCGAAAAGATCAATATCTTCGGTTGTTAGATTACCCTTAGCCAGGGCTTTGGGGATGGCGTCCGCCGGGGCTGTGGTGAACCATTCGGCGGCGCGGGCGGCGCTGGCCTGGCTTACGATACGCGCCAATGGTTGATGACCAAATTCTTTGGCCTTATTCTCGCTCATCACCAAAAGTGCGGCAGCGCCATCGTTTATGGTAGATGAATTAGCGGCTGTAACGGTACCTTCTTTTTCGAAGACCGGTTTTAGGGATGAAATTTTATCAAATTTCACCTTCAAAGGCTCTTCATCTTGGGTGACTTCCGTTACATCCCCTTTTCGGCCTTTTACTTTTATGGAGATGGTTTCATTGCTAAAGTACCCTTTTTCCAAAGCTTCCTGGCTTCTTTTGTAAGACAAAGCAGCAAATTCATCCTGGTCTTCCCGGCTTATACCCATGTCACGTGCGCATATTTCCGCGGCGTTCCCCATATGGAAATCTTTATATACATCCCAAAGCCCGTCTTTGATGATTCCATCTACAGCTTTGGTATGCCCAAGTTTAGTGCCGAAGCGTGCGCCTGGTAGATAATAAGGCACATTGCTCATGCTTTCCATCCCACCGGCCAGCATTATTTCGGATTCGCCGGTTTGGATTTGGTTCACGGCATACATCACGGCTTTCATGCCGGAAGCGCAAACCTTGTTAACGGTTGTGCATGGTGTTTTGTCGGGCAGCCCGGCTTTTAAAGCGGCTTGCCGGGCAGGTGCCTGCCCAATATTGGCGGTAAGGACATTCCCCATAATCACTTCATCAACATGATTCGGGGAAACCCCGTGTTTTTTTAGCAATCCACTCAAAGCCACAGAGCCCAGTTCCGGGGCCGAAAATGAAGCAAGCGCCCCGCCGAATGAACCAATGGGAGTTCTTAATGCGCCGACAATAACTACGTTTTCCATACAGGTTACCCCAATTTAAGTATTACGTGCTTTACGCTCGCTATGATGACCCCAAAAGTTGTCAAATCTAACTAGCCAATGTTCCGAATAGTAATAATTTTTATAAGGCAACGAGAAAGATTTGACAACTTTGTCTTAATTCATCTTCAAATTTTTTCCAGGGCTTTATCCAGATCAGCCAAAAGGTCATCAACATCTTCGATCCCTACCGATAAGCGAATTAGGGAATCCATGAGGCCTGCTTTTTCCCTGACTTCTTTGGGAATTGAGCCGTGCGTCATGCTGGCGGGGTGGCTGATCAGGGATTCCACACCGCCCAGGCTCTCTGCAAGAGTAAAGAAATGAGTATTGGTCATAAATGAGACGGCGTTATCGACAGAATCATTCTTCAAGGAGAAGGAAACCATACCTCCGTAATCGCTCATTTGTTTCGCTGCTATTTCATGGCCAGGGTGGTTCTTGAAGCCTGGGTAACGCACACGATCAACTTTAGGATGCTGCTGAAGATGAACGGCTATGGCCTGGGCGTTTTCGCATGTTCGCTGCATACGCAGAGCTAATGTTTTAATCCCCCTGAGAGCAAGGTAGCAATCCATCGGCCCGGGTACGCCGCCAGTGGTTTTTACTTGAAAGCGGGCATTTTCCATGATCTCTTTGTTGGAGCTGCAGAGAGCCCCGCCTATGATATCCGAATGTCCGCTAAGATATTTTGTTGTAGAATGCACAACGGCATCTGCACCAAGAAGCAGGGGCTTCTGTAAATAGGGTGATGCAAAGGTATTGTCAACTACGGACAATATCTGGTTATTTTTTGCAAACTCTGCTATTTGAGCGATATCAACAATACTGAGCAAAGGGTTTGTTGGTGTTTCTATCCACACCAGCCGGGTGTTTTCTTTTTTTGCATTTTTTACTTCTTCAAAATTAGTCATGTTCACAAAAGTGAACTCAACACCATAGCGTTGAAAGACACTCGTAAAGAGACGATAGGAACCGCCATAAAGATCATTGGATGAGATTACATGATCACCGGGATTCAGCATCTTCATCATGGCGTCCATGGCTGCGCAGCCACTGGCGAAACAAGCGCATTCGTCGGCCTCTTCAAGGGAAGCAAGCATTTTTTCCAGAGCGGTACGTGTTGGGTTGCTTACCCGTGCATAGTCGTGGCCTTGATTAACACCAGGCGCCTGCTGCCTATAGGTGGATGTTTGGAATATCGGCGGCATCACAGCACCGGAAGTCTCCTCTGGTGCTTGACCGGCATGAATAGTCTTTGTATTAAACTTCATAATAATAGATTAATTTGAACATAAAAAAAGGTTCGGTTTCTAAAACCGAACCCTCTTTAAAAAAAGAATTGAGATCTAATTTAAATTCCAGCTTTTTCCTGAGCTTCTTGCGCTTCTTCGTCCATTCCTAAAGTGGTGTAGACCCGGAATAATGCTCTCCAGTTTTCCGGGTTATCAGGTTCCAATTCAGCGGCTTCTGCATAAAACGGAATTGAAGCTTCCAATAATTCGCGGGCCTCTGAATCAAGCTCTTCTGCCAGAGCCATGTCTTCTGTAGCATTTCTTCGCTCAAACAAGGCTGCTGCCCTGTTTTGATAAATGATACCCAAAGTAGAATGTGCCGCCGGATTATCAGGGTTCAGTTCAGCGGCAATTTGTAGTTCCTCTTCGGCACGATCGGAGAAGTGGTCAACATCTTCCTGAAGATCTTCAATATTACTATTCAGTTCTGAATTCCGGTCTTCAAGTTCCTGAATCCTTGAGGTATTTGGCTGTGCTTTAGAGTTTTCTTCCCGTATTTCCTGATTATTCTCAAAAACCTCATCATAGTACCCGGATATCGTCTCATCCATATCTAAAACAAGCTGATAAACCTGTGTGCCGTATACCAATCGGTATTGTGGGTTTTCAGGATCGCTATCGATCAGGCTTTGAGTCGTTTCAAGAGCACGATCGGTATCACCCAAGGTCAGATAAAGGTTGGCAAGTTCCTGAACAACTTCAATTTCATCGGGATTATCTTCTCTGGCTTGGTGCAGTATGTCAAGCGCGGAGTCGTAATCTTCTTCCTCCTGATAAAAATAGGATAAACGGTAGTAATTGTATAGGTCTGTAGAACCAAGGTCATGCACGGTGTGTTCGGCATTGCTGATGGCTTCATCAGTATTACCCAAAAGGTAGTTTACTTCATACAGAATGCTGTAGGATTGAACGCTATCAGGATTGATAGCGGTGGCATTGTTAAGATGATGTTCGGCAAGTATAAGAGAATCTTCTTCAGTACTTACAAAGTCCTCGGCAATCAACCCAATGCCAAGGTTATGCTCTTCTCCCCATACGTCAACTATGTAATTAGGCAATTCCGCTGCTTCGTCGCCTGTTTTGCCTTCCGTTTCATATAGTTCTTTAGCCTGGTCAAAAAATTCTTTGGCTTCTGAATAAAGCTGCTCGCGTTTTTGGGGATCCTGATCAAATGCCTTTTGCGTGAGGCCTATACCCTTATAGTAATAGCCGTCTCCACTTTCGGGGTTAGCTTCGATGGCGGCTTCGGCGGACTCTATGACACCTTCATAGTCCATCAGGGTTCGGCTCATTTTCGCTGAGTCAATATTTGGGTCCGTTGCCGCACATCCTGCGAATAAAGCTACGCAGGCGACAATTAGTATAAATTTAGTCTTTTGGATAATCATATTTTCCTCTATAGAATATTGGTTTTTTAAATAAACATTATTTGAAAGTAAACATAGATAGCGGTTTCCGCAAAAAAAAGTGCATGGATTTAGTAGTGGAAAGAAATCTTGCCATCATTTTAAAAAAGTTATAGGTTGAAACTTAATACTTATCCTAATAAAAGTAATATGAAATCTAAAAATATTGTTCAAACTTCAAATGCCCCCGAAGCCATTGGCCCTTACAGTCAAGCCGTCATCAATGACAATATAGTGTACTGTTCCGGTCAAATTGCCATGGACCCGAAAAATGGAAAGTTGATTGAAGGTGGAATAGAAGATCAGATTAAGCAGGTCATGAATAACCTTGAAGCCATTTTATTAGAAGCCGGTGCAGGTTTTGACAAGGTCATTAAGTGTTCAATATTTTTGGATGATATGGATCATTTTGATACAGTAAACGAAGTTTACGCGAATTATTTTATCGTAAATCCGCCGGCCAGAGAAACAATGGCTGTTAAATCTTTACCCAGGAATGCAATGGTAGAAATAAGCTGCATTGCTTATTTATAAGATAATTCCATAGTTTGGGTTTTCTTCATGATTGATAAAACCCGTATGTTATTACGATGAACAAAGCATGTTTTATACCGATAATTTTAACGGTCTTAATGTTTCTGAACGGCTGTTCCAGTTCGAAGTGGGTAGTCCAGAGCGAAGTCGCTCTGGATAAATCTGATGGTGAATTAAAATCAGCCAGTCAATATGTCGAAATCAGTGACTGGCCTACTCCCGACAGACCCGTGGTCACATTTGACTTGTACGATCGGAATGAATATATATATCCCGCCAGACAAACGAGCAGAAGATACGTTCAGCATTACCGCCCAAGGTATTCCTATTTGTTGCTGGGCCTGAGTGGTGCTGCATTGGCTTTTTATCTGGCCAATAGTTCGGATTTCGTTGACGAATCATTAAGTCGAAATGAGAAAATTGCATTGAATAGTGCCGGGGGTGTTATTGCACTTGCTTCCTTTCTGAACATGAAACCGGTGGGGGAACCACTGGAAACAGGTGAAAATACATTACTGAAGAGTGTGGGTGAAACCACGGTTATAGATACAGCGATGGTAACGGGACCGGAGGCGATAGATGTCAGTATTACAGCCTGGCATAACAATGATTTATTAAAATCAGACATAAAAGGCACGTTCCAAAATGGTACGTTAAACTTTAACCTGATTGACAAGCTCGAATTATCAGCGTTTGAAGGTGCCGGAGCTGGAAAAATTTATTTGGAAATGGATCACGATAACAGCACCTATACCTTCCAGATGTCCGTTAATTCCTTTATGAAAAAGTTTGTTGCTGTAAACAAGGAAAGTACCCCCCTCAGAAGCGATACAGAAGAATTACCCTATAACATCATTACCAATATCGGTATTGGCAGCCAGTTTCCTTTGTTAGAGAAGACTGATGAGAACTGGTACCGTGTTCTCTATGGGATCTCTCCTGCATATGTGAGCGTGGATGATGCGAGTACAATTTGGCTGCCGATTGGTATTAATGCCGGTGATCTTATTATGGCCCCGGAAGAATCCACATTCGGTGATATTGAAGTTGAACGTAATATACCGGAAACAGAGCAAAAAAATCCCGGAGGGATCGCAGTATTAATTGGCAATGGTACCTATGAAGAGCCCCTTCCAAGTTTTGATAATGCGGGGCGCAGCCTGGAGCTGATGGAAAGCTACATCACCAAGGCCATGGGTTATTCCCCGAAAAATGTGGTTGTTATGGAGAATGCAACGAAAGCGGATTTTCAAAAGATATTTCAACAATCAGACTCCACTATGTTTAATAACCGAAAGGTTACAGACACTACGGATGTATTTATCTATTACATGGGCCATGCCCTGGCTAGCCGTCGAAATGAATCGGAAGGCTATCTATTGCCAAGTGATTTTGATATATCGTCTCCTTATCGGAATTTAATAGCGGCAAAGGAGTTTTTCTCAACCATTGGCAGCCTTAAAACCCGATCAACCACTGTTCTCATGGAAACCGACTTTGTGCTGCATGATAAAAATAATGAGCAGCTTGCCCAAAATCCGCGAGGGCGGATTTTACTGCGTGAACTTGCGAGTCATGTTACAGCCAATAATCCAAATGCCGCTGTATATTTTGCAGCAAGTCACGCTCAGCAAGCCGGCAAATATGCAAGCCTGGATGGGAGAATGAATAATGAACATGGCGTTTTCACTTACCATTTCTGTAAAGCTTTAAAAGATGGCCGATCAACAACAGGCAGCATCTATAGATCCCTGCAACGCAACATCTCATTTACGTCCAGAAGGATATATGACCGTGCTCAGGACCCGAAGATGTTTGGGAATCCCTCTATTTGGTTAATTCCTGAAGCGAATTGATTTGACCGCTCTGGTATTCATACTCCTCAGTGTCTTATGCTCTCTGCTTATCGCCCATTTTCTTAAACTGCTTGAAAACCGGCAGCTTGACTATGTAATTATTCAACCAAGCCTTGATAAGGGCGTAAGCGAAATGTTCAGTTATTTATTTGCGATATATAAATTTTTTTTTAGCTTTCTAAAAAAAATTACACATTTAATCACATTATGGGAAAGAATAAGGAAGACAGAACATTTGAAGCCATTGTCATCGGTTCGGGCATGAGTGGCGGATATGCGGCAAAAGAGCTTTGCGACAAAGGAATCAAAACCCTGGTCCTCGAGCGAGGACGGCCCGTGGCGCATGGAGATTACCCAACGGCCACTTTGGAACCGTGGGATTTAAAAAACGCGGGAAGGCTTCCGCAGGATGAGCTCAAAGAAAATCCAGTTATAGCCCGCTGTTATGCTTATGATAATACCACAGAACACTTCTTTGTAAAAGATGTCGAGCAGCCTTACGTGCAGGATAAACCTTTCGACTGGATCCGCGCCTACCAGGAAGGTGGGAAATCGCTTGTATGGGCCCGTGGTGGGCAGCGCTGGAGCCGGTACGACTTTGATGGCCCTGGCCGTGACGGGTACAGCATTGAATGGCCCATTGCCTATGATGAGCTGGCCCCATGGTACTCGGAAGTGGAACATTTTGTGGGATGGAGTGGCAATAAAGATGGCCTTGAACATTTCCCTGACGGTGATTTTCTTCCACCCTTTGAACTTAACTGTGTGGAGAAGGATATGAAGCAAAAAATAGAATCCTTCTACAAAGACCGACACTTGGTCCAGGGCCGTCTGGCCCACCTGACGGAGGTGCGGGATATACATCGCCAACAGGGTAGGGGGCAGTGCCTTTCGCGAAACCTCTGCCGGCGGGGCTGTCCTTTCGGGGGCTACTTTAGTTCCAACTCCTCGACCCTGCCCTGGGCAAAAAGGACAGGCAACCTTACCATCCGAACACATTCTGTAGTCCAATCCATCATTTATGATGATGATTTAGGGAAAGCCACCGGTGTCCGTGTGATAGATGCAAACACCAAAGAGACCATTGATTACTACGCCCGGGTTATCTTTCTAAACGCCGCTTGTCTGCCCTCCAACATGATCTTGATGAACAGTAAATCAAAGCGGTTCCCGAATGGTTTGGGTAATGATAGCGGCGTTTTGGGCCATTATATTGGCTTTCATAACTACCGAGGCCGGGCCGGTGGGACTTATGAGGGCTTTGACGACCAGTACTACTATGTAAGAAGACCAACCTCTCCTTTAATTCCACCATTCCGGAATGTGTATAGGCAAGACGACGTGGATTTTCAAGGTAAATACTTAATATCAACCAGTGCAAGCCGATCGAGTTGGGGCCGAGGAGTAAATTCTGAAAATATTGGTGAAGATTTAAAAACAGAAATGCAAACTCCGGGTCCATGGCGTGTGGGTATGCGCATGTCCGGTGAAGTAATCCCGAATTACAACAACCATGTTCGCCTCAGCGAAACGGAAACGGATGCCTGGGGAATGCCGCTGCTGGTGACCTCCATTGAATACAGTGAGAACGACGATAAAATGACCAAGGATTTTCTGGAGCAAAGTGTTGAAATTCTCGAAGAAATGGGTGTAAAAGACATCTGGACGCAAGATAACAAGCAAGCTCCCGGCCTGGATATTCATGAGATGGGCGGTGCCCGGATGGGGAAAGATCCCAAGACCTCAATCCTGAATAAATGGAATCAGGTCCATTCGTGTAAAAACGTCTATGTCACTGATGGCGCATGTATGAATACCGTGTCTACCCAAAACCCCTCGCTTACCTTTATGGCCATCACTGCCCGGGCGGCAAACCATGCGGCAGAGGAATTGAAAAAAAACAACTTTTAAATTAAAGGAATATGAGCATGGATAGAAGAGAAGCAATTAAACGGACCGCAATAATAATGGGGGGATTTGCATTTGCACCCAGTGCGTTAGGCGTGCTGAAAGGTTGTACCCCCCAGCCCGGCATCGAATGGAATCCCCAGTTTTTCAATAACAGCCAGGCAAGGCTGGTAAGTATATTAACCGATATCATTATACCTTCTGGTGAAACACCAGGGGCAGCTGATGTTGGCGTTCCTGCTTTCATCGAAGAGATGGTTTCAACCATTTATGATGATGAGGCCCGGGAGAAGTTTGTTTCCGGTCTGGAAGCCTTCAATAATGTGTTCAAAGAGCAAAATGGAAGTGACTATGCTGATCTGGACCACGATCAGCAGTTTCAATTTGCTGCCGTGCAGAACAAGCTTGCTATCGATAGCGAACACACACAGCAGCCGGAAACGGAGTTCTTTTTTATTATGAAAGAGCTTACCATGCTGGGCTATTTCACGAGTGAGCCAGGTGCCACAGAAACCCTGCGTTATATACAGGCTCCGGGAAGATATGACGGTTGTGTACCCTTTGAAGAGATCGGTAGGGCCTGGGCTAGATAGAGCGATTCGAGAACCAGAAAAATTGTCCCTCATTTTATTGATTTATAAATAAACCATCATGAAAAGAAGAGAACTTTTAAAATTAGGGTCAGCTGGTCTTGCCAGTCTCGCGACAGGCACCCTGCCAATCAACTCAAACCTAAATATCAGAGCAAAGATAAATCGCAAGGCTGCCGGGGAATATCTTAAGAAAGGATTTATGCTTGAGTTATTCCCTTCGGGTGATGAGGTATCGCTTATGGACCAGTTCCGGATGTTACATAAGACCGGTTTTCATGGTGTAGAGCCAAGTAGTGGACTTAACCGTGCAGAGGTTCTCCGGGCAAAGAATGAAACCGGCCTTGAAATACCCAGTGTTGTAGTTTCAACACACTGGTCGCAGCCTCTCTCAAGTCCTGACCCAACGGTACGCGAGGCCGGGTTGGATGGATTAAAAGTTGCTATTCAAGACGCTCATGAATATGGTGCCGGTTGTGTGTTGCTTGTGCCTGGTGTCGTTACCGAAGAAACTTCTTATGATGAAGTGTACCAAAGATCCCAGGATGAAATAAGAAAGGCACTTCCTTTAGCGGAAGAGCTCGGAGTAGTCATAGCCATCGAAAACGTTTGGAACCATTTCCTGTTAAGCCCTCTTGAAGCGGCCAGATATGTAGATGAATTTAATTCATCTTATGTTGGATGGTATTTAGACCTGGGTAACATTGTTACATATAGCTGGCCTGAACATTGGGTCCGCATACTTGGGGATCGTATTGCAATGATACATCTTAAAGAATTCAGCAGGGAAAAGCAGAACCAGGAAGGGCTCGGGAAAGGGTTTCAAGTCAATTTTCTTGAAGGTGACAACAACTGGCCCGAGATTATGAAAGCTTTGAGAGAAGTCGATTATAAAGGTTATGGGATTGCAGAACCACCCCACCGGGATGAAAACTTATCAGGTGAGGAATGGCTTACGGATTGCGTCAGCGGAAGAATGGATGAAATTTTTAAGATGTAACCGGCAGCAATTAACCGTTCTTTTTAACGCGTCATTGGTAACGTTAAAAAATGTAAAAATGATTACGTTTTCTTATAGATAGCTTTATTTTAGAAGCGCTTTCAAAGGCTTATTAACATGATAAAATTTTAATAGCGGGGCGCAACCTACCCTTATAATTATAAAGTATATGGATAGAAAAAAATTTATTAAAAGCACGTTAGGCGCAGTGGGCGCTTTTACGATCATCCCACGGCATGTTATGGGAGGAATCGGGTATACCGCCCCGAGTGATCAATTGACGAAAGCCGTAATTGGAGTAGGCGGAATGGGCACTGGTCATTTAAGTTACCCCGGAGCTCGTCTGCTCGCGGTGTGTGATGTTGATCAAAATCATCTCAATCGTGCGCTGGAACTTTCGGGGCCTGAGGTTCGGGGATATACCAATTACAGGGAAGTACTTGAACAGAAAGATATTGATATTGTGCATATAGCAACTCCTCCCCATTGGCACGGAGTTATGGCGGTAGACGCAGCGAATGCCGGAAAAGACATATGGTGCGAAAAACCAATGACACGGACCATAGCTGAAGGCGAGAAAGTTGTTGAAGCTGTTCAGCGAAACGGAAGTATTTTTAGGCTCAATACCTGGTTTCGTTTCCGGGCTAACTTTTATGGAATGAATACGACGGTGAAGCCCATAAAAAAACTAGTTGAGAATGGTGCACTTGGCTGGCCTTTAAAAGTAACCGTCAACGAAAGCACGGGCTTTGACTGGAAATTTGTCTGGAGCGGCAGAACAAATCTAAAACCTGAATGGGTGCCTGAAGTCCTGGATTACAATATGTGGTTAGGTCCTGCACCTTATAAGCCCTACAATGCCCACCGGGTTCACTCAACATTCCGTGGTTACTGGGATTATGACGGCGGTGGACTGGGAGATATGGGGCAACATTACCTCGATCCGGTACAATATATTTTGGGTAAAGATAATGAGAGCCCGATATCTGTAGAAGTTGATTCACCCCAGCAGCATCCTGAAGCCGTTGGTACATGGAGAAGAATAGAACTGACCTACAAGGATGGTTGTAAGATTGTTCTGGATGGCGAAAATAAAGACACGGATGCCGCTTACATTGAAGGGCCCAATGGAAAATTATACAGGGGCTTTCAATCCGATATACCCAATATTGAGCAAGTTGCGGCGGCTCTTCCCGATCCGAAGCCTCAGGTTACCGACTTCAGTGAAGCCGTAAAAACACGTAAGAAGTTTGCCCTGAACGAAGAGAATGGGCATCGATCTTGTAATCTGATCAACATGGCTTTAATTGCTGTGCGATTGGGTAGAAATTTGGAGTTCGACCCCGATACTCAGCGGTTTATTGGTGATCAAGCCGCCAATCGTCTGATCGACCAGTCAATGCGAGACCCTTGGTCTGTCTAAGAGGTTTTGCACGTTTACAACAATATTTCAAAATGAACATACAAAGGAACTTGAATGACGCGCACAAATATACCCCATAAGCTCATTACGCTTTTACTGGCCGTGGTGCTGGTTTCCTGCACTTCGTCAAAAGGAACACAGCAGAGCATTTCATCCGAACAGCAGGATGATATGGCTGAGATCATTGTTCAATTACCGGCCGTAGACCAGGCTGAACAATTTTGGCTGCATGACCGGCTCATAGAAATGGGAGCGGGCGGCATACATACGCTAGCCTCTCAACTGATAGCTGATGGAACGGGTGATGATACTTACGCCCGCTATGCCCTTAATGGATTAGCTAAACATGTATCCAGACCAGGTGCCGGGGTTGAGCGGTCCATCTACGAAGATGCTCTACTGTATGAACTGGAGTCAAATCATTCTAATTCGGCCAAAAAGTTTCTAATGGACCAGTTAATAATGACCGGGAGTGATACGGCTGTTCCGGTCCTCAAAACCTTTTTAGCTGATGAGGCCCTTTATGAATCTGCTATAGAAGCCCTGGTTGCCATCCGGACAACGGAGGCTGCACAGGCTGTCGCAGGGGAGCTCTCCGGGGTGGAAGGACAAAGACTCGTGACTTTGGTTAAAGCTCTTGGTGATATGGAATATTCACCCGCCGTACAGGATATTATTCCTTATTCCGATTCGGGTGAATGGCCAATAAAGCGGTCGGCGCTTCATGCCCTTGCCAAGATAGGGAACCCTGAAGGTACAGAAACCCTTTTGCATGCCGCTGAAGTGCTCGATTCCACTCAGCAGAACGATGCCCGGTCTTTTTTACTTTCATTTATTCAAAAGCTAGCCGATGAAGGCCATGTTTCTGAAAGTTCGAATATTGCCCGACAGGTTTTAGCCGATGCTTATCCAGTTAACTTTAAAAGTTCCGCACTTTACACGCTAGCTCAAAATGAAGGGGTCCAGGCACTGGGCGAGCTGCTTCAATCGGCAGGATCTTATGATCAGAAATTTCGTTCAGCGGCGCTTTCATTAGCGCGTTCAGTACCTGGCCAGGAGGTTACGGATGCCTTTGTATCCAACCTCGGCCAAGGCAGCCCACAAGTGACGGCTGATATTGTGAGGATGCTGGGCAACCGTGGGGATAGTTCAGCCTTATCAGCTGTAGTACCATTTTTAACAGATAATAATTTGGCGGTTCGCCTGGCGTCAATTCAAGCGGCTGCATCATTGGGCGGCACGGGCGTGATGTCGGAGCTTTTCGAGGCCCTGGACCAGGCCCAACAGCCTGAAGAGATCGAGACCATTAAAAACTCCTTACTGCAGCTTTCTCCAAATGATTTATTGCCTGCAGTATCGAGCGCCTTTCAAACAGCCTCCGATCAATCGAAGGTAGTGTTTATAGAAATATTGGCTGAGCGCGGAGCCTCGGGCTATCTGGATATAGTGTTGAACCAGCATAACACGGCCGGCAGCGAAGTACGATTAGCCGTTTTCCATGCCTTAAACAAGTTGGCTACACCGGCTGACCTGCCCCGAATAATCAGAATGATACCGGAAGCACAAAATACTGATGAGCGTAATGCTATTCAAAGTGCGATCGTTTCCGTATCGAATGATATACCAGAAGCAGCAGAACGGGCTGATGCCGTACTCCGTGCACTAAATGAGGCATCTGATTCTGACCGGCCGCATCTTTTGGAGTTACTCCCGGGTATAGGAGGGGACCAGGCTCTCACTGAGGTCGCGGCGGCGGTGAACAGTTCCGATGATGCCGTACAAAACTCCGCGATACTGGCTTTGTCAGAATGGGAAGATGTGGCGGCAATACCCGCCCTGCTTGAGGTATTTAAAACAGCATCGTCATCAGAACGCACAAGAGTACTTGAAGGCTATGTTCGGTTGGTAAACCATTCCAGTAATCCTGCCAGCGAAAAGGTCCAGCTCCTGCAGGATGCCGCATTTGCATCGGAAGCTGTACAAGAAAAGGTAATCGTGCTAAGAGCCCTTTCCGAAGTTAATGATCCGGTAGCCTTACAGGCGGTCACTGGTTATTTTAATGACAACAATGAGACTGTAACGCAAGAAGCGGTTCGTGTAACTGCAAGAATGCTCGCTCCTCCATTCAATTCCTCATCCAACTCGTCCAACAGCGCAAGTGCTACTCTTTCTTTACTTGAAGGCTCCTTTGGCCCAGAAATAAGGCAACAGGTTGAACAACAGATACTGGAAATGAATGCCGACGAAGACATGGAAGAAGGATTCGTTTCCCTGTTCAACGGTATTGATCTATCGGGCTGGACTGGAAGTACCGATGCCTACAAGGTTGAGGATGGACAAATTATCAGTCTTACCGGACAATCCGGCAATTTGTTTACAGAAGATGAGTACAGCAACTTCAATCTCAAGTTTGATTTCAAGCTAACTCCGGGAGCTAATAACGGAATCGGAATCAGAACGCCTTCGGATGGACATGCCGCCTATGATGGCATGGAGCTTCAGGTTTTGGATAACACTGCGGAGAAATATGCGGACCTGGAAGCGTACCAGTACCATGGATCAGTTTACGGAGTGGCGGCAGCCGAGCGCGGCCATCTTAACCCTGTTGGGGAATGGAACAGCCAGGAGGTGATCGCCCGGGATTCCCAGATTACGATTATATTGAATGGTGAGACGATCCTAGAGACTGATATCAGGGAAGCGAGCACACCCCATACCTTAGATGGAAGAGAACATCCCGGATTGCTGCATGACAGCGGGCATATTGTACTTCTTGGACATAATGACGAAGTTGCCTTCCGCAATATCTTTGTACAGGATTTGGATATCTACTTACCCAATTATGATACCGATGGTGAAGAATCGGAGAATCAAGACCCAATAAGCAGGCAACCTATTGCAGAGGTATCCTTATTTAATGGTCAAGATCTTGCGGGTTGGGAACGTGTAGGCGTGGAAGACGGTAGCTGGCATGCAAATGACGGCATCTTGTCAACAGAAGGTGAAGGCGAAGAGTGGGAAATGGGAGGTGGAGGAGGATGGCTATCTACCGAGAACACCTATGATAACTTTATATTAGAGCTGGAATACCGAATTCCTGAAGGTGGCAACAGTGGTGTTTTCTTACGTGCTCCCCGAGAGGGTGACCCTGCCTATCAGGGAATGGAAATTCAGCTTCTCGATGATGGCTCAGAACAATATGCCGGTTTAAACCCCTGGCAGTATACAGGTAGCATATACGATGTAAAAGCTCCTAATAAGCAGGTTAGTAAACCGGCCGGCGAATGGCAGAAAATGGTTATAGTAGCCGATGGCCCCGCCGTTTCGGTCACCCTGAATGGAGAAAAAATTATAAACTCCAACCTGATCAATCACATGGATCGTGTAGAAGAGCATCCTGGGCTGAAACGCCGCAGTGGTTATATTGGGCTGCAAAACCACAATACGCTTAGCGAGTTCCGAAATATTAAAATAAGGGAACTGAAATAGATAATAAATGGAGCCACAAAGGTGGTCACCTGTGAAGCAAGACTATTCAAAAAAGCCTCCACTCTTATAAACAGCTTTAAATCTCATAAGCCTGCCCCGGGTGCATCGCACACCGGGCGAGGGCGAGACGCTCTCAAATAGTGCGGTACAGGCGAGACGCGCTGTACCGGCGATGGTTGGATGGTGTAAGGGTAAAGTAATCCGGCCAATTTTTTGTCTGAGCGCCGGCGCCAGAGGGTTGGAATTGAATACTTTAACTCAAACGCCGGTGGTTGCGAGTTAAAATTGGCCTTGATTTTTTGTTACTTTTGCATCAAGGCAAAAGTAAAACGCTATAGAATTCATGAACCCTAAACACCATAGAAGTCGAATATGGTGGAGGTTTTTTTATAGAAATAAATTGGGTGTACATGAAATTAATCATGCCAAAAACAGTAAAACCAGTGCTAAACGTTAAATAAATACTACTACACAAAAAGGATCAATAGAAGACTTTAGCATTTATCTAATCATCAACCAACACCCGTAAAACATGGCACGCTGGATCATTTTTGCAGGTATAATTCTTATTATGGCAGGCACTTTACTACATTATGCTCCCTGGCTGTTCAGCTGGTTCGGTAGACTGCCGGGTGATATCCATATTGAAAGGGGGAGAAGCGAGGTCTTTATCCCCATCACCTCCATGATCGTTGTCAGTATCATATTAACCGTACTGGTTAATTTAGCCAGGCGAATTTTGGGATGATTGTCTTAATCACAGTTCGGAACCTTTTTTCTTCACCGAATTGAGCATGATCATATCATATATCGTATGAGCGCTCATTGCGGCAATCAACCCGGTGTATTCGAAGAGGAAGCCGAGCAGCAGGCTGAGTCCTAACATAATCGTGCCGAAGAGAAGATGTCCGGTAGACTTAAAACTGAAATATCCATGGATAGCAACGAAAATCACCGAGGTGAACCAGATACCGAGAAGCGGCTGAATGGCTCCGCGAAATAAAAGCTCTTCTCCGGTTCCGGCAAACAAAGATAACTGGATGCGATCGAAGGTTGTAAGACGGACCTTTAAAAATGTCCTGTAAATGTAGAAATCATTAAGCACGCCCGATACCGGGGGGCGGGCAGCGATGAACCTGATCATCAGGGCCGCCAGACTACCGGCCGCAACACCAACAGGAAGCTGTACCGGTACGGAGAGCCCATGTTCAAAGGCCCGGGTTATTCCTTCTTCACTGAAAATCCAAAAAACCACGAGTGCCAGCAGCAGATACAGAATGAACGATAAAATAGAAAGGCTGAGGAGTCCCTGTCCTGAGAGTTCTTCATTGATATCGTTATTGCGGCTGTTGTTGATTGATCTGTTATTATTAAGCTGCTTTAGAAAAAAAGATTGTTCTTATTTCTACCCCAATAGCAAGTTAACTAAAAAACACCTTCCTAAAAATAAAGCAATCGAAGATCAGCCGAAGCAATCCAGACAGAGGACTGAATATCATAATCCTGAGAAGCTTTAACGATACATTACTCCGCGCGCCGTATGCCGAAGGGCTGCGTGTGGGTCTTGCCGCCGTCGCTGAGGATTAAAGCGCGTACGAAGTTTGCCTCTTCAGGCACATCGGCCATAGTTATCTCCATGCCGCTATGTACAGAATGACTATCATCAATCCCAGGGTCATGGGTGATCCACTGCACTTCGTTGAACTCTCCGTCGATTGTCAGGGTAATTCGGTTACCGTTTGTTTCGATGTTGGTGATTTGGACGTCTGGCCGGTCACCGAGTACCTCAGGTACAAACAGATAAATATGGCCCTCAAGCATCGCTTCGCGAACATTTTCAAGGCTCTTGTCGGGAAGCAGGAAAATATTACGGTTAGCCCCGAAATGTTCGGTCGCATGAGTATCATCGTTAGCGAATCCCCAAACCGGCCGTTCCGGCATCATCCGGTACAAAATACGGTCCCATTTCGCACGATCCACCGGATAGCGATCTACCTGGTTATATATTTCCATTCCCACCAGATGGGGATGTCTTCTGAAAAAATCAACATACCATTCCGGTTCATGATCATAACGGCCGGGATGGAAGAACATAGTGATGCCATCGCGTTCGGCAATTTCCTGAAAGACCGTTTCCTCATCACCCTCGCCTTCAGCATAATTGCTCATATAGCTCCCTATGTGATGGGTTCGCGACATTTCGCTGCCCTCCACGGAAAGCATATCGAGTTCATCGGGATCACGGTCCTGCCATTCCTCATTGGCGTTGTCACCGAATGTTGTAGAGCCGCTTTTGATTTTATCCTTAAGCTCATGATAAATGTCATTCAACCTGGTCCAGGGGTATAGTGTCTGGGGACGCTCGTGGACATGGTGCGTATCATGATCGGTGAGTGATAGGATATCGTAATCCAGGTCATGGTACATGTCGATGGCCTGGTGCGGATCATAATTGCCATCGGATAAGGTAGTATGGGTGTGCAGATTGACGTGGTAATATTGGGTTGTTTCCCAATCTACACCCTCGTAAGGACTGGTGAATTGGTCCCCGTCGGCCGGAAACAGATCGACCAAAGAAACTACGGCTATTCCCAGGACCAAAGCCGCTAGGATGATGCGCATGCGATTGCTCATAACAAAAAGTATTTAGGTTGGAAGTGGCGCAGAACTGATTCGTTTTTATTAAATGCTTTAAATATTAAAGACATTAACAAAAGTTAATATGAATAGTATAAACAAAGCTATGTCAATATCAAAACAACGCACAAATAAAAAATAATGCCTATCCGTCTTTGTGATCTCCTTGTTGTTTAAACGCCCCCTGTCCGTCTGCTCTCTCGTCAAGCGTGGACGCTCGACGAAGCGCGGGATGCTTATTTCCCAACCGCTGGACATGTTCAAACCTAAGATTGTTCAAAGGTAATAATAAAAGAAGTGCCGTTTTTATTTTTAATGGTGACGGTTCCTCCGATTTGCCTGGCAAGGCCGTGGACCAGTGACATCCCTAAGGTAGATTCATCAGGTTTTTCTGGAAAGCCTATGCCGTTATCCTGAATGATTAAGGTGTATTGATTACCTTTCTGACTGAGGCTTACCGTTATTTTACCGGTGTCCCGACCTGTAAATGCATGCTTATAAGCATTGGTTATCAGCTCGTTCGTAATTAGCGCGCAGGGTACAGCAATATTCATGTTCAGAAAAATACCCCTGGCTTCTACATCGTACTTGACAGATAACCCGGTCCTTAAGTAATTGGTTGATATAAACTGTAAAAGCTTCAGGATATACGATTCAAAGGAAATGCTGCTGAAATCATCCTGCCGATACAACATCTCATGGATCATACCCATAGACCGAACCCTGTTTTCGCTTTCAACGAGCAAACTTTTGTAATATTCATCATTTACCGAACTGGCCTGGATATTCAGCAGACTGGTTATAATAGCAAGATTGTTTTTTACACGATGATGCACCTCTTTTATTAAAACATCTTTCTCCTGTAATAAATTATCCTTTTCCACCAGAGAGGCTTCCAGTTTTTGGACGAGCTCGTCCCTTTGTTTCTCCGTTTTTTTCTTATCCAGGGATTGTTTGACCGCATTAGGCAAACGGTCAAGTTGGGATTTAAGAATATAATCATCGGCCCCTCGCTTTAAGCTTTGGACTGCAAACTCTTCCGATACGGCGCCGGTAACAAGAATGAATGGAATGTTTCGCCCTTCGCGCTTGAAAAGGTCGAGCGCCTGAATGGAATCAAACTTTGGCATCGAATGGTCGGATAGAATGATATCAGGGTTAAAACCCCGCATGGCATTAAGGTAATCCTCCTTATTATCCACTACATGAATTTTACAAGGCGAAATGGCCTTCTTGATACAACGTTCTACAAACATTGCATCATCAGGCGAATCTTCAAGATGAAGTATTTTCAATTGCTTTTTTTCCATTTACATGGGGGGGGCAACAGTCCTACTAATTTGGTTGCCGGTTCATTAACATCCAGTATAGCCCTACATCGGTAACGGAATTCAGGAAGCCATCAAATTCCACGGGTTTTACAATATAGCTATTGGCACCCAGCTCATAACATCGCTTGATGTCCGGGTCTTCATTGGATGAGGTCAGTACCACCACCGGAATTGTTTTAGTTCGTTCGTCCTCTTTTATTCTTCTCAATACTTCAATGCCGTCAATTCTGGGCATTTTCAGATCAAGAAGGATCATTTTCGGTGTTTTTGTTATATCCCGGTCTTCGTATTCCCCTTCGGCAAAAATAAAATTCAACGCTTCCGCGCCGTCTTTAAGGTGGATGAGTTGGTTGCTGAGATTCTTTTTTTTCAACGCCCGCATGGCAAGTTCAGCATCGCTCATGTTGTCTTCTATGAGAAGTATTTCCAGTTCGTTTTCCATTATCATTCCTTTTGTTTTGGAAGGCTGACTGTGAAGTAGAAAGTTGCTCCCTCATTAACGGTTCCTTCTGCCCAAACGGTACCTCCGTGGCGAAGAATGATCCGCTGTACAATAGGTAAACCAACACCCGTTCCCTCAAATTCATCATCCCGGTGAAGCCGCTGGAACACTCCGAATAGTTTTTCGTAATAGGCCATATCGAAGCCTGCTCCGTTATCTTTTACGAAATAGGCCTGTCCTTTGTCGGTTTCCGTAACACCGATCTCAATTCTGGTCAATTCTTTTTTAGAACTATATTTGATGGCGTTGGATATCAGGTTCTGAAAAACCAGGCCCATAAGCGTCTGGTCAGCGTAAATAGGGGGCAAAGGATGAATTACAAGTTCAGCCCGTTCGTTTTGCAGTTCTTCGAATTTACTTGTTACCGATTCTACAAGTTCCCTGGTATTCAAGGTTGATTTATTTAGCTCTTTTCTGCCTAATCTTGAAAATGTGAGCAACTCGTCGATGAGCTGGCCCATCTTTTTTGCATTATGCATGATCGCTTTTAATGCACGCCTGCACTCACCATTTAAATTGTCACTGCAATCTTCGAACAGTACCTGGGAATAGCCGTGAATGGCACGCAAGGGCGTCCGTAAATCATGGCTCACGGAATAGGTAAACGATTCCAGTTCATTATTGGCCGCTTCAAGCTGATCGGCTTTTATCTCCGTTTCCTTTCTCAATGCATTCTGGACTTTCATGGAATGTTCCATTTCCTCCGCTAAGGCATTCAAACCCATAGCTATAGCGTCAATATCATCCCTATTGCTGCTGATAGCCGCCTTATCCGAAAAATCCATCACTGTGAATCTCAGCAACACCTCAATTAACGAATTAACCCGTTCTTTCTTTGCCGTTAAATCTTCATTGAGATGACCCAAAGCGACAATGATGGCATCCAATTCGTCTCTTTTATCTGAAACATCTTCCCTGTCCCGGTAATTTGAGGCCGTAAACTTGTTGATCAGTTTAAGGATATTATTTATACGCTGTTGGTCATTCATTCCTGGCAGGGCTATGAGTTTATGTAGGGCTATAGATATTCCTTAAGCCATTTTTTAGCTTCTTTCTCGTCCGTAAACACTTTTGTAGGGTAGGGCTGGGGTTTTATGGTGAGAAATAGGTTCGCAACCACCTTGCCAAAAGTCGATCTTGATATCATGGCTATGGCTTTAAAATGCTTTGGAAACTCCTTTGCCAAATATTCACGGCCTTCACGGGTTATTTCTGAAACATGTGTAATATCCAGGAGTAAACAAATCTTTTTGTCACCCACGAGCTTTTTACCACCCTCCAGGGTTTTTTTTAAGGTTTCAGGTGTCCTGACAGGTTCTTTTTTGGAAACTGCATATATAAAATCATTTTCTTTATCAAGCCATAATGTTGCGGTTAAAAGATCTAACACTTCGGCGTCAGGAGGTGGTTTCATCATAGTTAGATTCGCACTCTTTAAAATGAAAAACAAAATGGACAACTTTAACTTTTATCGGAACAAAAAATTATTGTCAATAATTATTATAAACCTTGAGTTCGATTAATATACTATATTGAAAGTGATTAGTGAATGTCAGTTTGGAACTGTGATTTTTGTGATTGGTATGATGGGCTGTGATTCTATCTTTTATACTCACAGTAATCAAAAGAATCAGTTAATCAAAGTTCAGGCGATGGTGTTACTTAAACCTCATTTTGCAGAATGCCGCTGATAAAACCGGATCGCCTGTCCTATCAGCATGGGTATCAGGCTTAATCCCAGCACCAGGGACCATGCGGGAACTTCCAGCGGTTCGGTCTGCAACAGATCGGAAAGGCCGGGCAGGTACACCGCCAGCACCAGCAGCACAATACATAGTGCGAGTGACATCCATACCCAGGGGTTGCGCACCACATCATTGTCCAGCAGCGTTGTACCGGGGTCGCGTAAATTAAAAACAAACCACAACTTGGAAAAGCCCAGGGTCAGAAAGGAAATGGTGACGGCTTTTGTCTGCTCAAAGTCCAGCCATAGCAGGGCCAGGGTTAGCGCTGTTAACACGCAGGCTGAGATAACAAAGCTCCAACCTCCGATAAGCATCCAATGTCTGCGTGTTAGCACTGACTCATCGGGGGCGCGGGGCGGCTTTTGCATCACCTGCGTGCCTCCCTTGCCCACCCCCAGTGACAGGGCCGGAAATACATCTGTGAGAACGTTCAAATAAAGGATCTGCAACGGCAGCAAGGGCAGGGGGGCATTGGCAACGGAAGCCAGGGCCACAGCAATGATTTCGGCCACATTAGTGCATAACATAAATATGACCGCCTTGCGAATATTGCTAAAGATAGTCCGGCCTTGTTCCACCGCTGCTACGATCGAGGAGAAGGCATCGTCTTTAAGCACCATATCGGCGATCTGGCGGGCGGCGTCCGTGCCGCGCTTGCCCATAGCGATACCAATGTCGGCTTTTTTCAGGGCGGGAGTATCGTTCACCCCATCGCCGGTCATGGCCACAGTATCACCATGGTCCTGAAAGATCTGCACCAGATGCAGCTTTTGCTCGGGATTAACCCGGGCAAATACCTCGGTCTTCAAGATGCGCTGGCGATCCTCTTCGGAAAGCTTTTCCGGGGCATCCAGGTCCCGGCCGTGCAGGACGTTTAGCCCCTCATCGGTAATCAGCCCCACCTGCCTGGCTATAGCCTTGGCGGTGTCTGGCTGGTCGCCGGTAATCATGATTACCCGAATGCCGGCACTCTGGCAGGCTTTGATGGATTTTTTTACCCCTTCGCGAGGCGGGTCAAGCAGCCCCACCAGTCCTACAAAACGGAGCCCCTGGTAGGGTTCGGCATCGGTACCGTCCACCCTTTTGTCCGCCACAGCCAGAAGCCTCAGGCCTTCGCTGGCCAGGTTCTCGGTACGCTCCCGCCACTCCTGGCGGTCCTCTTTGCTGAGTGGCCGCTCCGTATTATCTTCCGTGGCGATACTCTCACAGACTTCGAGTACCGCGCTGGGGGCTCCTTTTACCGCTACCTCCAGGCCGTCTTCAAGTTCATGGAACGTGGCCATCATCATCACTTCAGAATCGAAGGGAACCTCACGGACCTCGGGCATTTCTTCAAGCAGTTGTTGGTGTGTCATGCCCAATTTTTTTCCACCCATCAGCAGCGCCACCTCGGTAGGATCACCATGGCCCTCATTGTCCTCATCCAGTGAGGCATTCGTACATAGCACCCCGATCTCCACGGCCCGACGCAACAGGGGGCCTATATCTTGCCGGGATTCATCATCAAGTTTGTAATCGGCGGCTGGAGTAGCAACGCGTTGCAGGCTCATGCGGTTTTCAGTGAGGGTGCCTGTTTTGTCAGTGCAGATGATGTGGGTGGCCCCCAGGGTCTCTACCGCGTTCAGTTGGTTGATCAGCGCCTCCCGCTGTGCCATCAGCCACATCCCTCTGGCCAGGGCGATGGTGGCTACGATGGGCAGCCCTTCGGGGATAGCGGCCACTCCCAGTGCGATGGCTGTCTCGATCATCAATAAGGTCGGCTGGCCGGCCAGCAGACCCATTCCCGCCACCACAATCGCAATGCCAATGGTGATCCAGGCTAGCCGCCGCCCCAGGTCATCCAGGCGCTTTTCCAGTGGGGTGGCCTTTTCCTCAGCCTGTTCGACCAATTCTGATATTCGCCCGATCTCGGTCTGCATGCCGGTGGCTACCACTACGGCCTCGGACGAGCCTTCCGCCACCGTGGTTCCTTTGAACAGCATATTACGGCGCTCACCTAAAGGTACATCGGCTTCCACCGGCTCCAGTTGTTTATTGACCGGAACTGATTCACCCGTCAGCGCCGCTTCGCTGACCTGAAGGTTATTGGCCTCGATAAGGCGCAGATCCGCGGCGACGATATCTCCGCTCTCCTGGATAATGATGTCGCCGGGCACCAGGTCTTCGGCCTCGACTGTTCGGTCCTTTCCCTGGCGCCGTACGCGCACCTGCTGGCGGGCCATCTTTTGAAGGGCCTCCATGGAACGTCGCGCCCGCCATTCGCTGATGAAACCGATACCGCTGTTAATAACGATGACCGCCAAAATGGCTATTCCTTCCGACCATTGGGTGAAGGCAAACGCCAGCACCGCAGCCGCGCCCAGCAGGATTACCACGATGCTCTTAAATTGATCGAGCAGGATCGCCCACAAACCTCGCTGCTCGGCCTTGCGCAGGATGTTGGCCCCGTATTGCTCCCGCCGTCTGGCGACCTCCTCTTCAGGAAGCCCCTGCTCCGGGCGCACTCCCTGGTCTTCCAGGACCTCTTCGGCGGTTTGGGCATGAAATGCCCGTTCTTCATGCGGCATATAACACAATCTCCCGGTGATACTTCAGATGGCCCACGATTTTGCGCGTCATTTTATTAACTATTATTCAACCTGCAAAAAGGGTATGACAATTACTTTTCCCTCATTTTTCATTTTTGGCTTACATTGCCACGATATATCATGGTAAGTAAATATGGCGAATTGAACGCAATAAGTAAAAAAAATCTTTAAAAAGGCTTTTGAATTTTTTAAAGCGATTACTTGTTTTGTAATGTGAGTTACATTTTTTTGGTGATTAGCTCAATCATCGGTTCAGCACATTTACGGAACGGATAGTGAAAAGACCAGCGCATTAGCATTAGAAAACATAAAAATATTGTATATAATGTAATAATGTAGTTTCTTGAATTAATATAAATATATAAAAAAGGTGATGTGTGGCCACTTTTGTGGTTTCGGCATACCCCAAACCAGATTTTACTTGTTAACTACATTTAAAAAACTCTTAACGCTCCTCCCGTCCGGCGATAATGGCAAACTCATCATCCTGTTCTTCATGATGCTTTTTGGGGCTCTGCTTGAATTGTTAGGCATCGGGATGATCCCTGTTTTTGTATCCATAATTGCTTCTCCTGAAACCATCCTGGAGATTGATAGGCTGGTGCCGGCCTGGGAAGCTTTGGACATTGAAGACGGCGGTGACCTGCTGGTGTACGGGTCAATTCTCCTGATAGGCGTTTTTTTATTGAAAAATGTTTACCTCGCCTCCTTCAAATACATACAGACACGGTTTATCTGGAGGCGCTTTGCCACGATTGGCACTTATCTATTCAACCAGTATATGGGGGCACCCTATAAGTTTCACCTGAAGCGAAATTCTTCAGAATTGCTGCGTAATATTACGCAAGAAACCAGGCTAATAATCAGTAGATTGCTGACCCCATTACTGAAGCTGGTAATGGACGCAGTGCTGATTCTCGGCATTTTTGCTATGCTGTTATGGGTGGAGCCAATTATCACTCTTGGGGTAATTGTTCTCTTGGGCGGCAGTAGCGCCCTTTTCCTCAAACTCATAAAAGAGAAAACCCGCCAATATGGTAAAATGGCCCAGGATGACCGGGAGTTGATGATACGATCGGTTAACGAAGGACTCGGCGGCTTTAAGGATGCCCGGGTGCTTAAACGGGAAGGGTGGTTTATCCGGCGGTTTCAGCATCACATCAATAGCTATGCAAAATCACAAACGTTCCAAAATGCGGCGTCATTATGCACCAAACCGGTCATAGAATCTATTGCTGTGTCCGGTATGTTGTTAATTACCCTGACGCTCTACTGGCAGGGCCGTGGTTTGGAAACGATAATTCCAATATTAACTTTGTTCGGAACCGCTACGATGAGGTTGTTACCGGCTATTCAGGAATCGGCAAAGGCATTGACAGACCTGCGTTATTATAGTTATGCCGTAGAACCTATCTATAATGACATTCTTGAACTTAAGTCTTCAAAAGTACAGGTTAAGAACATAAGGCCGCGAAAAATAAAAAAACATCATAATAAGCCTCTCTTTACCTTTGAAGATTCTATAAACTTTGAAAACGTTAGCTATACCTACCCTGATACTCACGTCCAGGCTGTTCAAAAGCTTTCACTGACTATCCCAAGAGGTCATGTCGTGGGATTTGTAGGAGCCTCGGGAGCAGGCAAGACCACAGTCGTGGATTTGCTCCTGGGATTATTGACACCCGGTAATGGCCATATTACGGTGGACGGGCAGGATATCCAGGCCAACCTTTCTGCCTGGCAGCGGAATATCGGTTATATTCCCCAGTTCATTTTCCTGGCCGACGATACCATCAGAAACAACATTGCTTTTGGACTGCCGGCTGAGGAAATTGATGAAGAGAAAATACAGAATGCTGTTGAAACCGCTCAACTTTCCGAACTGATTGATTCTATTACTAATGGACTGGATACCATTATAGGGGAAAGGGGCACGCGATTGTCGGGTGGACAGAGGCAGCGCATCGGGATCGCCAGGGCTTTGTACCATAATCCACAGGTGCTGATCATGGATGAGGCCACTTCAGCTCTGGATAATGTGACCGAGAGAGATGTTATTGAGGCTATTGAGAGGTTGAAGGGGGATCGGACCATTATTACGATTGCTCACCGGCTCACTACCATAAGGAACAGTGATCGGCTTTATCTAATGAAGAAGGGTAAAATATTTCAGCAGGGATCCTACGCCGACCTGGCCGATACGAGCGATGAATTCCGGGGTATGGCTTTGATGAAGTAAATGGCAGGCGTGGATAAAACAGGCTGCTGCTCCGTCAAGCGTCTGCGCTTGACGGACTTGCACCCAATCGTGCTGATATAAGCAATAAGCCCCTGGTAACATAAATGCTATGGTCCTTGAACGTGCATGAGTG
>JBBDMV010000043.1:0-32883 GCA_040878115.1 Balneolales bacterium
ATTTGGTGATAATCTCCGCTCATGCTTTTGATCGGTTATATGAAAATTGAGAACTGAATCCGTTTAATTTTGAAAATGCCCGTGCTTCCTCCCCGGTCCATCCGGCGGCTTCCTCCCCATAACGGGCCGTTGATGCTTCCATCAGGCTGAAAGGCGATGTTGTTCCTTTCGGAAAAAGATTTCCACGACAGGCGTAAAGGGTAACCGTACCGGTGACCATTTGCTGGGTGCTGTCAAAAAAGGCCTCAATATCGCGCATGGCAGGATCGTAGAATTTTGCTTCGTGGAGCATCATCCCATACGTATCGGCCAGGGTATCTTTAATATGGCGCTGCTGCTGGGTCAATACCAGTTTTTCTAATTCACGGTGAGCAGCGTAAAGTATGGTCGCTACCGGAGCTTCAAAACCGATCCTCCCTTTAATCCCTAATATAGTATCACCCAAATGCATGCCCGCGCCCAGACCGTGATGCCGGCCGAACTCCAACAGCTTATTTAAAAGATCGCCGGAATTCATTGTTTCTCCATCCAAAGCCACAGGCAATCCCTTTTTAAATTCGACCGTGATGTCTTCAGGGGCATCATCGTATTCATGAGGTGCTTTGATGTTCGGGAAGGCTTCAAAAGGCAACACCCCGTTCGAGGTCGACGTTTCCTTCCCCCCGATGCTGGTGCCCCAAATCCCGTCGTTAATGGAATAGGTGGTCGTTTTTTGAGGAACATCAAAGCCCCTTTTTATCAAATAATCAGTGGTAAACTCCCGGCTCAGGCCATGGTCGCGGATGGGGGTGATGATCTCGACATCCTTTAAAATAGTACGCAAAGCCACATCAAACCGGACCTGGTCGTTCCCGGCCCCGGTAGAGCCATGGGCGATGGACGTTGTGCCGGCTTTTTTCGCGTATTCGGCCACCAGGGCCGCCTGAATAAAACGTTCCGCCCCGACACAAAGAGGATACGTGCGGTCGCGCAGCACGTTCCCTTTGATAAGGTAGGAAATAATCTGCTTGTAAAGGTCGGGAAACCCGTCAATAGCTTCAAACCGTGATGCCCCAAGAAAGATGGCGCGGTTACGGCTGGCTTCGATCTCACCGGGGCTAAGCCCGATGCAATCTACCAACACGGCATGCACTTCGGCATGGTGTTCTTCTTTGAGCCAGGGGATGCAAAAACTCGTGTCGAGTCCGCCACTATAGGCCAGTATGATCGTTTTTTTCATTTATGTTTTTAAAATTTAAGCAAAAAAAAAGGCAAAACCAGTGAAGGTTTTGCCTTTTTAAAAATTGTTAATCATGCACAACTAAAAGACATAGCCTCCACAAGGTCGGTTACCGGGACGGCGGCGACGAAGAAATGATGGACGAGGGATATGTAGTGCGATTGTTTTCATCGTATTTAATATGAGAATTATTTTTTAAAAATGCACAATTAAATCTAATAAAAAAGAAAAAAGCCCTGATGTTGCAGCAAGTAGTGTAGCTTCCTTCGCTTACGAACTTACAGGGCTTGGTGTATGGTGTGTGATAATAACTATCATGCATAGGTATGTGGAGTTCCCTCTCAGATGGCATCTAACATGGTTTGTCCTCGCTGATAATAGTGTAGCAAATTCTCGCAGATGTGTGTTTATCCCTCATTCGTTATGCTTTTTTGGGTATTCATGCCGACTGGTGCAGGTTGATAATAAGCTTGACTTTTTTCAATTTGACACAAGATCTTTAACTCTAAATTTTCTAAGCTCTTTTTCGCCCAACTACTACCATTTTATTCTTAATAGGAAAAATGGAAAAAAAGACATCCGCAATGGGCAAAAATAATTTAACTGCAATATCAGATCGAAATAACTTTTTGAGATAGAAACGGAGAGGAAAAGTTAATTCATGAACTTTTATTAACTCGATAACTTCAAAACCAGATTCTTCAAATAAGCCTTTTATTTCAGACGTAGAAAATATTTGCTTGTGCCCAAATTTTTGAGACGAATACATAGCGTTTAAAAAAGTAGGATATTTTCCCCTTGAAAGCCGATAAGTTATTTCACCTACTCGATGATAAAAACTATCCCTACATGGTGTGTCTATCAACAAGAAACCGCCACTTTTTAATACTTTTGCAGATGACCGCAAGGTTGCCAACGGATAATTTACATGTTCAATTACATCCCATAATGTGACGAAGTCAAATTCATCTCGATATTTCTGAAAATAAGAAGCTTCGATTGGCTCATTTATGACTTCAAAGTCATATTTTAATTTTAAATATTGAGTTCTGTTTTCGCTTAATTCTATACCTGTTACTAAAGCGCCTCGATTTTCGGCCATTGATAAAAACAAACCTCCTCCACACCCAATATCCAGGACCTTCTTTCCCTTTATAGAAGGACATTGACGCTCAAGATGTTGAATTTGATCTTCAAATCGTTTAGGATTTGATTGCAAAGACTTTTCTATATAAGATATTTTTTCTTTAGTTAGCTTGATTCCATTTTGCTCAAAACCAAATTCAACTGGATCATCCAAATGATCAATATAATGATATCCATTTTTCGGGGAGACATAAACATTTGCATTAGATAATTTATATCTGGGAGATGTTCTGGTAGAATGTTTTAAGGTGTCTATATTTTCTCTTTCTTCCATTGCATTAACTGTCGTATTATTTATATATGCAGGTTTTCTGGCCTGGTAATTATACAAGTTACTTGTAATAATTAATTATATATAAGTTATAATACAATATCTAATTATATTTAATTAATTGGCATGTAGGCTGGTTCGATTTAGAAGAGTGGAACAGAAAAAGCCCTGAAGTTAGCAAGCAAGGTGCCACCCCATCTTGTTACTTAGGCTTCGGAGCAGTTTTATCGATTTTATCCTATTCTTTAACATTAATTTGTATTATCTCCCTGACTTTTTCTTTGGATAAGTTCTAATGCAACCTACATAAAGCAACTACTTATACATATTTCGAGTATGCTTACAATGGGCTTACTTTCATTTGCTGATACAGGGCCGGGTGATATAGTCCGATTCCCTAATTAAATTAAGTTCTGTGATATTCTGAAATCCCGGCGCTTAAATGGTCCTACCTTGTCTTGGCCTTGGCTTGAGATGCTCTTGAATTCCGGACGGCAAGCCAAGCGTTGCCCGGGAGTTGGTACGGACCAGGTACAGCCTTGGTCCCTCTGATGGGATGGTTTGGAATCGTTATTTTCCGGGTCGAAAACAGCTTGTTTTCGGATGGCTTTTTAGCAAATACCTGTTAAATAACCACGCCGTCGGAAAAGGGTAAAATCCAGGATATGCCTAAATAATTTAGGTGGAGGTGGCGTGGTATTAGAACCGTTCTGTTCCGCATTTCCAGCATTCGGAGAAGTTTCCTTCTATTTCTTCACCGCACTCCGGACATTTCCACTTTTCCGCCGATGCCGCTTGATCTGCTATAACCGCATCCACAATTTTTTTAGCTTCGTTGGCCTGATCATCATCTAAAATCCAGACCTCGATCCAGGCATCAATGGGAGCGACGCCCCCAATAGCGCTGGTAAGCTGCTCGCCTTTTATGGTGCATTCAATATCATTCTGTTCGAGCAGGTTCTTTACATGATAAGCCATCATTGAAACCGGGGAGCTATATACATTCAGCATGGGACCTCCGTTTAATATTATTTAAAACCGCCAGATTATCCGGCGATTAGGGATAACAGCTATATGCATATTTATTGTCAGGCACCCAGTCAAAATAATAAATAGTAACCTCCCCTGGCAAAGGTATGTAGCAAAGGGAGGCTAAACCTTGATTATAATCTTGTTTTTATACATGATATGCAGGACTATATACCAGCCCATAACCCAGGTTACGGCGTATAGCAGAGAGCTTACTTCCGGAATGGATGAGAGGGGAACGAAGATGTTCTGATAAATGATGGACTGCAAAGACGCGTCGCCGAACTGGATAAGGCTAAGGGTATTGCTTAAGATGCCGCTTAAGAAATAAACCGTGATGGCATTAACGCCGTATTTAACGAAAGGCTGACTCCACTTTTTCTTTTTCTGAACATCAATGAACCAATAGCATAGTGCCAATCCGCACATGGCCTGACCGGCGGTGAAGATAGCATAGGAGCTGGTCCAAAGGGGTTTGTTGATTGGAAATACGCCGTCCCATATATAGCCGGCTATAATAAGCAGGGCACCCATTACAAAAATTTGAGTGGTCTTAAGGGCTTTTTCTTTATCGGAAACTAAAATGCGGCCGGTAAATACGCCGAATAGTGTAGTGGCTATTGCCGGGAGCGTGCTTAGGATGCCTTCCGGATCGTAAAGGCCGACCCGATAGATGTGGGTTCCCAGGATGAGCCGATCCATGTAGGCGGCTAAATTGGCTTCAGGATCATCAATCAATCCCGCCCCGAAGCCCGGTACCGGGATGATGGTCATTATAAACCAGTAACCGAATAGCAGGCCAATCACCGTGTATATCTGGGTGCGGTGGGATGTATGCAAAAACAGCAGGGACGCAAAAAAGTAGCACACGGCGATACGCTGCAAGACGCCTGGGATCCTGATATTCGTCAGGTTTTCATGTAATCCGATCCCGCCATCCAGCGAGAAGTAAGGATATCCGGCCATCACCAAGCCGAGGCCAAATATAATAAGTGACCGCTGTGCGAGTTTTTGAACAAGGTCCTTTTTATCCATCCCCATTGCCAGCTGTTTGGTAAACGCAAAGGCAATGGCTACACCTACAATGAATAAAAAGAAGGGGAAGACCAGGTCTGTGGGAGTCCATCCATGCCAGGTTGCATGGAGAAGGGGAGCGTAAACAGAATCCCAGGAACCGGGGTTGTTTACCAGGATCATAGATAAGATCGCAATCCCCCGAAACGCATCCAGCGAGACCAGGCGTTCGTCGGTGAGGGATTTACCCGTTGGGGCGTTTTGTGTTTGGGCCTGGACCATTAGTTTTGATTCGTTAATATTTTAATATACAGGGATAATGTAAACGGTTACAATTATAAAATCAAACAAAATCCATTAACAAGCGGTAAGTTATGGGCCGGGTAATTTATAGGCATCCCGGCGTTAAAGGACTATGTCGGGAGGGTTATTATTGAACCGATCACACATTCATAAATTTACCAATTCACGAGATCTCAAATTCATTAACTTTGGAAATGATTATCCAAAAAGAACCCATAGCTGCTATTGCCACTCCGGTAGGAGAAGGCGGGATATCGGTAATCCGTGTTTCGGGTGAAGGTTGTTTTGATCTTGTACAAAAGACCTTCAGAGGCAAGAAGCTGTCAGATCAATCATCACATACCGTGCATTACGGGTATATCATGCAGGGAGAACGAAGAATTGATGATGTTCTGGCAACGGTATTCCGTTCACCAAAATCCTATACCGGCGAAGATACGGTGGAGATATCAGGCCACGGTGGTGTTTTGGTCACCCAGGCTGTGCTGGAGGTCATGTTGTCGGCTGGGGCACGCCATGCTACACCGGGAGAATTCACTCACCGGGCTTTTCTGAACGGAAAGATGGAGCTATCTCAGGCCGAGGCGGTTGCGGACCTGATCCATGCCCGGAGCACAAAGGCTATTGATGCGGCCCGCCAGCAGCTGGAGGGGAGCCTGGGCGAGTACGTGAAGCAGTTCCGTCAGCAGATCATTGATGCTACCGCTTTGGTGGAGCTGGAGCTTGATTTCATTGAGGAGGATGTGGAGTTCGCCAGCCGGCATAAGTTATCGGCTTTGCTCAGCGAATTGGATACGGAGATCAATAAACTTCTGGATACCTATGAAAGTGGACGCATTGTGAAGCATGGCGTCAGGACCGTTTTCGCAGGGTTGCCCAACGCGGGGAAGTCTACGCTGCTGAATACGCTGATGGGGAAAGAGCGCGCTATTGTATCCGCCACCGCCGGCACCACCCGTGATGTTATCGACGCCGACTGGAGTTATGACGGATTATTGTTCAAGCTCACCGACACGGCCGGGCTACGGGAAACGGTTGATTTCATAGAGGCCGAGGGGGTCAGGCGATCACAGAAAGCCATGGAAGAAGCGGACCTGATTGTATACCTGAAAGATATTTCCGGCCCTTTTTCGGATGAGGAGGCCGGGCAGGTCAGAAAGCTCCGGGAGAAGCTGCAGGGCAAAGGGTTCATATGCGCGGGGGCTAAATGCGACCTGCTCCAGAATGGCAATCCAAAGGGAGATGTGTTTGATGTGCTCATCTCTGCCGAAACCGGCCACGGCATCGAAGAGCTGAAGCGCATGATGCGGGAGCTCGTCAAACGAAGCAAGGCTATAGATACATCAGGCCTGCTGGTAACCTCCAGCCGTCACCGTGACGCTTTATTGAAAACTCAGCATCACATCCACGAGGCCCGAAATGCTCTTGAAGGTGGCATAACAGGAGATTTCCTTTCCATTGACCTGCGTGCCGCCCTGCGCGAGCTCGGCAGCATTACCGGTGAGATTACTACGGAGGACCTTTTAGATAGTATCTTTTCGAGGTTTTGTATCGGAAAGTGAAGTAATTACTCCTGGGGAAAGGGAATGTACAAACATCTTGATCATCCTCTAAGGCGATTCAATATATAAGAAGAAATTGGCCAAGTCTATTTTGTCATTAGAAAGTTAAGCTAACCAATGAATTTTTTACCACACTGAGGTGGGGAGCAGACCTAAAGGTGCCGCTGGACCCGGAAACGGGAGAGCCCAATGAGGGTTGGCAGCAGGTAGTTATAGAAAATAACAATTTAACGGATGAGCAGCTCGAACGTTTTGAGCAGGCGTATGCAGAGGAGAACGAGTACCTGTACCAAAATTATGATCAGATGTCAGACAAAGAACGGTTGCGTTGGCGATACCAACGCTATATAAAAGACTATTTGCGAGTAATTCGTGGTGTTGATGATGGCGTTGGAAGAGTAATGGATTACCTGGAAAGGGAAAATTTGGTTGACAACACCATTGTTATTTACGCGGGGGACCAGGGCTTCTTTTTAGGGGAGAAGGGATGGTTCGACAAGCGGTGGATTTACGAAGAGTCGATGCGGATGCCCCTGATTGTCCATTGGCCGGAGGGTATTGAACCGGAGTCGGTAAATGAGCATTTGGTGCAGAACCTGGACTTTGCCCCCACGATACTTGATCTGGCCGGAGTGGCAATACCGGACCGTATGCAGGGCCGGTCGCTCACGCCGCTGCTCCGGGGCGAACAGCCCGCTGACTGGCGTGATGCTGTTTATTACCACTATTATGAGGGACCGCCACGCCCTCACGATGTTGCCCCGCACTATGGTGTACGCACTGAACAGTATACCCTTGCCCACTATCCCGATTACGACGAATGGGAGCTCTTTGATCTGGAGGCCGATCCGGACCAGTTGGAAAGTGTTTATGGTGACCCAGAATATGCCGACGTTCAGCAGCGCCTTAAGAACAAACTTGATGAGCTGCAAGAACAATATGAGGATGACACCTGGAATGAGTAGCCTTTGATGCAGGTCCAAAGACTATATGTTTTGTGAATTAGAAACAAATCATGTCATAAAAATCCAGGTCTCACTTTTGTTTGTAGTCTTTAATGAAATTTTTAAGTGTGCTTCTAACAAGCTCCCATTTTCTGTTGATTGGTAGCTTGTTTTTTTTAGGGCCTAAGGGCCCCAAATAATGAACAATTGAGAAGAGGTGAACTTTCGAAATCTCAAGTTGGTTCATTAATAGGGAGAGATTAGAGGGTTTATATTCAAAATGTTTATTTCACGATTTAAAGAATTATTTTATGAATAACAGATTAACCGGTTTTATCCTGCTCATCTTCATTCTTTCAACATTTTCTGGTTGTTCTATGATAGAAGATATTTTCGCAGCCGGGGCCTGGGCTGGAGCGATTGGTGTATTGATTGTAGTTGCCATTGTATTCATTATTGTCAGAGCAGTCAAACAATAGATGAGCGCAAGCTGTAGCTTCCAAACCACTCGAAGATTCAGATAACCTGATTATCACCAGCTTTTGTTATTTGGCTATCTATAACTTTTATAAGTCACGGTTGCCGTTTGGTCCTAATTTTGGGAGGGGTGCAATCCTGAAGGAAGCATGTCAAAATGAGATGTCTGGAAAATTGAAACTGCAATCATAAAAAGTTTTTTAGTATTGTAGTTTAGGTAGGTTTATTCGTCTGATTTATTGCGACGTAAAAGATGATGGTCGATCGACCATTTGCCGCCTCCATAAAAAAAGAAAACGATCAAAAGAACAAGAACCAGTAAAGCATACTCTTGTTCTGTGGCTGGCCCAAAGATTCCCATCCCATGAACAAAAAATACGGCACCCGTTAGGATAGGGATTTGAATAGCCGTAGCCAGGCGTGTAAGAAGGCCGAAAATCAGTAAAATACCTCCTACAAGATGGGCCGCTACCACATAGTGGGCAACAATGAAGGCGGATATTGCTATTGTCTCTTCAATTAATTCGTAAATTTCGGCAATATTTTCTACAAAATAATATCCTCTGTAAAAAAGTAAAGCCCCAAGAAATATACGAAGTGCCTCAATCCAGTAATGACGGTATTCAACCATCAAATCATTTAGAGAATCCATATTGATCACCGTTTTATGATGAAAACTTAGCAGCAATAAGGTGATAAATGGTAATTTAACAAATTAGTTATGAACTACAAGTTAAATGAATATGGTGAATGCCTAATCTGTGTCTAAGATTCTCCGTACTGGTATCAGTCGCTACCTACAAACCTTGTAGTCGGATAAGCGAATTCGATATCATCATGTTTTTCGAATTCGGTAAGGATATCTTCCCATATTTGCTGCTGGGTGCCCCGACGTGTCCGTGGATTTGTGAGATAACGGATGGTGAGAATCGGACCGAATTCTTTAACCGTTGTATAAACGGTCGGAGTTAGGATGGTGTAGATAATCATGTAGGTTTTTGCGGTCTGCCGCAGCTGTTTTTTTGCCTTGCCAGAGATATTGGCGCTGTGTATATCAGCGATTTCCTGAAGTATGGTTTTGGCTTTTTTCCAATTGCTCTCGAATGTTATTCTTACTGGAATTTCATTCCAGATGAATTGAAAATCCGCAGTATAATTAGCAATAGTATCGGTAAAGATTTTATGGTTCGGTACATGAACAATCCGGCCGGTACTTTGCTCGGCATCAATCCAGTTTTGGATTTCAACCAGTGTGAACTTAAATAGCCGTTTGTCAACTACATCACCCTTGGTATTTCCTATTTCGATTCTGTCTCCGATTTCAAATGGTTTCCGCCAAATCAGATACAACCACGCAGCGCAATCCGCAACGATATCACGCAGGGCAATGGCGAGGCCGGCAGCAATCAATCCAAGAAAAGTGGCTACATATTGAAAACCTTCGATCCAGATTCTTCCGAGGATTAAGGCTCCAATAAGAACAATCAGGTAGGACAGGTTTTTTTTCCATCGGTAATGGGCGCCGAGATCCTCGACATTGCGCACCACAACACGTAACACTACAGTCCGGAATACTAATAATATCATAATGATAAGGATGCTAATAATAACCTGGTAAGTTATTTGAGGATCAAAATCCAGGATATTGGCTATCCAATTGCTCAGTTCTCTCATAAACGTGAAAAATGTTTAAAATATTAATTGCGGTGAAAACGTATCAAACTTACGATGGTGTAGCGAATTATACGTTGATTAAGGCTGGTATATTCGTTAACATTACGGACTTTTAAAACTAATTTCATTTCTGGCATGGCTTATACGATAATAATGATACTTGTGGCAATCATCTGTGTTCTGCTGACCATAGTTGTATTGCTTCAAAGCGGACAAGGCGGAGGCCTCTCCGGCGGCATTGCCGGTAACACCGGTGGCGGCGGAGGGAATATGATGGGCGCTCGCAGAACCGCTGATTTCCTTTCCAAAACAACATCTGTACTTGCAACACTTTTTCTTACCCTTTGTCTTGCAGCGAATTTTTTTATCGATACAGGTGGACCTACACGAAGTACTATTCAGGAACGTGGCGTTGATGCACCTTTTGAATCGGATTTTGTAATGCCTGGCGAAGAGGAACCAGCCGAAGTTCCTGCCGAGCCTCAGGAACCAGCGGAACCAGTTGAACCGGATAGCGAGTAATAATACCTAATTTCTTATAACAGAGAGAGCAGGAGAGTTCATTAGCGGGTGGGCATGGACAAAAAAGGTCTAAAATTTCCAAAGTCGAGAGACTAAAGTAAGACCAGTTTCTCCAGGACCATATTCATACAAGGGGTCTGGATTCCCCAACCGCACTTTCCGTATCCTGCAAGGTGATGACTAAACCATTGACCCCTTGCCCTGGCTTAACAAGCCGGCTCGTTTTTCACGTATTGGGACCGGCAGATCGATATATTTTGTAGTAGCCTTTTTTGGGATCATACAGGGTAATTATTTCCCCATAAAAATTTCCACCAGCAACTCTCCGTCGAATACATTTTTTTTCAGTGCTACTCTTGAATAGCTTTTCGAAACAGGTAGGGGGAGTATTACATTACCGGTTTAATTAAATCTTCATTGTTGTTTTTTAGATCATTTACCTGATTGTTTACCCGGTAGGTTGACATTTGATCTGTTGGGAAGGGTTTTAGTAATTTCCCCAATTTTTCCTGATCTGAATTTATTGGGTTAAGCCAATAATCATAATTTTCGGGATGAAGAATTACGGGCATTCGATCGTGTAGCGGTTGTAAGAGTTCGTTTGACCGCGTTGTAATTATTGCAAAAGTTAAAATATCAGCATTGCCTGAAGTATAGCGGTCAAAAATCCCTGCAAATCCAAAAAGTTCATCATCAAGCAAACGAATGTAAAAAGGCAGCTTGATGTCGGATGTCAGTGTTTTCCATTCGTAAAAGCCATTGGCCGGAATGATGCAACGTTTTCGCTCAAATGCTTTTATTAGGGTAGATTGCTGGGTGAGGGTTTCTGCTTTGGCGTTAACTTGAGCTTTGCCGCCGCTTTCAGAGGTTTGCAAGCCCCACTTCATGTTAGCAATTCGGTTCTCCCTGGCTTTTTCCATAAATATAACAGGCATAAAATTGCCTGGAGCCACATTGTAATTGGCTTCAAACTGAACATCGCCGGTTGAGCGGGACTGGAAATGATCTTCAACGGTTTTCTTGTTGGAAAATAAAGTGTATCGTCCTGTCATAAATATATTTGTTATCTTTTCTTTTAAAATTTGTATCAACTTGAAACTGTTCCATTAAGTTATGGAATTACTTGAACGTTCTCTATTTTTCATTTGGGTGTAAGCCCAATTAGCCATTAGTTTATATTTATTCTCATGCATATTTTTGATAATCCCCGGGAAAGCCGGATCAGGGCTGGTTGGCGCTTGCTTATCCAGGCTCTGGCATTCTTATTTTTGCTGTTATTTTCATATTTGCTGCTGAGCGACTACGTTAGTGAGAACATAATGCTGGTTTGGGTCTCTGTTGTTGCAACATTGAGCGTGTGGTTTGCAGCCAGGATTTTGGATTTAAGGGGATTAAAGGAATATGGCCTTGATTTCAACGAAATCTGGTTACGGCAGTTCTTAGTAGGGTTTGGTCTGGGTGCTGGAGCCATGGCGGCGATTTTTTTGATTTATCTGGTAATGGGCTGGGTTGAGTTTCTCGGTTTTGGGTGGCAGCGGTTTCAAAATGGAAGCTTCACGCTATCATTTTTGAGTTATTTTTTCGCCATGTGCTCGGTAGGTTATTATGAAGAATTATGGTCAAGAGGTTATCAAACCAGGAATCTGGCAGAGGGATTGAACTTTCAGCGGTTTAAACCTGAGCAGGCCGTACTGGGAGCGATTTTGCTTACAGCTGCATTTTTCGGGATGCTTCATGCCTGGAATCCTCATGCCACGGTTTTATCAACAGTTGTCATTACCCTGGCTGGAATAATGTTTGCAGTACCTTATGTTATAACCGGCCAATTGGGCATCTCTATAGGTTTGCACATTTCCTGGAACTTCTTCCAGGGCGGAGTATTTGGTTTCCCCGTGAGCGGTTTATCAAACCCAAGCTCTATTCTGCAAGTTCGTACCACAGGCCCCGAAATATGGACTGGTGGATTGTTCGGCCCTGAAGCAGGATTTCTCGGCTTGATATTTGTGATCTTAATTATTGTGGTGGTTTTGGTTTATTTGAGAAGGATCGGTTATTCTTTAAAACCTATAACCGGATTTGCTGAATGGAATGGCGTTCGCTCAAGCAAAAGAAAAATGGACAATTAAGTATCGTTGTACTTATTAACCTTTACCTACGTTAATTGGTTAAGAATCTTTAAATTTTCTTGGAATTAAGCAGAAAAATATTTTGTATCTTTAATAAAGATCCTAAGATTCTTAGTAAAAGTAGATAACTATTCTAAATATAACCACTTACACATTTTGTCATTTACAAATTTTAAGCTCAACGAAAAAGTTGAAATGGGCTTGAAGGATGTGGGTTTTGAAAAACCAACCCCTATCCAGGAAAAATGCATTCCCCTTATTTTAGAAGGTCATGATGTTTTGGCCTCAGCACAAACCGGCACCGGAAAAACGGCTGCCTTTGTTCTCCCCATTTTAAATCATATAATAAAAAATAAGGAAGCGGGAATACAAGCCCTCATTCTAACTCCCACTCGGGAATTAGCCCAACAGATCGACGAACAATTTTTCAGCCTGGGTTATCACACAGGCCTGAGTACTGTTACCGTTTATGGTGGCAGTGGCGGATACTCACAGCAGGAAAAAGCCATGAAAAAAGGCGTCAACATTGTTGTCGCCACACCTGGCCGCCTGCTCGATCATATTAAGACAGGCTCAGTTGATTTTAGCAATCTGAGCTTTTTAGTGTTGGATGAAGCCGACCGAATGCTTGATATGGGTTTTATTCCCGATGTTCAGCGCATCATAAAAGAGTTGCCTAAAAAGCGACAAAATTTGATGTTCTCGGCTACAATGCCAACGAAAATCGATCTTCTGGTCAACAAGATCATGACTGATCCAAAACGGATTAACATTGCATCTCTCAAACCTGCAGTAGGTATAAAGCAGGTAGCATACGAGTTGACCGAAGAAACCAAAATACCATTGCTTCTTGATCTATTTGACAAGAGCGAATGGAATTCAACCATTGTTTTTACTGCAACCAAGCGTCTTGCGGATAAACTTGCCCGAAAACTATCTCAAAAAGGAACTAGTGTTACCAGTATTCACGGTGACCGTAGCCAGAAAGAGCGTGAGGAAGCTCTGGCTCAGTTCAAAAGTGGGAAATACAAGGTAATCGTGGCAACCGATGTTATGTCTCGTGGTATTGATGTAGATAATGTATCTCATGTAATTAACTTCAGTGTTCCTCATGATGTTGAAGATTATGTACATCGAATTGGACGAACAGCCCGGGCCGAGACTACCGGTGATGCCATAACGCTTGTATCCAAAGAGGACAAGCAGTATATGAAGAATATTTTCAAGAGCTTGAATCAACCTATTGAGGTTCTCTCTTTACCGGTAAAAATTGCTGAAATGCAGTCTGAAGTTGGAGAAGGCCAAGCTAGCAGAAGCCGAAGCGGTGGCCGGAACAAAAATAATTCTTCTGAAAGAAAACCTTCAGGGAGAAAACCAGGACGAAAAACTGCAGAAGCTAAATCTGTTGGCTCAAAATCACCATCAGCTGAGAGAAAAAAAGTTGAACAAACACCTGCAACACGGAATAAAAGATCATCGCCCAATGCAGAATCAGGCAGTAGGCGTAAAAAGCAAAACAGCCGGAACCAAGGTTCAAGGAAATCGCCTGTTAATGGAAGAGGTAGCCAGGAGAGCTCTTCAAACGGAAGCAATAAATCCCGTAAGGATTTGCTCGATAAGGTACAATCACCTAATACGAAAAAACTTGATAAAACTTTGAATGCCAAAAAAGGATTATGGAGTAAATTCAAGGAGAATCTATTTGGGTAAGCTCTTTAAAGTTCACGTCTTTTTCTTTAGGAAATAATTTCATGAAAAAGTTATTTGTTTTTAATTAAAAAAAGCCTATATTGTAAATGCGCTCAAGTAGCGTCTCTCTTGATGAATAGTTTAAGGCGGCACATCTGATACATGTGCCGCCTTATTTTTTTTCTGCCCCCTTTATATATCCATTTATACCTCAACCAAGTTGTTCCGTATCTGTTGTGAAACCTTCTAACTTGTTGCACAGAGTTGATATGAACTAACAGTTGATATACATGAAATAAATCACATTACCTTGATACAAGGGATGGAAAGCCCGATGGTAATAATTAAGGAAACTTTAAAATAATTACATTATTTGCCGATTTTTCCCATTGCCAATATCGTTTCCTCAACATCTTCCTTACCTGTACTGTTTGCAAGCTGCGAGATAGCCTGATAAGTTTTATAACGTGCTGTTACTTTTTCGACGTAATCAACCGTTTCCGTACCTCGGCAAAAGCCATACCTTGCATTGTTATAATATTTTCGGTCCATTAGTTTTAACAAAGCTTCGGAAACATCACCCCAATTATTAGGATCTTTATTAGAATCAATGGTAAGTCTTCTCGCATCAGCCAAATGACCCATCCCCGCATTGTATGTAGCCAAAGTGAGCGCTAGTTGGTTTTCGGTATCCAGGTAAGAATAATGATTTAGGTGATTGGTTATATAGCGCATGCCTTCACCTATATTAGTTTTAGGATCCATAAGACCTGATTTATCAGAAACTTGTGAAAATCGCGGGATGATCTGCATCAGGCCCACGGCACCGGCAATACTGACGGCACCAGGACGAAAAGAAGACTCCTGAGCCATGACAGCTATGGCTAATTTCCAATCAACTCCTGCATCATCTGCTACTGGACGTATAAGCTGATCATAGGGAGACATCACGCCGTGATACATCAACTTGTGAATATCACGACGATTTTGTTCTATTAGCTTTGGATTATTGAAGTACCGATCTTGAAGCAAGGTTAAATAACCGGATTTCCAGTTCTTATTTTGTTTAGGATCGTGTTTGAAATTTCCGTAGGTATATTTATCAACCTCCTTTTTAAGTTGGCTAGCGTTGTGTCTCACCCCCCAGCCCACTGGATCATTATTTGATATTTTCGGACCAAGATGGACACCCGTAACGTAGGTTTTTAAAATATTAAATTGATGATCATCAGAAACGGTAGCCTGATAACGCCCCTCAGCTACGCCAACAATTAAAGCCTCCTTTTCTATGGTTTCAGAAACCAAGTCCAGGTCAAATGAATACCCCTGTTTTTTTAGACCAAGGAGGGTCTCATGATGGGCTGAATTTCTGCGTACACTTATTGTGATATTTTCCAATTCATCCAATTCTGTGATATCATAACGTTCATTTGGTAAGATGATATGCTGATTGATCATGTTATATGGTTCGGAAAAGCTTACCTGCTCGTCCCTCATAGAGGTCTTGATGAAGTTGGCTGCGATGATATCACCCTCACCACTATTTAAAACATCAACAGGATTATCGTCTGGTTGAAGCACGATAACTTCGACGGTCAGGTCATGTTGACGCGCAAACGTTGAAAAAAACTCGTATTCGAATCCCCGGTCAAGTCCGCCTCGCAAAAAGTAAGATCCTATATTGTAATTGGTAATCATACGTATTGTGCCTCGGTCGAGTATTTCCTGAAAGTCTAAATCAACAGCTTCCGTTAAACTTAAATTCAGGCTATTATCTGGTATAGGATCAACTTCGGTGATTATTTCGTATTCCTTAACTTCGATAATATCAATATTGGCAGGTGCAATGATAAAGGTAACCACTGTTAATGCTGCCAGATTTCTTATTAAATGATAATAAAAGTTCTTCATGTCTCTGATTACTCGCTAAATAATCTGCGAAACTATCACTATCACAAATCATTAGAATGATAGGTTAAGATTCGCTATTGATGAATAAATGCTTGCTCTCTTGTTTGAATTGGTCCGAGAAAATAAGATTTTCTTATTAATTATAAATATATAAATATAGATGTCAAATCTTAATTAAGATTTATTATTTAATAAATTTATATAAAGGCGTACCTATCCTACATCTTCGTTTTCCATGTAAGTATAATACCAGTCATAATCACAGCAAGGGCTAGCAGTGAAAGTGGAGGAGGCATTTCAGCGAAGAGGGTTAAGGCCAAAAGTGAAGCTCCTATAGGCTCGGCAAGGATAAGGGTCGACAAGAAGGTGGGTGAAATAGAACGAACGGCAAAATTCATGGTCCCATGGCCAATTATTTGTGGACCGATAGCAAGTCCGATTCCGACAAGCCATGCTTCTTTACTCATTTCAAAATTAACATCAAGAAATATGCTGATGGCCACGCAGGCAATGGCGGAAAAGCCGTAAACACGAAATATATAATTTAGCCAATCTGATTTTTGACGCAGGCGCTGGCTGATTAAAAAATACCCTGCAAACAATAATGCTGCTGATAGGGCCATTGCATTTCCCAGCAAAGGGTCCTGATAATCTGTAACAGCTGAACTGTCTGTGTAGCCAAGCAAAGCTGATCCAGTAAAAGCGGTAAAAACGCCAAACCAGACTCGTCTGATAAATATACGTTTAAAAACGGTTGCTTCGAATAATATGAGAATCACGGGGTGACATGTAACGAGAACTGAAGCTGAAGCCACCGAAGTATAAGAAAGGGAAGAAATCCATAATATAAAATGTAGACCAAGGCATAACCCTGCCAGGGCGGCATAAAAGTTGTCTTTAGAAGAATAAAAGCTTACAACATACTTAACCCGGAAAAAATACCACAAAGGTGCCAGTATGGTTACCGCTGAAACGGTTCGCACAGTAGCCAGAGCAATGGCATCAACCTCACCGCTGATTCTTACAAGAATTGGAGCGAAGGCAAAGGTGGTCAGAGCTAGAGTTAATGCTAATTTAAGACCGTTATTTTGCTTAGGACCGAGGTCTTCTGTGGTTGGGGTGTTCAATAATCATGTACTGAGTCAATATTAAATCAGCGTATTCTATCCATCGAACGAACCAGCCTATCATCTCTCCGAATATAACGAATAGCAGCGTATTGAAATAAAAAGGCCAAAAAAAGAACGGATATGGCTAATGCCTCATCCCAAATATGAAAACCATACATGCCTAAGGTGAAGAATATGGCAAAACACATGCCAAGGGCAATGACCTGGAATATCATAGCTCTTTTTATCCAGCGAACTTGGTTCTGTCTGTTATTAAATAGAAATATGGAAATTAATGTAATTGCCGAGGAAAAAGCAAGCGCTACGGTTAATCCGGTGCTAATCCAACCCGTTGGGTCGGTTAAAGCGTGGGCGTAAATGGGTAGAAATATAAAGCTAACATTCAAAAAGATCGTTAATAACAGGAAAATGGTTTGTATTCTTTGTATCACAGTATATATAATTTAGTTAATAGTAGTCTGACAAGATAAGGCTTTTTATCCTATATGGATTCCTGATTAGCTGTTAATTTATTAAATTGTTTGATTCGTTTATCAGCGAAATATTAGCTGTGCTGCTCTATAAAATTATATTAATCCTTAAAATTTACTGTATATTGGCGGGCTTATAATGATCCCTTTAATCGAGCTTTAATTGAACAGAAACCTAGTTGCAGAATCTTGTCTTTTATGTATTGTATTTGTTTGGGCATTGAATTTTTCGGTAGTAAAATTCAGCCTGAACGAAATAGATCCGCTGAGTTTTAATGCAATACGATTTATTCTTGCCATAGCTTTCATCTGGCTTGTGGTCTGGAGAAGAAGAATACCAATAAAAGTGCAAAAGGGTGATTACCCCAGGCTTATTATGCTTGGCCTGTTAGGTAGTCTCGTTTACCAGGTTTTATTTATTTACGGAATAAATTTTACCTTCTCGGCGAATGCCGCCGTGATGCTGGGAACTATCCCCATTTGGGTTTCACTGCTGTCACATTTGTTTTTTGAGGAAAAACTTACCCGCATAAAATTTTGGGGTGTGGTTTTGGCTTTTGTCGGGGTAATTTTCATTATGGCTGGTGGAGAACAAGGTTTTTCACTATCCGCGGATAGTGTACTGGGCGATTTGATTATCATAATAGCGGCCATGGTTTTTGCGGTGTATACCCTATTATCCAAATCCATGTTAGAGCGTTACACGCCTCTTGAATTATCTACTGTCTTTCTGACCATTGGGGGGCTGGCTATAATTATCATTGCAATCCCTTCTTTATATGAATTAGATCATAAAGAAATTTCATGGCTGACTTGGAGCGGGGCCTTTTACAGTGGGGTTTTCTCTATCGGACTGGCTTATCTGGTATGGAATTATGGCATTAAACAAGTTGGGGCTTTGCGTACTTCCACTTATCAAAATTTGGTGCCGGTTCTCGGTATTGCTTTGGGATTCATTTTACTAGGTGAAAGATTAATGATCATCCAGTATGCAGGCACTGCTTTTGTACTAAGTGGAATTATTCTGGCCAGGAAATGATATTAATCTAATTGAACAAAAATATTCATCTTTGTTTCATCTACAATGTTATTTACGAGAGGCTCTTGCGATAAGTCCTGCTTAGGCTAGAAAACAACGGTTCGGGGCTTAGCCTGTTGAAATTAAATTTCAAGCAATTCATCAGCGAACATTACGGCAGAAAAAAAAGGACCTATAAGTTATCGGGTATTTTAAACGGCAGGTTTATCTCTAAAGGATAAACCTGCCGTTTTGCCGAATTCCAGTAAAGCTTATTTGCTATTTTACGGTCACCTGCGAATCATCGCCAACGTGAATCTCACCCTGTGTATCTGTTACCGAGGCGCGTATGCCCACCGTACTGTTGTTCAGGCGGCTGTTACTTATTTGGGCCTGCTCCATAATGATAGCGTCTTTTAATTTACTGCTCGAAATCCTGGCACCGGCACCCAGACTTACATTCGGTCCGATTTCAGAGTCCTCAATGCTTACATCATCACCGAAATATACGGGAGGAATAATTTTTGAATTTTTATATTCGGTAGCCGGTTTACCGTTTTCCTTTTTCATGATTTCTTTGCTGGTATTAAGCCAGGCTGGGATGGTGCCGCAATCCAGCCATTCATCTACGGTTGCCGGTTTAAAAGTTTTACCGTCTTTAAGCATGCGGTCAATGGCATCAGTGAGTTGAAACTCATCGCCGTGTCCAACAACCCGGTGTTTCAGCAGATATTCTATTTCTCTCTTAATATCCTGGCCCTCTTTAAAATAATAAACACCTATAATAGCTAGATTTGAAATGAGTTCTTTTGGCTTTTCCACGAAACCGGTAATTTGGCCTCCTTCCTCAACGGCTACCCCAAAACGTGACGGATCTTCTACATGCTTAAGCCAAATTACGCTGTCGGCATCCTCTACGCTCACCTTCTCTTTGGTATCAAAAAGTGTATCGGCAAAAACTATGATGACTTCTCCTTCCAGCGAATCAGCTGCGCAATACACGGCATGAGCTGTACCCAGAGCTTCATCCTGCTTGTAAAATGTGGGTTTGGCATCATAACGGTGACTCATTTCCGTCAGTTTATGTTTTACATCATCTTCAAAATCGCCAAGGACAAATGCTATTTCGTCAATTTTTCGATCGAGCGTACGTGTAAAAGTCTGAATGATCCTCTCAATGATCATGGTACCGGCAACGGGGAGCAATGGTTTCGGGGTGGTATGAGAGTGTGGCCTCAAGCGTGTTCCACGACCGGCCATTGGTATAATGAGTTTCATAAAAACGAATAGCTGATTTAAATTTAAGTTATTTTCTTAACTAAGATAAGAAGAACTTGCTATCTTAATCGAATTTGAATTACTGAATATAATTGATTTCCAATATTAGAAAAAGGAAAGGCGGCAAAGTCCGTTTAAACCCATATTACTCCTTTTAATCCAACACAAATACCACCGATTTGAATTGGTACTACCACTTTATTGAAATAATAAGCTTCCTTTTAATTTATGTAATGGCAAGGAATATGCTCTACAGAGGGCGTTTCTTTTTACATATGTATCAGCAAGCCGGCTATAAAGGACGAGAGTTTTTTGGATGGCTTAAAAATAACATAGTAACCTACGCCATTACGGTTGAACTTCTTGCTTTTAACCTCGTGGTCCTGACACTGAACACGATTCTCGAACCATACCTGACCCGAACCGTACCGGTTCTCATCATCTTTATCTTTGCCCTGTTCTGGTGTGCACCTGTTGGTAAGTACACGAAAAATAAGCCCAAGAAGCCTTTGGCTTTTACACCCAGAATGATTCGCCTTACGATCACGTATGGCATTCTGGGTTTAATTATACCGATATACGGAACCTTGCTTTCTATTAGTTATGGCATCCTTTTCCCCGAAGTTTATATTCTGGCCGTTGCCTGGGTTTTGGGTAGCTTACTGCTGCCGTTCATCCTTTTGTTTGCGGGATGGTTGTTATATCCTGTTGAAAGGGTAATTCAGCAAAACTTCAAAAGGCATGCCCGGAAGAAGCTTGCCTCCATTCCAGAGCTAAAAACGATTGCTATAACCGGCAGCTATGGGAAAACAAGCACGAAGTTTTTTATCAAAACATTATTAGCGGAACGTTTCAACGTTTGCTTTACCCCGGGAAGTTATAATACCCCAATGGGAATTTGCAAGGTCATCAATAATGACCTGCAGCCGGCCCATCAGGTCTTAATTTTGGAAATGGGAGCTCGTTATAAAGGTAATATTGACGAACTATGTAAAATTGCAGCACCCAACGTAGCCGTTTTGACTAATATAGGTGTGGCCCATATGGAAACTTTTGGTTCGATCGACGCTATCAGAGCTACAAAGGGCGAGATACTCAATCACCTGGTGAATGATGGTGTAGCCGTTATCAATGCGGATGATACAAACCTGACCGATATGGTTAAGTACCGGAATGTCAAAACCATTAGTGCTGGTTTAGATAATGGTGATTTTCGGGCCTCCAATATAAGCTATGATGAAACCGGCTGCCGGTTTACCGTGACTTCACCGGATGGTTCTTCGGAAAAGGTGTATACGCACATACTGGGACCGCATAATGTTCAAAATTTGCTACTGGCTTTTGCTGTAGGATATCATTTTGGCATACGTTTGAAAACGATGGCATTGGCCGCACGTAATATTGAACCCGTTGAGCACAGAATGGAACTCAAGAAGAGCGACAGCATCACTATTATTGATGATGCATTCAATTCCAATCCTATAGGAGCACGGAATGCTGTAGAAACCCTTAGCAAATTCAAGACCGGACGACGCATTATCATTACTCCCGGCATGGTTGAACTGGGAGATAAAGAAAATGAAGAAAACGAGCGTTTTGGCTTTGTAATCGGGAACGAAAATCTCGACCATGTTTACCTTGTCGGACCCAATAAAACCAAGCCTATATTTGAAGGAATACGCCGCAGCGGATTCGATATGGCCAAGGTAACGGTAGTAAACAACCTGTTTGAGGCCAATAAACAGCTAAAGGAAAACTTTCAAGCCGGTGATGTGGTGCTTTATGAGAACGACCTGCCGGATATGTATAATGAGTGATGTTGCGAGTACTCCTAAGATAAAATCCCCTACCGGACGTATCCCGTTTGTGCAAAAACCAAATACAGACGTCAGTTAGCGCAAGTCGGGCTTACGATGTTAATACTGCCCCAGATAGCAACTTCCGCCTGAACTAATAAGGTATATACTCAATTTCATCATCCCCTGTTATATCTTATTACCAAACAGAGTCTGGTTAATCCATCAATCCTTCTGAAGACATGCATATAACCTGCTTGATTTACCCGAACCTTTGGAAAGTTCTAAACTTTCCAAAGGTTTACTAAGCTTACAAACACTCATAACGCATACCTAACCATTGCCTTCCAGCGTACTTAAAAGCTCTTTACTTCTTTGATCTGCCGGAAATTTAGCCATGCAATTGAACATAACCACCTTCGCTTCATTGAGCTTTTTCAAATGGGCCAGCACGATGGCATAATTTTGCAGTATAATTGGAGTTTCCCCACCGTGAAGGATACTTTTCTCAATGATATCCCGGGCTGGGGCGTATTTCTTTTGCTCCATAAGGCAGTCGAAAAGCTCGTTGAGCAAACCCACGTGATCGGGCCATTGTTCAAGGGCTTCAAGGTAAGACTTTTCTGCCTGATTATGATAGCCAAGCATGCTGCAAAGTGATCCCAAGGAGAAATGGATAAACGCACGGTCGTCGTCCGCGGCCGTTTTTAGATAATCTACAAGAGTGTCGCCAATGCCGCGAAGTTCTTTTACGAGAATAGCGTGAGCTTGTTCATCATTTTCATCCGTTAGCCGGTCAAGTTCCTCAGATATATCAACCAGCCTCTCGGAAATGGCCAATAACTCTTGTTTCATAGATGTTTGATTCATCACAGCCGGAGGATTGATCTAAAGTGTCATTTCCACATCGTGTACTTTTCTGAGAATAGAAACAGCGTTTTTATCTTTGCTCTGCATAACTTTTTGTTCAAGGTTGGTCACCAAATCAGGCCGAACGTCTTCAAAAGCAGTTTCTTTTGCCTGATCTTCATTATGGGTACGAACAATAGTAAAAATCTCGTCGGCGCGGACTATACTATATAGCTTGTCTTTGTTGAAAGCATGTGAGCGTTTTTCCTCAAACTGATCAAATAATGCAGGAAACTCTTCCGTATTTTGCGCTTTTTGCAGGACCTCAACATCCTTTGGGCCTTCAGCACTTAGGGGAATACGGCAGAGGAAGAAGTATTTTTCAGAATAGAGCATAAAGTTATAGACGATTTAATGCGAATGAGTTTATTTAATATACGAACTTTTAACGGTGCTTTCTTTAAAACAATGTCCACAGATATAGAGAAAATATGCGTCGTAATTATTTTGGGATCGCCAGCCACGGGATAACCTTTTTGCTTCTTGTTGGCGGTTTGGGTTATTATGAACATTCCGGGTGTTGTACCTTCGTTATTTATAAAAAACAAAGTCAAGCCGCAAGCTCCCTACCTCCCGCCGCTGCGGCAAACGCTGTGCACCTATTCTTTCCAAAACCCTTTCCGTGCATACCAGGTAAGCGCTAATCCGCGAAACACCATAAACAGGGTCATGGCCAGCCAGAGGGCGTGGTTGCCTAAAAGACCTATGGACCCGTAGTAAACGGGAATAAATATAAGGGCAACGCCGGCTAACATTGAATTTCTCATAGGTTTGGTTACCGTGGCCCCGAGGAAAACGCCGTCCCAGATGAAACAAAGGCTGTTGATCAGCGGAGCGGCGGCCGTCCAGGCAAAGTAGCTCATAGCCAGGGCTATGATGGCTTGGTTGTTTGTGAACAGGCTGACAATCATTTCCCCGAAAAACATGTATATCATCGCAATACCAGCACCCAGGCCCAGTCCCCATCCAAGGGTATATTTAATAGCTTTTCTCAATCCCAAACGGTCTTCAGCGCCGATATAGCGGCCTACAATGCTTTCGGCAGCGTAGGCAAATCCGTCAACGCCATAGGCGAGGATCGCCCAAAGCTGTAATAATATCGTATTGGCGGCCAGTATATCATCACCGAACCCGGCCGATTTGGCCGTGAAAAATGAAAAAGCGAATATTACGCAAAGAGTCCGTATCAGGATATCGCGGTTTACGAAAAAGAACTTTTTGATCCCCGTAATATCGAGTATGCCGCCGGGGACAAAGGCTTTTTTAAGATGCCCGTATCTTTTCATCAGGAGGAACAGCCCGAAGAATAACCCGAGGTAGGCCGCGGCTACGGTTCCATAGGCTACGCCATCGACTGTCATGCCGAACCGGTAGATGAAGATGACATTGAAGAAAATATTCAGAAGGTTCACGAAGATCGTCATCAACATGGGGTCTTTGGCATTCTGCATACCCAGGAACCATCCCTGAATGCCGTACATTGATAATGTTGCCGGAGCAGCCCAGATTCTTATGTTGAAGTAAATACGGGCATACTCTTCCACCTCGGGCGACGAATCCACAAAGGTAAAGGTAAAATCCAAAATGGGCTTTTGGAATAAAAGCAGCATGGCGCTACCTGCCGCCGCCACTATAAGCGCCCTCGAAAAGACCAGCATAGACTCACGGTCATTCTTTTGTCCGTACGCCTGTGCCGTGAGGCCGGTGGTCCCCATACGCAGAAAGCCAAAACCCCAGTAGATGAAATTAAATATCATCCCGCCTACGGCGATAGCCCCAAGATAATAAACCTCATCCAGATGCCCCACCAAAGCCGTATCCACTGAGCTTAAAAGCGGTATGGAGAGGTTGCTGATGATGTTGGGAATAGCAAGGCGAAGTATTCGCTTGTTCATTATAAAGCCTCCCGCAAAATCTGGACCCTGTGGGAGTCGATCCTCTTATTCACCCTCATTGATCAGGAATGACTTCAGATTGGCATATACTTTTTGAATGTCATCCACAAAAACACGCTCGTTCTTCTGGTGATAAGGGAAAATGGCCGGCTCAATGGCTACCGAGGGAACGGGCGGCCCTGCAGGAGTATTCAGGTATTTTCCGTACGTAAGGTAATCGTTCGTGTTGTTGAATAAGGTAATGTTCGGGTCCACCCTCAACAGTTTGTCAACCAGGTTTTTAGTAACGGATTTTTCTCCTTCAGAAGGTGTGGTTTTGGTAAACTGCCAGTGTTCGGAATACAATACCATCCCGGGTTCTCCCTTAAAAAGCGGTGTGGTATCAACGGTGATCACAGCAGCAGGCAGTTTGTCTTCTTTGACCAGAAATTCTGAAATACGCTCAGCCCCAATGCCGTGATGATAACCTTTCCCCTTATTTTTTAGCAGATGTGGATGCTTTCTAAGGCCAAAGCCTTCTTCCATTTCAGACAGGAGGACCAGCAAAGGCGGGAAATATTCAAACCGACTTTGCAAAGCCAGCGCCAGACAAATACCCAAACCGACGGAATCATCCATCTGGCCTTCCAGATAGTCGCTTGTCTGTCTGAAAGGAAGCGTATCGGGTGGGTTTTCACCGAAATGATTGATCTTATCCAAATGTGCCGACAGGGCTATGGGCTTAGCTTTCGGAGTGCCCGGAATTTCAAGAACCAGGTTGTTATCGTGAACGCGGTGAACTTTAATCCCTGGAATGGGTTCTGTCTTTTCAAAAATATACGGGTGTATCACCTCTTCAAAAGAGCTGAATGACGGGATTTCGGCAATTTCACCGATCAAGTTGAGAAGCTGTTCCAAAGACATAGATCAAAGGTCCTTTCAAGTTAATCATATAAAATAAAGAACTTTAGTACCTGGTAAAAAGGAAAATAAATCAATACTTCCTCGGTCTTCTCCCGAACAACGCCGTATCAACACCATATCAAGGCCGTATCAACACCGTATATTTACGGCTTTGATATGGTGTTGATATGTTTTTAATACGAGGTTCAGTAAAAGCGGGGGTAAGCCTGGTCTTATTTTTGAACGCGTTTAGTAAACCTTTGGAAAGCTCCATCTCCTAAATTTGACAATATCTCATCCTTGCTTCTTACCCTCACCATAGCATGAAAGTGGTTTGGCAGTAGGCAAAAGGCATACGTTTCAACAACCGGATTCAGATAGAGTGAAAACTTATTTAGAAAAAACACATGGTTTTTATGTTCACGAAACAAGTTTTCATTTCCATTTACCCGGTTGTAGATATGATAGATGCTATTTTCAACAAAGGTTGTTGTCATTTCGGGTACTTTTTTATTAAACCAAACCTTTCTCCCGCAGGCTTATATGGTCATAACCGGCAATAATGATGTGATCTTCTAATGCCACGCCCAATAACTTCCCTACTTCGCTGAGCCTTTTGGTTAACTGTATGTCTGATTGAGAAGCCCTTGCATTGCCTGATGGATGATTGTGAAGCACTACGATGCTGTGAGCGTCATTCATAATGGCCTGACGCATCACCTCGGCTGGGTCCACAATGGTAGCCGTTACGCCTCCGATACTGATTTTTTTGTAACCCAGCATAATTTTGGCGGCATTGAGAAAGGTTACGATGAATGTTTCTTTGCGAAGGTCCCTAAGTTTAGGCCCAAAAAAGGCGGCAACATCATCTGGAGATTTCATCTTGATCTTTTCTTCCAGTCCGGCTACTTGAAGGCGGCGGGCGATTTCAAATACGGCTTCCAGGGTGATGGCCTTTACCGTGGCCACTCCGTTGATCACCCGCAGTTCCTGCCAGCTTTTTCTGGCCATTGGCCTCAGGCCTCCGAAATGTTCAAGCAGTGTGCGGGAGGTTTCGATCACGTTCATTTTGGTGCTTCCCGTTCTGAGAAGGATGGCAAGAAGTTCGGCATCGCTCAGGGAATCGGGCCCGTGCTTTTGCAGTTTCTCACGCGGCTGCTCTTCGGCGGTGAGTTCTTTGACGGATCTCTTTTGTTCGTAGGCTGTTGAATCTAATTTAACTTTATTTGACATAATGCTCTCTTTGTTAAAGGGTATGATATATAAGAGCATTCATGAAGGGATTCCTTACGGTAAAGGCAAAGAAATTTGTGAGCCTTAAGGAAGCTCTATTTCAAAAGATCTATGGATGCTATACGTTTATTTTTTATCTCGCTCGCCTGTTATTTTATTTTTGGATTGCTTAAATGAACAGCAGGCTGTATAATTGCCCCGTTCTTATCATCACGCGATTATAAAGTGATCAAACCAATAAAGTATTTTTTAAATGACAAAGAGTATAATTCCACAGTTCATCAATGGTGAACAATGTGAAGGCAATGCCCCGGAACGCATGGACAATATCTATCCGGGCGATGGCACCCGCCTGGGCGAAATCTCGGTGGCTTCTGCAGGGGATGTTGATAAAGCCGTAAAGGCGGCATCCGAGGCTTTTAAAGAATGGTCATCGATGACAGGAACGGAACGCGGCCGGATCCTGAAAAAAGCGGCCGCGTTGCTTAAACAGCGAAATGAGGAACTCGCTGAAATTGAAGTAGGGGATACCGGCAAGCCAATTTCCGAAGCTATGGCTGTCGATATTCAATCAGGTGCTGACGCGTTGGAATACTTTGGAGGACTGGCTGCTTCAATCCAGGGCGATCATATTCAGCTTGGGAATAGTTTTGCCTATACACGTCGTGAGCCCTATGGGGTATGCGCGGGCATAGGGGCCTGGAATTATCCTATGCAGATTGCCTGCTGGAAAGCCGCTCCGGCATTGGCATCCGGGAATACCATGATATTTAAACCCGCTGAACTGACACCACGAAATGCGATAAAGCTAGCCGAGATCTTTATGGAGGCAGGCATGCCCAAAGGTGTTTTCAATGTTGTACAGGGAGGTCCTGAGGTAGGCAAGGGCCTGGTAGCCCATAAAGGGATCAGTAAAGTATCACTGACGGGGGAAGTTTCAACAGGACAAAAAGTAATGAAGGGGGCTTCCGAAACCCTGAAGCAGGTATCCCTTGAACTGGGGGGTAAAAACCCTATCCTGATTTTTGATGATGCGGATATTGATGATGCCGTTCAGGGTGCCATGATGGGTAATTTCTATACCCAGGGTGAGATATGCTCCAATGGGACTCGGGTTTATGTTCATAAAAGCATTATGGATGATTTTCTTGGTAAGCTTGAAAAAGAAACAAAGAAGCTGAAAATCGGTGATCCCCGTGACGAATCAACGCGCATCGGCGCCTTGATTAGCAAAGAGCATAAAGAAAAAGTGCTTTCTTATTTGGAAATCGGTAAAAAAGATGGGGCCAAACTTTTGTTTGGAGGGAAAGTACCTGATTTTGGAACAGGCTCTCCGCTTAATAAGGGGTATTTCGTCGAGCCGGCTGTTTTTTACAGTGAATCAGATGATGCCCGTATCGTGCGGGAAGAGATATTCGGGCCGGTAATGACGGTAATCCCTTTTGACAAAGAAGATGAGGTCATTGAGCTTGCTAACGATACTCCTTATGGTTTGTCTGCCGGTGTTTTCACCAATGATCTCAAACGAGGGCATAGGGTAGTATCCCAGCTTCAGGCTGGTATATGCTGGATAAACAACTTTAATATCACACCTGTGGAAATCCCTTTCGGTGGTTATAAGATGTCGGGCATCGGACGTGAAAATGGCCGGGCCGCCATTGAGCACTATACCCAGTTGAAAACGGTATATGTAGAAATGGACGGTGTTGGCAAGCCCTTTGAGTGAAGGGCTTCGTTAAGCGTCCACGCTTTACGAGAGAACAACGCCCGGGACGGCTATATAAATTGCAACGGTAACGAGAAGTAAAGCAGCCGACCGATCGGCTGTCGTTGCTGCTGACCAGTTGGCCTTGTTGTGCAGCCGCCTTCCGGGTTGTCAAGTTCGTCAAGCGTGGACGCTCAACGAAGCGGTGTAAAAAAATTTAAGCCTGATAAGCTTAAATCATGAACAACTCGTTGTTATAAGCCCCGGCAGAAAGTTAAGGTAAACTACAGCGGTGGACAGGCGCTTCGTTAAGCGTCCACGCTTTACGAGAGAACAACGCCCAGGACGGCTATATAAATTGCAACGGTAACGAGAAGTAAAGCAGCCGACCGATCGGCTGCCGTTGCTGCTGACCAGTTGGCCTTGTTGTGCAGCCGCCTTCGGGTGCAAGTTCGTCAAGCGTGGACGCTTGACGAAGCGGTGTTAAAAATTTAAGCCTGATAACCAACAATAGCTATGACAGTTAGTTGTGATATTATACCTGTTTTTCTCTTTGGTGCTTGTAATATTCTACATCAGCAGGGGCCAGCGGCACTTTACCTAAGATCAAATCACTGGCTTTTTCCGCCATCATGATGACGGGGGCATAGATATTACCGTTAGTGATAGATGGGATAGCCGAGGCATCTACTACTCTTAACCCCTCCACGCCGTGGACCTTCATGGTTTCCGGATCAACAACCGACATTTCATCTGTACCCATTTTACAGGTGCAGGATGGATGCAGGGCTGTTTCCGCGTCTTTTGCTACCCAGTCCAGTATTTCCTGATCGGTATTTACATCTTTTCCGGGAGAAATCTCTCCATCGCTAAATTCGCTCAGGGAAGGTTGCTTCAGGATCTTTCGGGCGGTTTGTATGGCTTCGACCCACTCTTTACGGTCTTGATCGGTAGAAAGATAGTTGAAAACAACGGACGGATGCTCACGTGGGTCGCGGGATTTTATTTTAACCGAACCTTTGGCATTGGAATACATGGGGCCAACATGGACCTGGAAACCATGTCCGCCTTCAGGAGAAGAGCCATCGTACCGCACCGCCAGAGGCAGAAAGTGGAACATCAAATTAGGGTAATCCACTTCATCATTGCTGCGTGCAAAGCCACCGGCTTCGAAATGATTGGTAGAGGCCGGTCCTTTTTTAAATAAAAGCCACCGCAGGCCGATGTCGAGCTTGCGCCACCATTTCATCGCTGGGTTGAGTGACACCGGTTTCTTGCAGGAGTGCTGAACGTAAACTTCCAAATGGTCCTGAAGGTTTTCGCCTACTCCCGGCAAATCAGCTACCACAGGGATACCCAGGTTTTTTAGGTCTTTGGCATTGCCGATCCCGGAAAGCTGCAATAATTGCGGGGTGTTAAATGCTCCCGCGCAGGATATAATTTCACGGGAATAGACGTCGTGATTATTCCCTTTTTTATCCTGGTATTCAACTCCAATAGCCTTCTTGCCTTCAAAAAGTATTTTGTTGGTATGTACCCCTGTCAGGATCTTTAAATTAGGTCTGTTTTTTACCGGATGATAATAGGCACGGGCGGCACTGAAACGTTTTCCTTTTTTGATATTGCGATCAAATAGCGAAAACCCTTCTTGCTTGTAGCCGTTTACATCACTGGTTGAAGGGTAGCCGGCTTCTTCGGCTGAAGATAAAAAAGCTTTAAATAGGGGATTGATTCCCGGTCCCCTTTCCAGGTTCAGGGGTCCGGTGTTATTTCTGAAATCATCTCCCCCGGCCATGCAGTTTTCCATTCTCTTAAAGTAGGGGAGACAATGATTATAGCTCCAGTTTTCCATTCCCTTATTTGCGGCCCATTTTTCATAATCCATGGGATTGCCCCTTTGGAAGATCATGCCGTTTATGGAACTGGAGCCGCCTAATACTTTGCCGCGTGCATGAAAAACTTTCCGGCCGCCCATATGGGGTTCGGGTTCGGTTTCATAGCACCAATCGTAATTTTTATTACCAATAGGAATGGTTAGGGCTGCCGGCATGTGAATAAATAGGTCCCATATATAATCCGGTCGGCCTGCTTCGAGTATCAGGACCTTATTGTTTGGGTTTTCGCTCAGGCGATTGGCCAGGACGCAGCCCGCCGATCCTCCACCTACTATGATGTAGTCGTACTTTTCCTTTTGGTGATGGTTCGGCGATTGGTTTTTGAGCATAATTTACGTAATAAATAATCAGGGTAATATTGTCATCCATGAAAGGCTCTCCAGGTATGGAATCCGGAGAGTGAGTTTGGATTTGCTGTCTACAGTTCAGTTCAATAATTGTGTGAATAGTTCCTTAAAATACCCATTATCGCATCAACATGAAATTAAGTCTTGGGAATAATTCTTCGTATTTGCGATAATATCACTGACTTTTGGCAAGCAAATTGCTGGCCAACGATAAAAATTTACAGATATACCTGATTATTCGATTAATAATTCTTTATTTTCGCTGCCTCAATTAATAATCTTCAATTTTAAGAGATTCTATGTTCTCCAAAAGCTTGCTTGCCCTATTTGCCCTCGTTTTTTTTCTTTCATGTTCATCACCTGTCCAGGAAGTTGAGAAGGAAAAAAAAGTCGTTTTTATCCTTCTTGATGGAATCTCTGCGGATATCCTGGAGATGATTGATACGCCAAACCTTGATGAGATCAGCCGGCAGGGGGGCTATACCCATGCCTATGTGGGGGGTGAAGCGGGAGGCTATTCTGAATCCCCGACCGTTTCTGCTGTAGGGTATAATCATCTGCTTACCGGCACATGGTCGAACAAGCATAATGTATATGACAACAATATTGAGGAGCCCAATTACAATTACTGGAGTATCTTTCGATTATTAAAAGATCAGAATCCGGAAAAAGAAGTGGCCGTGTTTTCGAGCTGGCTTGACAACAGGACCAAACTGATTGGAGATGGATTGCCCGAAGCCGGTATTGAAATGGATTATCACGTTGATGGCTTCGAAAACGATACGATAAACTACCCGCATGAAGAAGGGTATGTCTATCAAATAGATGAGCATGTAGCCAACGAGGCAGCCTCCTATATCAAAACAAACGCCCCGGATTTATCCTGGATATATATATGGTATCCTGATGATGCAGGCCATCGTTATGGGGATAGCTCTGAGTATTATGAAAGTATTCGCAATGCGGACGACCAGATGGGTAGAGTCTGGGAGGCCGTTAAACTGCGGGAACAAGAGCATAACGAAGAATGGCTGTTGGTGGTAACCACCGACCATGGACGAGCTATTGAGGATGGAAAAGGACATGGTGGCCATACCGAGCGGGAGCGCACAACATGGATTGTAACCAACTCCCCTGATCATAACCGGTACTTTACAGCCTCCAAACCAGGCGTCGTTGATATTTACCCTACGATTGCCCGTTTTATGAACATTGAAACTCCGAAAACTCTAAAAAGAGAATTGGATGGCGTTCCTCTTATTGGTGAAGTTTCCATCAGCGAGCCTTATGCTGAAATTGATCAGGAAAACCAGGTGCTTTCGCTTTCCTGGAATGCGTGGAATGAAGAAGATGACCTGAAAATATGGGTAAGCACTGCCAATGAATTTAAAGATGGCGGGGAAGATGAATATCACCTGTTAAAGGAGGTGCCCTTAGTTCAAAGAAGGGCGGAAATCGACATCAGCGACTATCCTTCTGAGTTTTATAAGATCGTCTTTGAAGCTCCTCATAATAGTGTGAACCGCTGGGTAGCGTTACCTTAGTATTCATATTCGGTTGGTACGACCCACACAGGATTGCTATATGCTTTTTCGCCCTTGTTGTCTTCAATGATGATGGAATACCAGCTATCTTCTTCAGGCCGGACGGTGAAGCTTATATCGGTTTCGATGCCGGCATGTTGTAAGTCAAGCGAATCGGCAACCTCGCCGTCGCTTATCAGTTGGACACTTTTAAGGTTATTGACCGACATCAACTTAAACGGAAGTTCAAGCTCATCACCGGGGGTTATTCTTATCTGTGAGCCAAATATATAGCCGGGCTCAACCAGGGGACCTGATGTGGCAAAGGCATGGCCGTTCTTAATATTTTCAACAAATCCTTCAACGGTAGGGTTTTCTGGAATGTGTACGTACATTCTCATGCCGCCGGTGTTCCCATCCCAAACATCGTGAGTATCGGAACCGGCGGTCAAATAAATGGCGAGGCCTTTATTCCAGAAAGAATACATTCGTTCCAGATCTCTTTCAAAGCTACCGCCGTAGTTCAACTCTACAAGGTCGAAACGAGGGTCAAATTCCCCTGTAGCCGATCCGGCTTCTAGACTATGAAAGTAGCCGTATGAAATATAAGGGTGATTGACAGATATCACCTCCGCACCCATGCGTTTGGCGTCATCAATAATTTCCTCTATTGAAGATGAAGAAGGGTCTATTTCGAGCTTAGCCCCACCATCCAGGGGAAAAACATTGAAGTGGCCCCAGGATGGTGATATTTCCATGGAGGGGATAAAGGGGATATTTCTTTGGGAAGTAAGGGAATCCATTAGCATATGGTTTTTTCCGGAGTCATGATCGCTGATAAAAGCAAAATCCAGCCCTGCAGAAAGTTGAGACTGAAGCACATTTTGAGTGGGGGTCGCGCCATCCAGAACGTCG
>JBBDMV010000044.1:0-6107 GCA_040878115.1 Balneolales bacterium
CCTGAAAGGCTTTAATATCCAGTGTGCCGGATGAAATCCGGGGGTGCAATGATAACTAGTAAGCAACCCTGAAAGGGTTAAACGTATATTGCCTGGCCTTAATAAATTCATTTTTTAACCAAACTCAGGTTGTTAGGTAAATACCAACTTCAAGCCATTGCTCTACTATTTTCATAAAGCAAAGCATATTGGCGCGAAAACTCTTCGATTGAAATGGGCGTTGTATTTTCAGGAGTTCGCTCTACATTTCCAAATATCCGCCCTTCATTGATGCCTCTGATGAATTCAATATGAGCGTCCGCTACGCTTTCGGAGATACCGGAACGGACCCATGCGGTTCGGGTATTTTCGTAAGAGGTCTGCGTATATTCCAAATTGGTTATTCCAATAGCTTTACCCAAAATATCAGCGACTTCGGTAAAGGACAAATCTCGCTGGCCAAGAACATAATCTACTGATTTACCCTCAAAATCCAGATCAAGTAAGTGCTGAACAGCAACTTTTGCAACGTCCCGCTTAGCAGTCATTGGGAATTTTAGATTATGGTTAAATGGCAAAGACAGTTTATTGGTAGATTTAACCATTTGAATAGTTTGAAATAAGTTCTCCATAAAATAGGTTGCCCTAATGTGCTTTATGTTAAGGGATTTGATTCGGTTAAGGCGTTTTTCCATGTAATGAAGGCCTTGAACTACACCTGCCTTTTCCGTGAGCTCAGCACCGACAGAACTTAGTAAAACCGCATGGGTAATTTTATTTTTCTTTATAGCCTCAGCCTGATTATCAGCTACCTTCATCTGATAATCAAGAAAATCTTCAGCCTCATTGTTGGGAGGAACCATGAGGTAAGCAGCTTTTGCACCCTGAAACGCACGGACCACAAAGTTTTTATCCTCTAAATTACCCGATAGTATTTTTGCTCCGTTTGCCTCCAGGTCACGTAACTTATCTGTGTCCCTGGCAATAGCCCTAACATCTTTTCCCTGGTTGAGCAATATGTTTGTTACAATTCGCCCGGTCCTGCCTGTTGCTCCGGTCACTATATACATATTTTTCTCCATAATGTTATAATATTTTAATTTTCCAGCTCCTAATTTGCAAAATCTTTCTGACCATAGATTTATGTTTTTTCTATACCTATTAACGTTGATGGGTTTTGAATAATCTTGATAAAAATCTATTTTCTGTCAGTCAGGATTAGTATTTTTTAACCGTTCATCTTCCAACCTAACAACATTTATCTTGTTTATTCAGCTTTCAATTCTGCTGCTTTCAGCTTCTCTTTTAATAAATGCTAACGATGACAATATATCAGGTCCCGATCAGGATTCTCTGTATTTGAATGTAATTGTTCCGGATGCAGATACCATTCAGGTTTCAGGGACCCGGCAGCGTGTCGGCGCAAATACCAATCCTGGTTCTCGTGCATTTATTGACGGAACGGAGGTAAAAGTACATTCCAACGGCGTCTTTGTCGGGATGGTCCATCCTGATAGGGGGCTGAACACGTACCGTATATCCGTTATATCGGCCATCGGAGACACTCTGCATAAGGATTTGCTCTTCAACCGCGCACTACCCGATTCGACGTCGCCACGCGACCCCCTGGTTATAGAAAGCACCCGTATGATGCCATCTGAAGACCTATGGCTTGATGAAGGTGATATCCTTGAAGTTCGTTTTAAAGGCAGTCCCGGCTTTGAAGCCACTTTTAGTTTACATGGTGTGATTAACGACATGAAAATGCGGGAGTTACCCCCGGAAGAAGCAAACGGCCTGGAAGGTATATACGTTGGCCGATACAAAGTCAGGTCAGATGACAGGGCGGTTGAGGCTCCTGTAGAATTCAAATTGCGTAAAAGCTTATGGTCTAATAAAAGTATATTCTCCGGTGCGAAGGTGACCATAACGCCACAAGATTTTCCACGAATAGTGGAAACAACAGGAACACGGCCATACTTGAAGGCTGGCAATGGCTCCGATCGTCTTGGCGGTGCCAAGCTCGGTTATATTGATGAAGGCATTCACCTAAAGGTAACCGGGAAAAAAGGAGGGGTGTACAGGGTGAAACTTTCCGATTCAATGGAAGCCTGGTTGCCGGCTTATTACGGAAAATTACTTCCTTTGGAAACACCACAACCTAATTCACTGGCAGGGTCCATTTCAGCTACTGGCGGACTTACAGGTGATGTCATAACGGTTGCTCTTGACCAGCGATTACCGTATATAACCCGTCAGCTTAATAATCCCGGGCGCATAGAGGTGGATATTTTCGGAGCGCGCTCTAATACCAACTGGATTACTCATCATCTGGCCGCGAAAGGAATTGATAACGTGACCTGGGAGCAGGTCGGGTCCGATCAGTACCGGTTGACGATCAAACTTAATTATGATAGCCATTGGGGTTATGAAATTGGCTACGGAATGGGAAGCAGCCTAAGGATCAGAATTAAACGACCTCCTGTTGTGGTGGCAGATGATATATTTAACGGTTTGTCTATAGCCCTGGATGCCGGTCATGGTGGCAGTAACAGTGGCGCGCTGGGTGCCAGTGGAGCTGAGGAAAAAGATATTACCATGGCTATTACGCGTAAGGTGGAAAGGCTTCTTTATGATAAAGGTGCTCATGTGATGATGACAAGGACCGACGATATTCATATACCCATGCACCAACGTGTGGATATGGTGAAGTCATCCGGTGCGCATGTTTTGGTGAGTATTCATGCCAATTCCATAGGGGCAGCCGTAAACCCGGACAATATCAAGGGAACGAGTACCTATTACCGTGGTATCGGTTCTCAGCCGCTTGCCGATATCATGTATGATAATATGCTGGAATTAGGTTTTAGAGAGTTTGGTGTGATAGGCAGCTTCAACTTTTCATTGAATGCCCTTACCGAAATGCCGAACGTGCTGGTCGAAACCGGCTTCCTTTCCCACCCTGAGGAAGAGATGAACTTGCTGGATGATAACTTTCAGCAAAGAATAGCTGAAAAGATCGTTTCCGGCCTTGAAGAATACTTCAAAACACATGGTGATGTACAGGAAACCGAAGTAGAAATGCTCGAGGTAAGCAGCTAGGCTCCTTTCTTGGTCTCCAGTAATGCCTTTGTGTATTCCCCGGGCCTCCCGGGTGTAATTTCGGCAAGCGCAGACGCTCGCCGCAGCGGAAGTTGGCCGACATGCAGATGCTTCGTCAAGCGTCCACGCTTGACGAGGGAGCAACGGAAGGGGGCGTTTAAACAACAAGAAGCTCACAAGGAGCAAGAAGGTTCCGCTTCCTGATAGTCAATAATGCCTTTGCATACTTGCCTGTCGTTTATGGATCAGTCACCAACTCTGCTTTCGATCTTGAATTTACCGAATATGCTAAGATCAATATAATCATCAGTTTTTAACTTTACCTGCTCATTTGAACTGGTCCCAAACGTTCCGGTAAATGATAAATGACGAGTTTGATGAAGCTGTTGCATTTGCTCATTGGTCAAAGATATCTCAATCATACCATCATTTGCCGACGAAGTAAACCTCGTTTCCTCATTCACTTGCGCTGAATTAATAGTGATTTGTTGATCATCATGATTACCCGCAACAGGAACTTGTGCAATCATGTTAAAATTTGCATCAAGAAACTCCAGGAATAAATCGACATCGAAGGGCATGCCATTGTCATATTCAATACGCAAAGATGAACTTGATAACATGGTATCGTCATTCTCACTCGGCAGATCGGAAAGGTCAACACTCAATGTATCTTCATATGCAGCGGGTGTATGTGTGGCCAGGTTGATGGGTATATCTATCCCCATGCTGGTGTTGAACTTTATCGGGGTGGATATTTCTCCCTCTTCACTATTTTTATTGACCACAGCCTTGCCGATAAAATATATATCTTCGGGCACATTATTAAAGAATTCTTCAATCGTTGAATTCTCCTGATCAAATACGATTGCCCCGGATATAGTGCCACCGTTAGTAGGTGCCTTTTCAATTTTCAATTTGACCAGGTCCTCTGGCGGAATGTTTAAACCATTTGACTGCAGGCCCGTTATATTGTCGCCTGGAGTTACCTGTAAAGAGCTTCCGTTGCTGCCGGATAAGTACACCTCATCGCCATCTTCATTTACGCCCAGTATGGCCCCGTAGACCGTGGTCCCGATCCCCAGGTTTGTATCATAAAACAGGTTCAAGCTTGGCCCATAAAGTGAAACGTCACTGCCCGAAAGCATGTCAAGTCCGTTCATCTCAGTTTTTTGCACTTCACTTTCGGTAAACAGGTCCAGTATGCCTTCACCATTGGATGGATCATCGTTACTCAGAGGTATGGTCCGGGGCTGGACCATACCTCTGACAAAGCCTATGCCCAAATCCTGTATCTCCACGTTGGCGGTAATTCTATCGGTTGAGCTTACCGTCCTGACGCTGTCACCCTGCGGGTGGTCCCGCGTGTTTTCGGTAGAAGCTTCGATGTTGTACTCTAATATATTATCCGTAGCGTAAATCCGCATATCTTCCAAAGAAACGGAGACTGCTTCCGGGGTTGTGCTGGACCGGCGGATCCTGTCGTTACCGTCGAGGAGGACCACCAAAGAATCTTGTGGCCCATAGGCCCCGGTCCTTATGCCGGGAAACGATATTTTCAGGAGGTCTAAATCAAGATCAATCTCATTTACAAAATCTACTATTTTAAGGTCACCGGAGTTGAGGTGAATGAAATGGCCATCGTTCTCAAATACAAAAAACTCGTCATCAACCTCTATCTCTCCGCCTGTCGAAAAACTGTGATCGTTAAGCACCGCGGTAGCTTTGCTTACAGCCAGTCCTTCATCGGAGGCTTCAACTTTCAGATCACCGGCATCGGCAGAGGACGTTTGACTATCCCAATTTAGCTGCACTTCAACCTTCAACTCTGTTTCAATCAGATCACCCTTGTTGAAATCTATAACTCCGGTTTCCGTACTGCCGGTTTCAACTTCTTGTAAAACTAAAGTACTTCCCACGCCGGAACCATCTGCCAACAGGCTGGCTTCGATTTCCTCAATATCAAAACCCAGGTTATTGGTAAAAGTAATTCTTATCCCTCCATCTTCAACCTCAGCACTTTCAAATGCACCGGCATCCAGTTCCATATCTACGGTAGCATTGTTTGGAGGCACAAGAGTTCCTGCAGGGAAGATTGCGGCAGGCTGGCCCGTCACCTCCTCAAAACTTAATTCACCGGAACCGGAAAAAGGGACTTCGAGAATCCCTATTTCCGTATCTATATTTGCATTATTAATGTTAATTTCCGGTACGGCATCACTAAAATCTCCGAAATTAAAATCCATATCGGAAGCAATGCTGACTAAACCTTCCGGGTCGCTGGTAAACAGGGTGTCAAAACCCTCCTGACCTGTCGTATCAATCAGGGACAGAGACCCTCCCATAACAGTAATTTTTTGATTACTAATCAAGGGTATATCAAGGGCATGCTCTGTTGAGAAATCAGGCGTGGATGGTCCCTTGCAGGCATTGAGTAATGCAAGGGCAAACAATAAGGCTAGGGTAAGTAGCTTCGGGAATTTTGTCATGAGCAAATATTAGGATTTTTTTATTGCCCTGAATATACATATTTGTGGTTATAATTTGCCAATTATCCTTCTGCGGATACAAATTTATTTTATTGAGCAGCGTGTGCAAGGAAAAAACTCTGAATAGTTGAACCTAATAGGCTGAGTTCAATGATACCCTGCATTCTCCGGGCTTGTTTTGAACAACGCCATATCAACACCATATCAAGGCCGTATCAACACCGTATATATACGGCTTTGATACGGTTCTAATACGAATTTCATTAAGAGTTGTTTTAAGCTGGGCCTTAGTTTTAAATTATTGTAATTGTGGCTGTTTTAAAGAGCAGCATCTTTGACAGGATGAACGCATTTTCTCAGGAGAATCTATGAATTAAAAAAGCTCAGGCTAGTAACCTGAGTTCGGTTAAAAAAGATTGAGGCTAAGCACTTTACGTTCAACCCTTTCAGGGTTGTTTGCTAATTACCATTGCCTCCGGGGGTGTCTCAAAAGGCCACCATCCGTTTTTCTCGCCTAATTTATTTAGGGAATATCAA
>JBBDMV010000045.1:0-6094 GCA_040878115.1 Balneolales bacterium
CGGAAACCATTCATATATTACCGATTGATGAAATTACGGTTGCTGGTTTATTCAGGCATCGTTGGTTTAACCCACCGTAGAGACGCAAGATTTTGCGTCTCTACATGATGCACCCGCATCACGGAAACCATTCATATATTACCGATTGATGAAATCGCGGTTGCTGGTTTATTCAGGCATCGTTGGTTTAATCCACCGTAGAGACGCAAGATTTTGCGTCTCTACATGATGCACCCGCATCACGGAAACCATTCATATATTACCGATTGATGAAATCACGGTTGCTGGTTTATTCAGGCATCGTTGGTTTAACCCACCGTAGAAACGCAAGATTTTGCGTCTCTACATGATAAAAAACTAAAAACTAAAAACTTCAAACTAGAAACTAGAACCTAATACCCGGGGTTATTTTCTGTTATCGAACTGTTGGAATTTACTTCAGCCTGCGGAATTGGCCAGAGATGGTGATGAGAGCTAAACGATCTCGAATAGCCTGCATCCCTCAGGTATACCTCACCATTTGATCTCTCAAAATGCGCACCCAGCACCGGACCGGGCATAACTTCCTCCCCAATCCCCCATCGAAAAATATCAAACAGCCGCAGGCCTTCAAATGCAAATTCACGGGCCCGCTCGTCCTGCAGATAGGCGAGCAGCGACCCCGCGTCGGGATGAGTGTTTTGATCGATCGGCTCCAGCTCCACAGTCGGCCGTTCACGTACCATATTGATGGCATTATATACCGACTGATCAATTTCATCCAGCTGAGCTTTCGCCTCGGCGTACATCAAAAGAACATCCGCATAACGAATGTGGATCATATTAATGGACCCTGTGGTCGGACTCGATACATCGCTTTCATAGTCAATATACTTCTTCAGGTTATAGCCGAGTTCGGTGGTGGTCTCTGTTACATCTACCCTATCAGGAGTTGTACTTGTCGGACTAGAGTCATACGTACTATTACCAATGGGCTGGCCCGTATAAAACACCGAATAATCCCAACGGGGGTCCAGGTTCTCATAAGCCTCCGAAGGGTCCTCAAAATTTCCGACGTTATATTCGGTATTGTCAAGCCTGTATAATAGATAAAGATCATGAACAGGCTCGACGCCTGAGCCGCCACCAATAGAGGAAGCTGAAAGCCCAAAGGCATCATAGTTGGTGCCGTTAGGCGAATATTGCCTGTCAAAGATCACCTCTGATGAGTTTTGGCCCTCATAATGAAACAGCTCTTCGTAATTCGGGTAAAGCTCATAAACGCCACTCTCTATCACTGCTTGCGCGGCATCGCGGGCAACAGCCCATCGCTCGTTACGCAGAGCAGCTCTCGCCTTTAAAGATTGTGCAGCACCATGCGTTGCCCGGCCCACATCATCACCACCATATTCTGGAGGGAGGGCGTTCGAGGTAATGATAACATCAAGTTCATTAATGATGAAATCAACGATCTCCTCACGGCCGGTACGGGGCAGATGGTCATTAATCCCGAGAGGCTCGGTAGTAAACGGTACATCACCCCACAAGCTGGTAAGCTGTGTGTAATAGTACGCCCGCAGGAACCTCGCTTCGGCTTCCAGTCTTTCCAGAATAGCCGGATCACCAATCTCGATCTGGTCAATATTGGTAATCAGATCATTGGCCCTGCGTACACCGCTGTAATAACGGTTCCAGTTGCTCGAAAGAATATCATCTGAAGGCACAATTGGACTGCCGGCATATAATTGAAAGGCAATATCAGTACGATTATCCAGCGTGATCGTACGGCCATCCATTTCTGCATAAACTCCATTTAGGGCCATCTCTGCATCACTGGCCCGCTCCCAGAAAGATTCTTCTGTCACTGAACTTGACGGGATATTATCCATCCCTTCGTCACAGCCAAACATGACGGCTGTACTGATCATTAAACTTAAGATAATGTTCTTTTTCATAATAGAATACCAAAGTATTATAGATGCCTAAAATGTGATGTTCATTCCTAACCTTACGGCTTTCGAATGAGGATAAAATTGATTTCTGCCTCTTGGGAGCTCAGGATCAAACAACTCGGTAGGTGTCAGGGTCAACAGGTTCTCACCAGAAACAAACACCCGCAGATTTTGCATCCATTGTTGGGGAATGGTGTAACCGAGCTGAATATTTTTCAATCTTGCATACTTAGTATCCTCAAGCATGAAATCAGACATACAATTCGCACAGTTGCTCCAGGTTTGAGCTCCTGACATCACTCTGGGCCAGGTCCCATCCGGATTTTCGGTAGGATGAAATCTTTCCCTGACCATGATATCTGGAATAAAGTTTTGGTTGCTCGCGCCTTGAACTAAAGCACCATCCAGCATATGCCACTGCTGTGCTACTCCTTGCCAGAACATGCCGAAATCGAAGCTACGGTAAGAGGCATTGAAATTCACACCAAACTCATACCGGGGGTCTTCGTTTGCAATAACAACCTGGTCCCCTTCCGGATATAAAGCCCCGGTAAGATTACCGTCTTCATCAAGATCTTCGTATATAACATCACCGATATCAGCATTCGGGCTCATTTTTACTGGATAGTTGTTCAAATCCTCCTCGGTACGATAGATGCCCGGGGATCTATACCCACGCAATGAATTGATCGATTCGCCTTCTGCCCAAACGGTAAACTTATCAGGATAAAACGGCCCCTGCCCACTCAGGCTTTCAATGGTATTGACTACATCAGATAAATGGGCCCCAACTGAATACTGAAACCCTCTATCGATACTGGGCGTGCTGTGGTAGTTCACGGCCATTTCCCATCCGTTGTTGGAAACATCAGCTGCATTTTGATAGGGAGCACTCATACCCACAGAAGCAGGTATGGGCAATACCAGCAGAATATCCCTCGTATAATTCCGGAAGTATTCAGCAATAACCTCGATCCTGTCATCCAAAAAGCCTACGTCCAAACCAAAGTTGGTCATGGTCGTAGTCTCCCAGGATATATCCGCGTTCCCAGCACTTGTAACCGCCGCTCCCGGAACTACATTGCCATTAAACTCATAAGATTGCCCTAAATTAAAGCTATTCAAATAGGAGTACAGGCCTGTTCTTTCATTGGAACTCATCCGCTCATTACCAAGCTGGCCCCATGAAGCCCGTAACCTAAGGTTGCTGAACAGATCAAGGTCCTGCATGAATTCTTCGCTGGAGATTCTCCAACCGGCAGAGAAAGAAGGGAATAAACCCCATCGGTTGCCATCTGCAAATCGTGAAGATCCATCATACCGCACATTGGCCTGCACAGAATATCGGTCATCAAAAGAGTAATTCGCACGCCCGAAGAAAGAACGGATTCTCCAATCATCGTTAAAACATCCGCTGGTATATCTACCTGCATCATCAAATTGGCCACAGGTTTGCTCATTACCAGGATCACCTGCACCCAGTCCCCGAAGATCATTATTGAAAAAGCCGGAACGTGCTGCGGATACCTGAGTGGCCCGGGTATAGATCTCCTCATAACCGGCCGTACCACTTAAATTATGATTACCGAAACCATCCGCATAGTTCATAAAAGCACGCTGGCTCAACTCTCTGCGGTTGTATCGGCCTTCATTTAAAGTGTTTGTAGCAAACCAGCTACTCGATGATACATTTTCACCCGTTAAGGGATGGATCATGTCACTTCGGGATTCTCTGAAAATAGATTCTTCGCTGCCTGTCCGGTTCAGAGTTATATCCCCTTCAATGGTGAACGCCTCATTAATCTGGTAATCAAATCCGGCGGTACCCACAATATCATCACTCAGCCTGCTGGTTTCACCAGAGTTAGCCATAATATAAGGATTCCACGTACCGCCAATCAGATCACCGGTTGCATCCCGCCCATCATCGGGATAACTCATAATCATATCACGGTTCATGTGCAGAAGGCCCTGTGTAATCCTCTGGCCACTAAAACCAGGTCCGCTAACATCCCGGTTTCTGTAGAGCAGATTCGCTTTAAAGGTTAAATCATCCGTTAGGAACAGGTCGCTATTTATTCGTACCGAAGTTCGCCTACTGTTGAAATTCTGCAAAATACCATCGGTGTCATCATGATTTAAAGAGGCAAATAATCTTCCTGTTTCACTACCTGTAGATATGGATAGTGAATGGCTTTGCTCCATGGCATTATCCTGAAATATACCTCCTTCAAAATCAGCAAAAGGAAACTCCAGAGGGTTCGTTCCGGCAAGGACATTTGAAATATATTCTTCAGTGAATACCGGCTCTTGTCCTCCGGCTACACGTGCCTCATTCTCCAACCTCATCCAATCCTCTTTACCGGCAGGCTCAGGAAAAAAGAGTTTATTTTGAACTCCTGCATACGTGTTGTAATTAACAACTACACCTGTTTCGGCTCCCCTCTTGGTCTCAATCAGAATAACACCATTAGCCGCCCGTGAACCATAGATGGCGGCGGAGGCGGCATCTTTCAATATGGTGACCGTCTCAATGTTTGAAGGCTCCACAGTGGCAAGCGACTGCTCAATACCGTCAACCAGGACCAGCGGATTGGGATTGTTCAAAGTACCTGTTCCCCGGATTCGAGCGACCGCATTTTCTTCCCCCGGCTGCCCGCCCTGATTTTGAATAGTTAACCCGGGACTAAGTCCCTGCAATCCCAAAGCCGTGTTTGTCATTGGGCGCTGCTCAATATCAGCCGCTGAAATGGAACTGACAGCCCCGGTCACATCACCTCTTCGCTGTGTACCGAAGCCTACAACAACCATTTCGTCCATTAAGGCTACATCGGATTCAAGATAAACATCCAGCCCATCCTCGAGATGCGCTGAGGTAACATCTATTTCTCTCGACGTATACCCAACATAGGAAAAGATCAATACCGTACCCGCCCCATCGACGGAGATATTGTATGAACCGTCCGTTCCAGTAGTAGTACCGGTGGTACTGCCCTGAACCTGTATATTCACTCCGGGAAGTGTTTCCTCAGTTTCTGAGTCAAAAACCGTTCCCTCAACGTTCCCTGTCTGTGCCTTTACAGTTGTAAAAAAACCTATAAGCATGCAGACTATTAGTAGTTTAGCTTTCATAGGTGGATATGGTTTAGTTTTCATATTTTTTTCTTTTAAACTTGTTGCTCCAAAGGACGCAACTTTACCGATAACTTAATCTGCTATTACAATATTAAATATATATATTATTGTCAATATTAGTCCATACAAAATAAAACTTAAGGCCAGCTTAACATGATATAAGTAATATTCTGTTACACATACTTTTACAGTTAAAACACTAACTCTATAAGAATCTTATTAAAAAAAATTTAACGCAAAAAAACTCTCCTAAGATTTTTTTACCATCATAATTTTTAAGACTTCTAATGAGCCTGATTTTAATTATATCCTACATTCACCGGACTTCGTTCGTAACAACGCCGTATCAAGGCCGTATCAACACCGTATATATACGGCTTTGATATGGTGTTGATATGTCTCTAATATGAAGTTATTTAAGAGTAGGCTAAGCCCGGCTTGAGCCTTTCATCATCGGACAGGTGGCCAGCCTAAAAGAGCAGTATCTTTGGCGGGGCCAATGCTTTTTCCTCCGAAGAACCTTGGTATTAACCGCATTCAGGTAATGTACTGCTCCAAATTCGAATAGAATGAATGGCAAAAGCAATGGAATAGAGCTAAAAATGGCCACTATGTTTCAGCCATAGCTTTATTACATTCACTTGTTTTGTTACATCATTTATACTATACTATGACCGGTTAATTCCATTCAAATTTACATTTTCAATACTAAGCTGAGTTCGATTAATATTTTTGAGCTTAAATCTATCTTCAGGAACGCGAAGTAAAGAAGACACAATAATGCGTCAGCTATCAGCGCCATGATAAATAGCAAAAAAGCCTGAAGTACCTAATCTCTAATCCATTGAACCCCCTCCGGGGTTCTTTACGGCCTGTGTGTCTTGAACCCGGCACTACGTACCGGGCTATGCATATTGAAACCCCTGTCAGGGTTTCCCTTCATTGTAAATCAATTCCAGAACGAAATGATCTCTCAGCCTAAGCCTGAAAGGCTTTAATATCCATAGGGGGCTGTATCAAAAGTCATC
>JBBDMV010000046.1:0-6047 GCA_040878115.1 Balneolales bacterium
AATGGCCTTTTTTAGAATGTCGCGTTCCATCCGCACATCAGCTAGTTCACGACGGACGCGTTCGAGTTCCGTATCCTCGGCACTACGTGGAACCACACCTTGGCCTGGAAAACTGTACTCTTGGTCCTTCTCGTAGGATCGGCGCCAACGGTAGATCAAATCCACTCGTATTCCCAGCTCATCAGCCAACTCCTTCATGTTCTCTCGATGGTAACTCTGCTGAATCACATCGAGTTTGTATTGCCGACTGTAACTTCGTCTTCGTTTCTTCAGTCCCATTCCTCTTCGTTGATTGTGGACCGCAATTTATGTCTTAACCAGGTGTCCATCAAAATGTAGCAGGTTCACAGCACGAAACCGTTGTTATTAAGCGAGGCACGAACTCTGATAAAGAGTATCGTTTTGGCTAAACTTCGTTTTAATGCAGTTTAGATTTTGTTGTGAATATGTGCTTTTTGATTCATTTAATTGATTGGAATAAATCCATATCTGCCTTGGCTACTATTCTTAGTAAAATGTATATAGTTAATCTTACGCACTACAAGATCATTAGGAGACTTATTGTCAAATAAAATAATTTGACGATTTAGCGGTGTTTCGGACAGTGCTTCAAAGAATGCTGATTCCATGTCCGAGCTTAGTTCGTCTTCTTCTGTATAATCGGCTTTTTGATATGCAGTTAACGGGGAATCAATTATTACTGTACCTGGGTGGGGTATGGACTTTCCGTAGCAATAGTTCATTAAGCCAATTATGAACGCGGCATGTGCAATGCCACGAAAGCCTTTGCCGTTACTTTCCCTTGCTTTTCCGTCAATAACCAAATCCATGGTAGTGAGGTCAAACTGAACACTAGGATTTGGACTGAATTCCCATTCCTTTAGGTTTTGGGCTACATAATCACTAAAGTCCTGATGGGTGGTGTAGTTGATCTCGGTTACATCGTCTACGGCTTTTTGCTTCGTTTGTAGTTCTTCTGATAGCATGGATTTTTCCACCGCGAGGTCTGAAATTCTTTTTTCGATACTCTGAACTTCGACCATGTTCTTCTGCTCTTGAAGGAGGCTTTCTACTTCTTGTTTTGTGCGTGCTTTTCGGGGTTCAAGATCGTGGGCTATGATTTTACTTTGCTCTTTAAGTTCAAGTTCTGTAACGCGCTGTTCCTGCTGTTGCTGTTGTTTTTCAGTATCCAGATTTTTTAGAGTTCCGGAGAGATCGGCCATTTTGATTTGAATTTTCTCTATTTCCGCTTCCATTGCTACACGCACTTCCTGTCCTTCTTCACTTTGTTTGTTGCAATCGAAATGATCTTTATCAAGGTCGTTGCCACAGACCGGACATTTAACGGTGTGTAATTGGTTTAGCAGTTCTTCTCCGGTGGTTACAAATTCAAGTCGCTTGAGATCGCTCTGGTAGTGGGTTTGAAGAAGCTGGAAGCGGTCTTGCAATTCATTGTTCATAAGAATCCGGGACTTATAGTTCTCGACTTTTTCCCAGAGTTCTTTTCGCTTTTTGGTGAGTTCTTCCTGGTCTTTGCTGATTTCACTCAAAATGCTTGAAAGTTCAGCAATCCGGGCTTCGATGCGAAGTGCTTCTTCTTTAGTATCTTCTACGTTGAGGGCGCTAAGTTTATCGCTGTATTCGGCTACGAATTTTTCTATCAGGGCAATTTGCCCATTTATCCGGCCTCGCCTTATTTTCTTGTCTTCAATTTCTTCGAGTTCGCTGGCATCAGTGCCGGTAAGCAGCAGTGAAAAAACCGATTCTTCTGCGGTTTTATTCACTACCCGACCCGTGTAAATCGGTGATTTTATATCTATAATTTCAACTTCGTCAACTGATATTAGTCGAGCGATATCTCTAAAGCTCAGACTGCGTGTGGTATTGCGATTGTTCGTTTTGATCTGCTTTCCCGAAAGATCAATGAGTTGTAGCAGTCGCCCGGAGAATGTATCCGTATTGTTGGCTTCATGCTTCTTTTTCAAAATTATTTTGTCTCCTCGCGTAGGAAATTCATCAATTGACACTTCTGCCATTGTGTAGTCTGATGATGTCTGCAGGTTTCTTTTAAAGGTGAGCGACTGATTTACATTTAGTATGATTTCCAAGTAAATATCTGTGTATCCTACTGCCTCGTCAATTTTCTTTGGTAATTTATCTGCACCCAACATGTAATCAAAGCATTGGATAGCGTACGATTTTCCTGTGTTTGAAGCTCCGTCTATTACATTCAATCCTCTTTCCAATACTAGAGAGGCATCGGACACGACCGGCCCTGTGATCCTAAGTTCTTTTATGTATATGCGGTTATTCATAGTTCATACTTTCTCTTAAATAAGCTTCTCGTGAAAATTCGCTACCCCATGTTTCCATATTTTTCTTCATGTATTGGTCTATCTCTGAATCAGAATAGGTATTGAACTTTTCTGTCACGAAACTTGCACAACTCTTTAGATGTTTTGCGTAATCTGAAGTCTGGTATTCGAGAAACTTTTTGGTAAGCGGACTGGCCGCATAGTTTATTCCACCGCCATCGAATTGGATTCTTATAAGCTGTCTGCTTTTCATAATGAGAAGGCCGTTTCTGAGCCTTTCCCGTTTGATTAATATTTCTGCGGATCTGTAGGGATATGATGGATGCAGGCTAGTTTGCTTAGAATCAATATCTGCTGTATGCAAAACGAGGTAGTCGAAATAGATAAGCCGTTGGAGATCCGCTGCCTTTGGCGCGATGCCAGATAAAATGAATAACGAGCGCAGCCCGTATTCAATAGGGGTATTGAAAAGCCTTATGTCTCTTACTTCATTCTCCATTGATACGAACCCATATTAATTTGTCTTCATTTGCCAAGTGATGAATGATGCCCTTTTTGTCGTTAGGATTCCATTCTGATTTCAGAATATTATTTGCATCTAGTGAGCACTGAACCGATGCATTTAACACGGCTTTGACTCGGTCAAACCCGTTGTAGTGAATATCCTCACATATTTCGATGACGGAATTATAAATATCGTCTTTGAACTGGCGGAAATGTGTTTCCGCATTTTGCGATATGTCACGGCTGAATTGTTCCAATGCTTCGGCAGAAAAGAAATATACCCGCTGGCGTTTTAGGTGATTGCTTAAATCGGGCTTTCTGTCGAGAGATTCCAAGGAATCGAATTTTTCTTTTGAAAAGTCTCCATAAGCCAGCAGGAGCTGCTCAATGTAACGGGTTTCTTTCGGGTCAAGCTCATCTGAAGGTTCAGCTACTATCCTCTGTCTTTTCTGCACAAGGCCCCCAAAGCGATAGCTATGCCATATTGTTTGCTGGTGCTGTTCGATAAGCTCAAGAGGAGGGATGCTTTTGACAATACTAAAATCAAAGGCTTCAACGTATGACTTAAGGTCTCCCTCAAGTATTACATCATCCTTCGAAGTTATGTGTTTTTGACAGTACTTTTCCCAACTCTCGACAAGCCCATTTTTCAGCATTTCAGGATCTTCCAAATAACCTTCTAGTTTAGAACCAATCCCCTCAGGTGCAATGAAATAATAGTTTTCAGGCATTAAGTAATCGCCTTTCTGTGTGTAATAGCAGAGCTTCGCTAGCTCCTTCCAAATGTCAGTTGGTGCTAATGCAGATTGGTAGTATTTACACTGGTAGCAGTCCCAACACGAGCTATCCAAGTAGGCTATGACATCACGCCCCTTGTCACCGGCTCCACCTGATCGAACTACTCTTTGATATTTGCTTTGTTTCTTGATAAAACCATGTACCCATTCTAAAACAAAGTCTTCGTACTGATCTGCTGACATGTTGCGTAGCTTCTCTACCGGAGCAAGTTTTGGGCTTAGAATTTCTTCATTGCTCTCAATATGTCCTTTTCCCGATGGTTTAGGGATTTCAATTAGTGTCTCTATGTGATCCTTTTTCATATCCAATTAATCTTTTCTCTTTGTAATCAGATTTGGCATTATCCACAACTTGTTTAAATACGCAATAAACATGCGCTTTGCATTTAAATATAGTATGATACGCGAACATTTGATTGCGCTTTATAACGTCCTGCCATTTGTGCTGCCTGGCGATTAACATTAAAGTACAGCTACAAACCGTAACAGGTAAGCACGAAATGGTTTGTTATGTGGCCACTGTTTTCGTTCTTAGACCTTCGCACTTCATTCGTCATAAATATTATATAGTGACTTACATTTGGTTATATATGTCAAGTATATCTGATATCTTATTGGGATATTGCTCGAGCGCTATGTCAACGTAGGCGTGCCTAACTCGAATCGCATCCTCCCGCATTACCTTACTACATACACGATTAAAGATGTACTTTCCGTGGAAACCCTTTACCCATGTACCATCGTCAACCATGCGCTGTAAGTTCATCGCCTCAGTCTCTAACCAGCTACTTACACTGGCATCGTCTAACGAGTCGGCAACACCCCGTACACCATTAAGAACGCCCTTGTGCAATTCTGTTCGGATATCATCTAAGGACTTTTTATGAAGATCAGATATCTTAGGAGTCTGGATAGAATAATTCATGGATAGGTTCTCACATACGGTTTTGTAGAGTGTGTACCCTATTGACTCTCGCACTATCTCTTGGATACATTGATTGATACCATCTCGATTGACATCTGGATGTCTCTTATCAATGTAGAGTCGTTGCGCGACCGCCGCTAGCACTTCTGGGTCGAGAAAATAATTTTCAATGTGTCGCCTTTTGAGACAATGAATTCGCCCGTTCTCCTCGAGCTTACTGACCTGATTGTCAGATAACCCGTCTCGGTCCCTAATCATATACAACTCAATACCATAAATAGCGGTTCGAATCTGACGTTCAATCTGACTTAGAGCGAATACATTCAGTACCGAACCAGCAGGTACTACCCGAATCTCGCTATCAACTTTTTGAGCTATTTTCTGGTAGGCGAGCCGATCTATGCTTGAATGCTCACCCTCAACGAATACAATTTTCTTTCCGACGGCGAACAAGCCGATGTTCTGCCCAATTAAGGGTACAATTTCATGGTGTTGCTCGACTAGGTCAAGCAGACGATGTGCTTGGTTAGTACCATCATTTTCTGAATCTATGAAATACACATCTCCGGTTGAGAAGTATGTGGTTATTAAATCTGATGAGTGTGTGAGAAATATGAATTGATTTGTCTGATCGCCGAGATTTTTCAGGGACTCGACTAATTGAAATGTAAGGGTCGGGTGGAGGTGAAGCTCTGGCTCATCGACAATCACAATCGAATGGCGTATGTCTTTTCTGGCGACATCGAATAGAACCTTAATGATCTCCTTCTCTCCAGAGCTCAACGTCTGGAAATTCAGCTCTTGTCCAGATGAATCTGAGTATCGAAAATCACGAGGGCTCTTTGGGTCTATGTCCAGTAGTTCCTTACCAGGTAGTGCTTCCCGAAATATTTTCTTGTACTTGTCAAGTGGATTTGGATGAAGTGCAATCACCTCTTCACCACTCTTTGAAGGATCAGATATTACGGCATCAGATATTTTCTTCCCGCGAGCAGCTGTTTTTTGGTGGATGTAGTTGACAAAATCTTGCCACCTTGCACGGAATGCTGAAAAGTAAAAATTCGACGCTGTATCCTGATCGTCCGGATCTCCCCCTAGCCAGTTCACAGCAGAATAGTTCACTTTCTCAACACTCCTATTAGAATCTATCTGAACGAGTGAACCGACATAACGCCCTCGGCCAAAGCTCCGACTTCTGAAATAGTTTTTCAACTTATTATTATTCACCCCTTTAGTGACACTAATCTCGTGAGATCCAAAGTATTTCTCTTCCTCTTCATCAGGTCGGGTAGCTTCTATAGTCATATCCATAACTGGCTTCCCTTGTATTGTCTGAACAATAGCCTGCTTCAGTCTCGTTTTTCCGGATCCATTAGCACCCGCAATAATTATGGTGCTTCCCAAATTTTCGATTTTGAATTTGCCAATGGGAGGATAGTCCGTCAGGTCTATTGATTTGATTCTCATAGTTTATACTTTCGAGTCGTTTCAAGTGGTCACATAACG
>JBBDMV010000047.1:0-6033 GCA_040878115.1 Balneolales bacterium
CGTGCGGGTTCAATTAGCCATTTTCCTGCTTTGGCAACCCCACCGCTCAAAATAACGGTTCGTATGTCTAAAATATGCACATAATTTACAATTGCATATCCAAGTTTTTGCCCGGCATCTCGTAAAATTCTTATGGCCAATTCGTTGCCTTTATCAGCCTCAATATTAATTTCGAAGGGATCAAGTTGTTCATACCTTTCATGGAATCGTTTGTAGAGCGCATTTTCCGGTTCTTTTCGGATAGCCTCGGCAGCGATCCGGCTAAGAAAACGCTGACCAAGATAGGCCTCTATACCACCCTTTGTCCGGCTGTTAGAAGAAAGCCCATTGTAATCGATGATGACATGGCCGAGCTCAGCGGCCCCTCCCGTGCTACCTCTGAAAAGCTCTTTTCGGAATATAATGCCTCCGCCCACTCCGGTACCCAGTGTAAGCATAATGAAACTGTCGTAGGCCCTTCCCTGTCCGAACCGGGATGAGCCAAGGGCGGCCAGGTTGGCGTCATTCTCAACATAAGCAGTCAAGTCCGTTCGCTCCTTGATTTCTTGGGCAACGTTTACTTTAGTCCAGCCCGGTAAGTTAGGAGGATATGTTACGGTGGTACGATCCAGGGATATTACACCCGGTGATCCAATTCCTACACCCTGGAGCTTTTTGTCCGTTAAGCCTTTAATTTTTTCGATAGCCTCGGCCAAACGTTTCAAGATGTGATCTTTTCCTTTTTCGGCTTCTGTGGGTACGCTAAACTGTTCAAGGATCCCCCGTTCACGATCAACCAAAGCTGCTTTAATTTTCGTACCGCCTAAATCAATACCTGCTGCTTGCATGTTTGTAATTAACTGGTGATAAAGTAATAGTTATTTCTCCCTGACCCGATAAACCGTTTCGCCAGGCTTTCTCATGCCGTATTCCTCACGGGCTATTTCCTCAAGTAATAAGGGGTTACTTTCAATAGCTTCAATTTTTTCTTCTAATATTTCAGACTCCGCACGAAGTTCTTCCGTATTTTTGATGAGTTCATTTTTTTCCATGTTTAACTGATAACGCGTATACAAACTGTAGGTGTCAAAAAACCCAAACCATATAATCAGGAATAGGACTAACAAACCAACGAGAAATGTTTTTTTCCAGCGAAGCGGATTAAGAAGACGAAGATTCATCAAAAAATATGATATTAAATTAATATTAGTAGAATTTAAATATTGTATCAATAAAATGTGCGTTTATTCGACATTGCTCAAACAGATTATTGTGAACTTCATGCCTTATCCAGTAAATGCTCCGTTACGCCCAGAAGGGGCATAACATCAATAGATGTTCAAAAACCATTGCATCCATATTGCCAGGAACTCGTTACTTACACCACACGGCCGTGTGCAAATTCGCCAAGCGTGGACGCTGGGCAGAGCAGATGGAGTGAATTATTGTCTTGTCCCGATCATTTTGGCGAAGCAGGGTTCATAACTCCCGAAGCATTTCCCGTACAAAACCCACCTCATCTTCATTAACCGTATGGCCCATTCCCTCATAGATACGTTTGGTGACTTTGGCCTCCATGCGTTCAAACACCTCGGCTGTTTCATTGACGCGCTGCAATGGAATATGAAAATCTACATCGCTGCATCCGAGGAATACCGGAGTTTGATCAAACGAGCCTGTGTAATCCCAATGTGTACCATCGGGACCGATGAGCCCACCGCTGAGGCCAACGATGCCTCCATATTTCTTTGGATTTCGTGCAGCATACTCTGTGGCCAGACAGGCACCCTGGCTGAAGCCTAATAGAACGATCCTGTCTTTTGATATTTTGACCTTTTTTAACTGATCGATCAAGTCATCAATTACCTGAAGTCCCGAACTTATGCCGGGGCTATTTTGTTGAATGGGAGCCAAGAAAGAATGAGGATACCACGTATTGCCTGCAGCCTGCGGTGCAATATAAGCAACATCAGGTTGTCCAAATTCGTCAGCCAACATAAGAACGCTTTCGGCTGTGGCCCCGCGACCATGAATTAAAATCATGGCAGCCCTGGCATCAGCCAAAGCTGCACCCGCTCGCTCAACCGGCTGGTTTTGATGAGGATATAAATCAATCATTGATAAAATATTTATGGTTTCAAATGAAATTCTAACTTTAACGTGGCTTTATGGCTGAACGTTTCAATGCAATATACGATAACATTGTATATTGCAACGCCCTCAGACTAAAAATAACAAAGCTCAGGGCAGACAGCCTTTAGTTCAGTTAACCTGGCCCTGTTGGTCAGGGCAAATATTTTAAGTATATTTGCAATGTTATGTGTTATATCATTAACCCCCTTTAGTTCATTCAATGAAAGTGTTTGCTTTCAAATCACTACTTTTTTTAACACTACTGGTTTCTATTCAGTCTTGCGGGCCGAGTGCTGAAGAGGTCCGGGAACAGGAGCGTAAGAAACTTAAGGTCACTGAACGAAAAGCGCAGGAAAAGATCAAGGTCTATGAGGCTTTGGAGCTTATTAACTCTCAAAGTCTGGCTATTGCCCGAGGTGAAAGAATAACCCCGCCGGATGAAAACGAAGCAGATAAAAGCACACCAGAAAACGCTGAAAGAAGCCGCCGCACTACGACCACTTCGGCAGGAACATACACCATCCAGGTAGCTTCTTTCGACACCCGGGATAAAGCCGAAAGGAAACTAAGCCAATGGAAGGGGCGGGGATTCAGTGACGCTTTTGTCACCGAACATAGCAATGGATTTAGGGTACGACTGGGACGGTACAATACCAACAGAGATGCTCAAAACCAACGACAAAGGGTGAATGAAAACTACTAGCTGTGACGTGTTGGCGTTGAAGATACAAAATGTTAATAACCTGCAATCAATGACTGCCCATTCTGCAAATGCCTTTTTCGCATTCTTTACACTTTTTTTGCTTTCTTGCAGCAACAATCAGGGTTCAAAGCATATAATCCCGGAAGTCGGACGTATCGTTTCCGAAAGCATTGGTAATGAGCTTATCCCAGGCGCGGTCGTTCTCATTGCTTCGGGTGATGAGATACTGCACCATGAAGCCTATGGGCACGCAAAACTTATGGATGCACGAGAGGGGTGGCTTGATGGCCCCGAGAAAATGACAACGGGACACCTCTTCGATTTGGCCTCCCTGACTAAAGTACTGGCAACCACCTACGGAATCATGATATTGGAAGATCAGGGGAAAATCTCTGTAGATGACCCCATTTCCCTTTACATACCCGAGTTTGCAACAAAAGAGAAAGAATCTATTACCATTCGGCACCTGCTTTCGCATACGTCGGGCTTGATGCAATGGTTCCCGACCTACTATGTTGCTTCAGACAAATTTGAAAGTTTAAGCTTTCTTGCCGATAAAAGCCTGGATAACCCCATCGGTGAATCCAGAAATTACAGCGACCACGGTTTCATGCTATTGGGTAACCTCATTGAAACAGTAAGCGAAACTACCCTCGATCAATTTCTGAATGAACATCTCTATCAGCCGCTTAATTTGAAGCATACGACATTTAATCCATCTGTCAGCAGTTTTCCCGACATTGCATCCACATCACACGGCAACCCGTTCGAAAAACGCATGGTGTATGATGATGACTTTGGCTACCAGGTTGATGTAGACCCTGGCTCATGGAACGGGTGGCGCAGCCATACCCTGAGGGGTGAGGTTAGCGATGCCAATGCCTTTCACACCTACAAAGGCGTTGCCGGGCATGCAGGATTGTTCTCAACGGCTTCAGATATTCACCGACTGCTCCTTGCTCTTCTGGATAACCGGTCAGCCGTTGTAAGTGATTCAACGATCGCCAAATTCACGACCCCGGACCGCTTCGGTCACGGACTTGGCTGGATGATGGAACCCATCTCACTGAACAGTCCCGACCTCCCGTCCGGAAGTTTCGGCCATACCGGATTTACCGGCACTAACATTCTGGTTATCCCCAAAACGGAGGAAATTATCATCGTTCTGACCAACCGGCAAAACTTGAATGTCCTTGAAAATGGACAATACCCTAACCTCAGGGAGATGAGAAAGCAAATAATTTCTACCGTTCTGGATAGATAAATAACGTTGATCGTTCCTCATTGACCATTCACCATTCATCGCCACTCTTACAATTTATCCTGTGGTAGAAGGTTAATGTTTGAGCACTAGTTACCGTCAGTCCTTATTAATAAACTACCAATAACAATTAGCTGTATGACACAAAAGATCTTTATCTCCTCCACTCTCATCCTGCTGGTACTTGGTGCCATACTCTGGAACCAGGTCTTTCAAAGCAACCCGGATACCGAAACCGCCACCAAAAAAGATCTTGAAATAACCATGTACCGGGCAGATGGGTGCAACTGCTGTATAAAATGGAGTGATTACCTGATAACGGAAGGATTTACCGTAAATGAGCAGCTCGTGGGTAATTTATCCGAGATCAAATCAGATAATAATATACCGTCAGAACTTGAATCCTGTCATACAGCTACGATTGACGGATACGTTGTGGAGGGGCATGTGCCTGCCGAAGATATCCGACGTCTGGTTAGCGAACAGCCTGATGCCATTGGTATCTCCGTACCCAAAATGCCAATGGGCTCGCCCGGCATGGAAGGCCCCAGAGAAGATCCTTATAATGTTATACTCTTTGGCGATGCCGGAAACCATACAATTTATGCTCAATATCCGTGATATCTTAGTAGCCTGGCAGAAAGAAATCAGGAAGAATCCATAAAAATGATATACATCATTTTCCCAAAGAAAGAAAACGCGGAGAGAAGAAGCTGTCAACTTTGTTTAGATAAAGTTTCTTTAGCTTGCTCGAAATGCCTTTGCTCGTGTGCCAATATGATATCGAAAGCGATTTCTAATGTATACACTATATTTTTATTAGCGGGTGACGATATTACGGCTCTTTTATCCAATAAGTCCTGGCAGTTTGATATTCGCTCTTTTAAGTTTGCTTGATGATTTCCAAACCTTATTAAAAGATCTGCTTTAACTTCACTGCTTGTTGGTTCCCAGATATGGAAGGTCTTTATTTTCCTTTTCCTGTCCGGTTGAACGGATTTAAATATCATTTTGCCGAAAAAGTTAACCATAAAACCAGCCTTACCGATAAAGGGGGCATTATAAGTCCCTTGCTGCATAGAGTCGATTGTTGGGAAATAAGTCTCATTAAGCACAATAATATGGTCAATATTTTGGGCTATACTCCAGATCTGCTCATTAGGCTTCCAGTTTAACTGCTCTATAGATAGTTTCCCAAATGTCTGCTTAAAATTGTCAGTTATACTATCAATCTTATCGGTCCATTTCTCAGTATCCATTCTGAAACTCCTTTAAGGCATGCCTCACTTAAACATCGCCAAATAAAATACATTCTTATATGATAAGCGGCAATCTCATTATAAGTTTCTGGAAATAGAACTTACATGGGCTAATATAATATTTAATCGTAGTACCTATTTATAACTTTTCGCAACTCAAAATACTTATAAAAGCCAATGATAATCACAAATAAGCTCAAGATAAAACAAATCGGACCAAGCCACTGTAGACTGGCCAGCCCTTCAACCTGCAAGAAAGCAATGCCGCCGATGATCAAATATAATGACGTCCGGACGTATGAGAGTAGCGTTCGCTCATTGGCTAACCTTGTTCTTTCCAAAGCGAGATAGTCCCTGAGGATTATTTCACCCCGATGCTCAAACTTGTTCTTCTTCCTCATCATATTTAGACACCATTTTTACCTGAGAGAGCGTTTTTCTTCAAAGTCCTAAATCTAGCATATTCATGTCACTTCCCCAACAGTGTAGCGTAGCTAAATTAAAAGCTCGGGATGACGTTGATAGCGGGTGTTTTTGTAAATATGGACCTTAATATTACTCTGGAATACATCAATTTTTCTGAGAAAATACATTTGGCCCGCCAAAGATGTTACTCTTTTGGCCAATTAGCTGCACGATAATTCCAGACTAAGAAGAAGCTTAACCATCTCTTAATGAAATTCGTATCAAGGCCGTAT
>JBBDMV010000048.1:0-6026 GCA_040878115.1 Balneolales bacterium
TTATATTATACCAGAAATAAAAACAAAAACTGTCAACCAAAACCAGTATCAGACCCTTCGGAACAAGACCATATCAACACCATATCAAGTCCATATCAACACCATATATATACGGTCTTGATACGGTTTTGATTGGTTTTTGATATGGGTATGAATAGGCTGTGTGTAAACCCAGGCGAAAGAAAAAGCGGAATCATACTAATAATCTGGTGCTTTTGAGGTTGGCCCTCATCCATATCAGTCCAAAAAAACAGCAGCTATAAATTTATATGTACGAATATCCTGTTCGCTTTGCCGGAAGCGAGCTTTGTCCGATTAGATTTTATTGATATCTTAGGAATGAGGATCGCCATTTGGAATCTGATGATTATGATCCCGCATAGCATAATATTGCCTGGGATGCTACCCGGCCAGCGAGTAGCGGAAACCATGCCATGAAAAAATGACCATCCATATATAAAAATATCATATGTATACGCGGACTTCTAAAGTCTTACTTATTTTACTTTTTTTGGTTGTTTATTTTGTACCAATACGTTCTTCCGGACAGGACGGCAATGCCAATGTTTCTGTGAGCGTCAGTGCGAACGTGCAGTCAACAATAGAGCTGATAACCCTGAGCGATATAAGTTTTGGGTCTGTACAGCCCAGCCAGTTTGAACTCCTTGTTTCAGCGAACCGTGATCAAAACGCGGGCAGCATGGTCGCGACGGGACGCCCTAATGCTGAGATCAGGGTTAACTATACCGAAGAGCATATATTAACAAGGGCTGGGGGCAATGAGACCTTGACGTTTTACTATGAAGTTGCCGGTAACAATGAAGATGATCAGGTCGCTGGCGAAATTCTGGATGATTTAAACCGGGATATGACATTCAATTCAGATGGAGAGTTTTTTCTTTGGATAGGCGGGCGCGTGAATATTCAAGATGCCGTTCACGGCGCGTATGAAGGAGAGTTTACAATTGAGATAGATTATCTCCAATATTAGCCTCCCCTGAAGGGAGCGAATTTGCCGATGGACTCGAATCTATCAGCGCCTATCAGCGACAGGCCATGGGTGAGATTTGATTTTGGTTTCTGTTGGACGTTACGTGCTATAGCCTAGATGCCAAATCCCACCGGTAGAGCTCATGCCCTGAGTTCGAATTCACACAAGATTAATTGAAAGAAGCAACTGCGTTACTTCAGTGTTAATGATAATGTTAGGAAATATTAATTATAATCTTCAAATACAACTTCTTAAGTTAAACGCTTGATGAAAAAGCAATTAAAAAGTTGTTTTATAAAACTTGTTTAGCACAAACAAGACTCCGTTAATAAAACCTATATTATGATAGATGATGAGAAAACTTTAAAAAATAAGCAAATATTAAAAAATATATCTTCCGCGTTGTTCGCCGTGGCTTTGGTTTTGGGCGCTGTTCATGTTGGCATGGCGCAAGAATCTGAGGATGCGGAAGCATCCGTTTCGGCTGAGGTCCTTTCCGTTTTGTCTATAGTAAGTACCGCCGATGTTGATTTTGGAAATATTTCCGCCACAACGGACGAAGCGGTAACCATAGATCCAAACGGTGCAGATCATGCCTACCTTGGCACGGAATATTCAGTCGGCCAATTTACAATTTCAGGTGGCCAGGGTACTGAGGTAACCATCTGGTTTAATAGTGAGGCAACACTTGAAAATGGAGAAGGTGGTGAGATGACTTTTACGGCCAATATGGTTGGAGATCCGGAATCTGAGAACCAATCAACTGCTGTTGCGGTTACCACCGATGCTGACCAATATTCTCTTTCAAACACTGGTAATTTTTATCTATGGCTTGGAGGAGACCTTGGAACATTGGATGGGCAGGCAAGTGGAAATTATACTACAGATGAGGGTATAGTAGTAAATGTAGAGTATAACTAGGTTTATTAGTAAAATATCACCCAATGAAATGGTATTGGGTGATATTATTATTATTAATCGAACCTCTTTACTATGGGTTATTTTATTATATAAGTTCACATCGGCATATTACCCAACTATAAAACATTTAGGAAAAAGCTCCTATGAAACGCGCATCTCTACTACTGTTGCCCTTTTTGCTTCTTAGCGGCAGCGCATTTGCACAGGTGACCATTTCACCGACGACGCTCTTCATTGATGACCAAAGCAGGTTTGGCACCTTTCTGGTGATGAACAGTTCGGACCAGGCCCAGGAGGTTTCTCTTGAGTTTAATTTCGGTTATCCGGCCACTGACGCGAATGGCAATACGGTGATGCGGTACGATGACGTAGATGCGGCCTCTCAATTTTCTATAGCCGATTGGATAAGAGGTTTCCCGAGAAACTTTATCCTGGAACCGGACCAGCGTCAAACGGTGCGCCTGACGGTGCGCCCTCCCGGCGATATCCCCGACGGCATGTACTGGACACGGATTAAAACGTCTTCCAATCCATTAAGCGCCGACGTTGGTGCTGAGGCCGCTGAGGGAATTACCGCCCAGATCAATTTTAACTTTGAGCAGATCACGGCGGGCTTCTACAAGAAAGGCGATGTGAACACCGGTGTGGCTTTCAATGAACTTACTGTAGAAACAAACGGAGACAGAGCATCTGTTCTGGCTCAGTTAAATAGAACCGGCAATGCTCCATTCCTGGGCAGCATGTTGCTACTGGTCAGAGACTCCAGTGGGAATATTGTGGTTGAATCACGGTCATCCACCACGCTGTATTTTGACGGTACAAAACGCATGGACTTCGATATTAACGACTGGTTGTCAGGAGAATATGAGGCTGAAATTAGATTTGAATCAAGTAGAAGCGATATTTCTCGAAGCGATTTGGTACAGATTACCCCGGTCTCAAGTCATGTTACCTTTACCTTACCATAACTGAAAGCCAATATCTCGTAACCGGGGCTCCAAAATTAATTCATGTAGCCGAAAATGGTCAAACGTGATGTAAAGCTCTTTTGTAAAATTACTTTGCGTTTATATATTATTTGTGCCTCAACGTTTTCCTGAATACAAACCTTCCCGTACGCGGCTGCTTTCTATAGCCGTTTCGTGTCTGTTACTTGGTTTATGGTATCCAATAACCACCTTTGGCTCGCATCCCGCCGGCCCAGTCCCGGCCATAAAGGATGAGCGTGAAGAAGTTTATCTGTCGTTTCGCTATCAGGGTGTAGGCAATGTCGTTGTGACAGCCATCTATAATAACGGGAACTTCTATCTGCCCGTCAGCGAACTGTTCAGCCTTTTGATGGTAAACCATTCTGTCGAAATGGCCAGCAGCGGTGTACTTATCAGAGGGTTCTTCCTGGAAGAAGATAATCGATATGAGATTGACTTTTCCGGGGGAGATATAAGGCTGGGCAACGAGAGCAGAGAGCTTGTCCTGGCGGAGTCTCTAATTGGAGAGCTCGATTTTTACCTGTTGCCAGAGGTATTTGAAGACGTATTTAGCCTTGAGTTCAACGTTGATATGAACAACCTCACCCTGAGGCTCGAAACCAATCAAACAATGCCTGTGGTGCAAAGCCTGGAAAGGCGGTCAGCTCGTGGAAACCTACTGCGAGAGCAAGTCGTGCAGGAGGATTACCCACTCATGTTCAACCGGCAAAGGAAGTGGCTGGGCGGCGGATTTCTGGATTACAACTTCTCAGGGAATTTCGAAGAGACCGGCAGTATATATAATTACAACCTGACTTCCGGCGCGGAGTTATTGGGCGGTGATTTACAAGGCAATATGCTGGGCACTGTGGCTTCGGGAAGGCATTTTTTCCGTACAAGCAATATGAGATGGCGTTATGTCATTCGCGATCAGCCTTTGGTTACCGGTGTCTCTTTGGGCCAGCTTAACTCGCAAGGCCTGGTTTCCAGGAACTATACCGGCTTTAAACTCACAAATGATCCAATCGAACCCCGGCGGATGTACGACCAGCACCGGATACAGGGAAACACAGCGCCGGATTCTGAGATTGAAGTATATCTTAACAACAGGCTGATCGAGTACGCCCGCGCCGATGAACTGGGTAACTATAACTTTACAGTACCGCTCACCTTCGGAAGTACCCGCATGAGGGTGATGGTGTACCGGCCAGATGGTACGATCAGCGAACAGGAAAAAAGAATACAAATTCCGTATACCTTTTTGCCCCCCGGCCACGCCAACTACACAGTTAATGCCGGAATGCTGGATAATCCAACCATACCGGGAAAGAACCGGGAAATAATGATGCAATCCAATGCGGCTTATGGCATCAGTAATTGGCTCACGTTAAGTGGTGGAGTCGATTATGTTGAGAGTATTGGGAGGGCTTTGGGCTATGGCTCGCTTTCGGGGCGTATCGCAACCCAATATCTGGTCAACCTCGATATTGCGCCAGAGGCTTTTTACCGGCTGCAAACCAATGTCGTTTATTCCAACTCCGCAAGTCTTGGCGGGGGAGTCACGCATTATGCGTCGGAAGAAAGCTTCTACAACCGGTCCGGGAACAAACAGGATATGAACGCGAATATTTTCCTGCCCTTTTCCATCAAGGAGCTTCCGCTAAGCCTCCGTGTCTCCGGCATACACCGCATAATGAACTCCGGTTCAACATCAACTATGCTCCGCAGTGATTTCAGCGTTAGGGTCAAGCGGCTCAGCCTCAGGCTGGGCTACAGAGAATCGATTACCGGGCGACCCGGCATGGATTACCGGCACGACGGATCGGTGAGTGCTACGGCCATGTACACGGTATCCAGGAGGTCCGGTTTGCCCGACTACCTTGGAGGTACATCAGTAAGGACCAAAGTGGACTACAGGGCACAATTATCCGGAATAGAACGTATGGGGATCCAGCTCTCCCGGTCATTATGGGGAGCGGGACGGTTGCGTTTGTCTTACGAGAGGAATATGATCGTCAACGTCAACTCCTTTGAAGCCGGGTTGACGATAGACTTCAATCGCACCCGATCTTCAACAACGAGCCGGTTTTCAGGAGGCACAGGCTCCATAAGGCAAAACTTCCGGGGCTCGGTAGGATACGACGATTATCATAACAAGGTAATATTAGAAAACCGTCAGCAGGTGGGCCGGTCAGCCGCCTCTGTCAGGATGTTTATCGATCATAACAATTCAGGGCTATTCGATGAGGATGATGAGGTTATCCCCGACAACGCGATTCGTCTGAGAAGAGCGGGAAGTCGCAAAATTGGTGATTCCGGCATCACCAGGATTTCCCAGCTTCAGGCTTACCATAAGCATAATATAGAGATCAACCAGTCGGCAATCAGAAACCCCTCCCTGGTTCCCAAATTTAGTGAATTCTCCTTTATCGGCGATCCCAATTCCTACAAGACAATGGATATTCCGTTTTATATGACTGGGATCATTGAAGGTTCAGTCCGTATTTCGGACGGTGAATCGAATAATGGCATCGGGGGAGTACGTGTGCATTTAAACCAAACAGATGGTGATTATTCTACCGTCATGCGCACCTTTTCCGATGGGGGGTATTATGCTATGGAGATCCCTCCGGGACAATACGAAGCCAGAGTAGACAGCAGCCAGCTTACTTTTTTAAATGTCTTATCAGATCCGGAGGTGGTCAAGTTTACTGTGGAGTCCATGGCACAGGGGGACTATGTCGAGAATCTGGATTTTATATTAAAAAGAATTCCTGAAATTGCTGAATAATCCAATAATCTGATGATACCCGGGATATGCAGACGGATCGCTACGGGTATCGCCTGCAAATTGGCGCCTATTCAACCAATGCAAGGGCGGCAATCGCTGCCAAGCGTGCAAAGGAAATTGTAAATTTACCTTTCTTTATACGCTGAGTTCGGTTAAAAAATGAATTCATTAAGGCCAGGCAATATACGTTTAACCCTTTCAGGGTTGCTTACTATTGATCATTGCACGGGGCTGTATCAAAAGTATACATGTATTTTAGCCAGCCTAAGTTATTAAGGTCCATATTTATAAAACACCCGCATCAACGTCATCCCGACCGCAGGCCGCTGGGTTTGCGGCCGTAGTGGAGGGATCT
>JBBDMV010000049.1:0-5883 GCA_040878115.1 Balneolales bacterium
CTTTTCTTCATAAAGTTGACTCCGATTTTGTGTCAACCTATTACAGTATAAGACCGCCGGGCGAGACGCCTGTACCGGCGGGAGTTGTGTAAAGGGATAACCGGCCAATTTTTTGTCTGAGCGCCGGCGCCAGAGGATTGGAATTGAATACTTTAACGCCGGTGGGTGCGAGTTAAAATTGGCCTTGATTTTTTGTTACTTTTGCATCAAGGCAAAAGTAAAGCGCTATGGAACTCATGAACCCTGAATACTCCATAAGCACCTTTGTTATAAACAGCCCAAGAATAGTCGACCAAAAAATCGAAAAGTGATATGGCTAATCGTATCGTATTGCTCATTCACAATTGGTCGTGGTTGTTCTGAACGATAAAGGTTTTTATTGGCCGTTACTCGCTGCTCATCTGTTCTCTTTTATTCCAGGTTTCCTCTTTCAGATGTTCAAGGTTATGGCTTGTCACAGCGGATATGGGTATGACGGGCACATCGAGGTTAACTTCCTGATCAAGTTTGAAGTCGGGTTTCAGGTCCATTTGGGAGACCACAACGATTCTTGGTTTTTCAAGTAAGTCGGCACGGTATTGAAAAAGTTCTTTACACAAGATCTTATATTCTGCTTTGACATCGTTCATACAGCTAATTACAAAAAGCAGGACTTTATTTCTTTCGATATGCCGAAGGAACCGGATGCCAAGGCCTTTCCCTTCGTGAGCATCTTCAATGATCCCGGGTATATCGGCCATAACAAAACTCCGGTTATTGGGCAAGGCTACTACGCCCAGGTTGGGTTCAAGCGTTGTAAAGGGGTAGTCGGCAATTTTAGGCCGGGCCGCTGATAGTGAAGCGAGAAGGGTGCTTTTCCCCGCATTTGGGAAGCCAACGAGCCCAACGTCGGCAATAAGCTTCAACTCGATTTCAACAGTTATTTCTTCACCTTCTTCTCCGTCCTGGGCGTAGCGTGGGGCCTGGTTGGTTGATGATTTAAAATTACTGTTCCCCAATCCGCCACGGCCGCTTTTAGCTATGACTAGTTTTTTACCGTCTTCGGTAATTTCGCCGAGCCGCCTGCGTGTGCCAAATTCATAGGCTTCCGTTCCTAAAGGAACATCCAGTACAATATCTTCTCCATTTTTACCCGTTCGCTTGCCCCCTTCGCCGTGGCCCCCACGTTTGGCCTTGAGGTATTTTTTGTACCGAAGGTCGAGAAGGGTGTTCATTTGAGCATTGCCGTGTAGTATGATATGTCCCCCTCGTCCGCCATCTCCGCCGTCAGGGCCACCTTTGGGGACGTACTTTTCCCTACGGAAGTGAACAGAACCGTTGCCGCCGTTCCCGGCTTTTAGATAAAGTTTGGCATAGTCGGCAAATCGCATGATGTTCGTTGGTTATAATGGTATTTCAGGAAGAGTGGGTTAACCACAAAGGGCACCACGTTCACTAAGGTTTTCTTTTTTTATTTTGTGTACTTCGCGTACTTTGGGGTTAGACTTTAACCACGAAGAGCACTAAGGTCACTAAGTTATTAATGTTTTTTGGCCCAGTTCCACTTAGTGTACTTCGTGTACTTTGTGGTTAGACTTTACAAGTTTTTCAGTACATATTCATGCATCATTTCGTACAGGTGCCTGCGTGAGTTTCCGCCTCCGATAGCGTGTGCCCGGTTCGGGTAGAACATACTTTCAAACTGGACGTCTGCTTCTATTAAGGCATCTACCATTTCAATGGAGTGCTGGAAGTGGACATTATCATCCCCCGTCCCGTGCGCGAGAAGGTAGTTTCCTTTTATTTTATCGGCTACGTTTACAGGGGCATAGTTGTTGTAGCCACTGGGGTTGCGCTGTGGGGTTTGCATGTATCGCTCGGTGTAAATGGTATCGTAATACCGCCAGTCTGTTACGGGGGCAACGGCAATAGCCATTGAAAATATATCGGCCCCGTAAGCCAGTGCCAAAGATGATACATAGCCTCCATAGCTCCATCCCCATATGCCAATGCGATTGGCATCCACGTAGGGAAGAGAAGCCAGCTGTTCGGCGGCTTCAATCTGATCTTCTGTTTCATATTCGCCCAAACGCTTGTACACCTGTTGGCTGAATGCCTGGCCGCGTCCACCGGTCCCGCGATTGTCTATGGCAAAGACAAGGTAACCTTGTGTGGCGAGATAGCGGTGCCACAGGTGACGGTCACTTCCTTCATAGCTATTTTGGACGACCTGGCTGCCTGGCCCTCCGTAAACATAAACCAGCACGGGGTACTCTTTGGTTTCATCGAAATCCAAAGGTTTCAGCCAGTAAGCATTTAGCTCTACCGAGTCGGCCACGGTGATGGTGGTATATTCTTTTACCGGAAAATTAAAGGTACTGATCCGTTCTTCAAGTTCGGTGTTATCTTCAAGAGTCTGCAGCTGCTCTCCATTACCGTCATGCAGGGTCACGACTTGCGGATGATCGTCGGATGTCAGATAGTTGAGGTAGTATGAGAAATCAGGGGCCATGTTGACGGTGTTCCATCCAGGAGTGGTGCTCAGGCGTTCTTTTCCGGTCCCGTCTGCATTTATGCGGTAAAAATGCCGTTCCAGCGGGGAGTCTTCAGTGCTGAGGTAGTAGAAGGTTTGGCTTTCTTCATCAAATCCTTGATAACGGGTTACTTCCCAATGGCCTGAGGTGACCTGGCGGATTAAGTTGCCATTCATGTCATACAGGTAAATATGGTTGTAACCGTCTTCTTCGCTGACGTAAATGAATTGCTCGCCGTTTTCCAAAAACGTGAGGTCATCGTTTATGTTGATCCATGCATCGCTGGTTTCGGTTTTGATGATGCGGGTTTCCCCGCTGTTTACATCGGCCAGCATTAAGTCCAGCCTGTTTTGCAGCCGATTCATACGCCGGATGGATAGTATTTCCGGGTCCTGCGTCCATTTAACCCTCGGTATGTACGGGTCGGTTTCTTCTCCGATATCCATCCAGGTGGTCTCTGCGGTTTCGATTTCATAGACCCCGATAGTTACGATGGAATTTCGGTACCCTGCTTTGGGATATTTAAAGCGGAGCTCCCCGGGGTAATCACCCGTCCATTGCTGTATGACAAATTCTTTTACATGGCTTTCATCAAAACGGTAAAAAGAAATACGTTGGCCATCTGGTGACCAGGAAAATGTTTTGGTTAAATAAAACTCTTCTTCATACACCCAATCTGCCGCACCGTTTATGATCTCATTTGTTTTGCCGTCAAAAGTGATCTGGGTTTCTGTGCCGCTTTCCAGGTTAACCAGGAAGAGATTGTTTTCACGGAAAAAGGCAACCTGGTTTCCCTGTGGGGAAAAGGTAGCGTATGATTGCTTAGCCTCACCTTCGGTAAGCTTGGTTAGTTCACGGGTTTTCAGATCGAAGACATAAAAGTGAGATTGTGTGCTTCGCCTCCATAAATATTCCACATCTGTTTCGATCAGCACCTGGCTTTCATCATCAGAAAACGAATAATCTTCTATGCGGATGGGATTGGTCCAGCCTTCGGGTATCAGTTCCTTTGATGATAAAATAACTTCAGAGGAATCATCAACTATACTATTTTTGTGGATTTCTACGGTACCTTCTTCATGGTTATCCTCCAGAGATGTGTAAAATTCACCATCCTGCATCCAGTTCACGCTACTGATTGTTTGAGGCACAAAGGAACCGTCAAAAAGATGGTCAAAGGTCAACTGGTTTTCTTGCGCCTGCAATTGTATTGAGAACAACAGCAGGATTAATAAAAAGCCTGTCTTTTTCATTCGGTTTGTGAATAGTTAATGTTCAGTAGTCAGTGTGTCCGGCGTCCGCATCTAAATAGAGTTGACAGTTCAATAAACACATAACGTTTTGGTTGCGGTTAATTCGCATATTTATTGACTTCATAGCCTGAGTGTTATCAAAACAACCAGCAACAAACAACAAACTACCAACAACCGCCTAATATTTTTGCTGAACAAGATTTAATAACCTGGACAGTTTACTCTTCATCTGGGTCCGGGGAATGATAAAGTCGAGAAAGCCATGATCGAGAAGGTATTCGGCTTTTTGGAAACCGTCAGGCAGATCACGGCCAATAGTCTGACGAATAATACGTGGTCCTGCAAAGCCGATAAGCGATCCGGGTTCGGCCACATTGAAATCTCCCAGCATGGCAAAACTGGCAGTTACACCACCGGTGGTTGGGTTTGTGAGGTAGGAGATATAAGGAACCCCAGCCTCGTGTAATTGCGCGAGCTTTGCTGATGTTTTTGCCATTTGCATTAGGCTCAATACGCTTTCCATCATGCGGGCTCCCCCTGATTGGGAAATAATGATGAGCGGGATTTTATTTTTTCTGGCATGGTCTATCGCGATCCCAATCCGCTCACCGACAACAGAGCCCATACTCCCGCCAATAAAGCGGAAATCCATACAGGCTACTACTATTTTTTCTTCTTTCATCTTACCGATGCCTACCCGGACGGCATCCGTTAAGCCGGTTTTGGTTTGAAATTCTTCGAGCCTTTGCGTGTATTTTTTGCGGTCCTCAAAATCCAGGGGATCAGCGGATTTAATATTTGCACCCAGTTCTTCGAACTCATTATAATCGAACAGGATGGAAAAATATTCCTTGCTGCCAATAGGAAAATGATGTCCGCTGGCAGGGTCCACCCAGTAATTATCCTCCAGTTCCCGACGGTGAATGGTTTCACCGGTTGTTGGGACCTTTACCCAGACCCCCTCAGGCATTTCCTTGGGTGTATTTGTTCGAATGTTGGATCCTTGTCGTTTAAACCAGCTCATAATTTTGTATGCTTCGCTTTTGTTGTTTGTATATTTGTACGCTTTGCTTTGGTAAATTGGCGGATTGCTTTGATAAATTGGTAGATTGACCACCAATTTATCAATTTACAAGTTTACCAATTCACCAACCCCGCCAACCCACTAATAATAAGGTTCAAATTGTTCAGGCGCGACTTTTTTTATAAGGGATGCCTGAGGACTATGTTGTTGGGTATGCCACAGATCGAATAGCTCGATCAAATTAACGGCTGAGATAACTTCATCACCTACGGTCCTGGAATTTCTGTAAACCTCACTGGCCAGCCGTTCTATGCCTGTGCCTGCGATTAAGTCGTTTTCTTTGATGATGGGGCCAAAATCAGTCAATGGCTTTATTGAATTTTCTCCTTCTGAAAGGGGGCGGCCTTCATCAAAAACAAAAGCCTGATGATAAAGATGCTTACGTCTTGCATCGAGCACAGCATGAATACGTTTGGCTTCCGGATGTTTTTTCTTTGCGCCCATACCAATCGCTGACAGCGTATTGGCAGCATAAAAGTTGACGTTCGAACCAAACAGCATTCCTTTCACGGCACTGCTGCCTACACGGAGCCCGGTATAGGAACCGGGCCCGGCACTTAAAATGATCCCGTCAAGATCGGTAAGTTCAATACCGCTATTATTGATCAGCTCATCCGTAAATACAAACACCATTTCAGAATGAATGCCGGTGCCAACTTGTTTGAGCTCTTTGGCTTCCTGTCCGTCTAGCCTTAAGGCCACCGAGCAAACGGCTGTGGCGGTTTCTATAGCAAGGATATTATGAGGCAAAATGAGGACCTGATTATGTTATGCAATGGATAAAATATTCGAAAGCGTTTTAAAATAAGAATAAAATAAATATGGGGTTTGAGTTAACCGCGAGTATTTGTGGGAAGATTAACCCTATATGCTGCATAGTAATTAAATTAATAACCTGAGTTCGGTTAAAAAATGATTTTATTGGGGCCAGGCAATGTACGTTAACCCTTTCAGGGTTGCTTACTATTGATCATTGCACGGGGCTGTATCAAAAGTATAAATACATTTTAGTCAACCTTAATTATTAACCTTT
>JBBDMV010000050.1:0-30088 GCA_040878115.1 Balneolales bacterium
TAAAGGTCGCTGCATAGGGTTATAATGATTCGGTGCTGCATTGCGGAAAACAGGAAATAGTTTGATTAGATCTAATTAGTTGTTCACAATGGCGGCAACGGAACATCTATCGTGTCTGCCATGGCCCTTAGCAGCTCCATTTCCTCAATGGCGACTTGATTATCGAAAGATATACAGGCGATAGCGGCATGAAGGAAATATTTTTTAACGGGTCCGGCAGACTGGGCCAGTTTGTTCAGCGACTTGTCAATTTTATCGAAGCTGATACCGTCTTCCTCGATCAGGGTGAGTTTCGGGCTGATCTTCTCAATAACATGGATTGCATTTTGGAAAGCTTTTTTTGAATCTTTCTCACTTTCATGGGCCAGTGCCGAGAGCAATATAGAGAGCTCGGTAGCAAGAGGCTTCAGGTTGTGATAGACAATTTTCTCTTCTTTGCGCTCCTGATAGTTAACACCAAGATGCCGCATAAGGACCTTCTCAAGGGTAAACTCAAACAGAGAAACATTTTTATCTGCCTGAATTAGTTTCTCAATATTGGTTTTAAATTGGGTGTACTGCCCGGGCGACAGATTACGCAGGGCTGGAACGGAAAGGTCGACCAGCGGCAGATTCCATTCGACTCTCATTTTATCTGAGTATTTGGAAAAAGTTGATATCTTTTCAAGAACACCCGATTCAGCCTCTTCCTGAAGCAGCCCCATTTGCTTGTGAGTTATCCCCGGGTCTTCGTTTATCAACAGGAAATAAATAAGTGCTTTTGCATCCAGGGGTTCGTGGGCAGCGTTGAGCAAGTCGTCTGGAATGTCCTGCATGATGCTCCTGGCCCTGGATATGCTTTGTTCGCCGGGTGTACCAATGGCACTCATCAACAGTTCGGGCCTGATGAAAGCATGGTTGGAAGCCGCAGAGTCGCCAAAAAATCTACCGGAAGAGGGAGCCGTCGTCTCCTTTTGAGCAGCCTGGGCCTCATCCATCGCCCGGGCTTTCTGGCTTGATCTCGATTGGGCTTTCTCAGATTCAGCCCTTCTCTTGTAATTGGGATCAATGGCCTGCAGGCGCTTTTCGATCGGGGGATGCGTTGCAAATAATGAATCCAAAGCTGAACGGAAACCCGATGCAAAGAACATATGGCTGAGTTCCATGGCATGGGCATCCTGTATTTTTAGGTCCCTTGCGGCATCTCGGATCTTGGAAAGGGCCCCGGCCAGGCCTTCGGGGTTGCGCGTATATTGAACGGCAGCGGAATCCGCCAGATATTCGCGTTGGCGGGAAACGGCCGATTGTATCATCCTGCCGAACAACATGCCGATGTAACCGATTACGATCAGCCCGATTGCCAATGCCAGAATAGCTGCCGCGCCTCCTCCCTTGTCACCGTTGGAACGGCTTCTTCTCCGGCCCATGCTGCCGTAGATCCCTCCGCGCAACAGCATGAACCCAAGTAAATTTAGCAAAAGAATTCCGTTAAGAATACCTATAAGCCTGACGTTCAGCCGCATGTCTCCATTAAAAATATGGCTGAACTCGTGGGCGATCACGCCTTGAAGTTCATCCCGATTCAACTGTTCCAGGGTTCCCCGCGTTACGGCAACGGCGGCATCATTGGTGCTGTAGCCGGCAGCAAAGGCGTTTATGCTGTCTTCTTTATCCATAACAAAAATATCCGGCACGGCTACTCCGGAAGCGATAGACATTTCCTCGACGACATTTACAAGCCGCCGTTCGTTTTGGTCTGTTGTAGAGGGGTTGATTTTCCGCCCCCCCATCATCTCAGCAACCGACGCACCCCCGCCCCTGAGCTGAATAACCCTAAATAAAGTTCCGGAGATTATAACGATGAGCGTAGCTATGGCTACGGTGAAGAATAACTCCGCATTCCACAAGCGCTGGACCATGGTATCACCAACACGCGCGGCAGGGTCCAAAAAGATCATGGAGACTACTACATAGACGGTAGTAATAATTAAAACTACAGCCAGTAAATATAAAAGAACAAGGCGTCTTGTAAGCTTGCGGGCATTCTCCTGTGATTCAAAAAAATCCATTTTTGTTCCGTTATCAGTAAAAGAGTAAGCCGTTATCAGTAGGATTTAATATAACCTCCAACCTAAGACCAGCAAAAGAGAATCCCTTTGCATCCAATAGGTCGCGCTCAGGGCAGGCTTGAACCCCAAGAAAATCAAAAAGAAACTTGAGGTGCTTGCCTTTCATCAGGTGATTCAATTTCGAACAGCTGAGCTTCATTGAAGTTGAACATTCCGGCAATCGCACTATTCGGAAAAACTTCTCTGGCCGTATTATACTGCATAACAGAATCATTAAAAGCCTGCCGGGCAAATGAAATTTTGTTTTCCGTAGATGTAAGCTCTTCCGTAAGCTGCATCATGTTTTGGTTGGCTTTCAGATCGGGATAATTTTCCGAAAGGGCGAATAAGCGGCCAAGTGTCCCGCCAAGGCTTTGCTCGGCTCCCATTAACTTCTTCATTGCTTCGGGATCATCCGGCTGTCCGGCCACATCGTTTTCAGCCGAGGCGGCTTGGTTCCTGGCCTGAATGACTGCTTCAAGCGTTTCACGTTCGTGCTTCATATAGCCTTTTGCCGTTTCTATTAAATTCGGGATCAAGTCATAGCGACGTTTAAGCTGTACATCTATCTGGGCGAAGGCGTTCTTAAAACGGTTCCGAAGTGTTACCAGACGGTTATATATGCCGATGATATAGAATACCGTCAGAACGATTACGACGATAATAATTATTAGAGAAATCATAGTGACGTAAGTTTATAGTATTAACCTAAAGAGTACAAGGTAGTTTATACTGAGCAGATAAGAAAAGGTTCTTTATAATATGTCTGATTTTAACATAATTTCCCAATCTGCAATTTGATGTGGGGAATATCATAATCACAGTCGGGACAAGTCCAATGCACCTCCTACGGGGAGCGAAGCTTATGGGGCATGCATGAGGGTTGGCAGCAGGGAAAGGGAGGCTGTACCAAAAACCCGTCCTGAAATCTGGCGGGCTTATATATTTTATTAAAATGAACTCAGGGTATTTCCAGAAAATGAAAGGTAACTTGTCCATATAATACGCTGCATGGGCTTCGTTGCCTCCGCTCAGTTATTCCGTCCACGCTAACGGATTGCACCAAGACCGGGCCTTGCAAAGCATCCAATGGTTACCAACAGCTGTAGCCGGTCCGTCAGCTGTCTGTTCCTTGTTGCCATTGTTGTTTATTTAGCCGTTCCGGGCGTTGTTCTTTCGTTAAGCATGGACGCTCGTACGAAACCCGTACCGCATATGGCACCCAATTTGTAATGCTTCAGGAATCGCGGTTGGTCTTGATATAGTCTTTAACCGTATCCTGCTCCATAGTTGTTTCGCGAAAGCTAAAAGAGCCTTTTTGAGTTTTATGGCTCATGATAACTTTAGCCATCTTGCGTTGTGAAGCTTTAGCCGCTGCAACTTTGTCTCCGAATGATTGCTTCTTAGCCATAATTCAATTTACTTAATTTCTTTGTGAAGGGTATGCTTTCTCAACTTTGGATTGTATTTGTTGATCTCAACTCTACCCGTAGTGGTCCTGCGATTTTTAGTAGTGACATAACGAGAGGTTCCGGGTGCTTCAGTACACTCAAGTATAACCTGGATTCGATTTCCTTTTCCCTTGGCCATTATTCTCTCCTTATTGCATTAAACTGGTTTTGCCTGTTTTTTTAAGCACGGCAGTAATTCCATTCTTATTAATCGTCCGCAGTGTTTTGGACGTAACTTTCAAAGTAATCCAACGGTCTTCTTCAGGAAGGTAAAAACGCTTCTTTTGGAGATTCAAGTGGAATCGATGCTTTGTCTTGTTATTTGATTTTGATGAGCGAAAACCATTTAAAGCTTTTGCCCCTGTTATATCGTCTCGACGTGACATAATGTTATTTTAGCTTTCTGGCCGCCATTTTGAAGTAAGCAGCACATGTTATTTCTTTTTATAAAAGAGGATAATAAAGAGCATTAAAGATACATTCATAATAAATACGAATCAATGCTATTTTTATTTAATTAACGCCGGACTTAAGATTTTTCCTTATTTTAGTTAGCATCACTTAATATTTCATCCTTGCATAACGTTATTAGAATGAAAGCCTGGATTTCCTGACATAATATAAACAATGGCATAAATACCATTCCTATGCATACGGAGTTCAGAATGGGCCACACATTTAAGCTGAGAGACGCGATCTGCGAACAAGACAGACTCATACTCAACTTATTTTGATTTGGCCATTATAAAGGCTATTTTATAAGCCCTTATTGCAATATATTTCACACGCATACCATCCATAATAATACCCTATGGCAGAAATTAAGCAACCTGAGTATAAAGCTTCCAATATTCAAGTTTTAGAGGGCCTGGAAGCTGTACGCAAACGCCCGTCCATGTACATTGGTGACACCGCCTCCCGCGGACTCCACCACCTGATTAATGAAGTTGTCGATAACTCAATTGATGAGGCCCTTGCAGGGTACTGTGACGAGATTGACCTCGTCATCAATGAAGACAACTCTATCACCATTCGAGATAACGGCCGGGGGATTCCGGTAGATATTCACGAAAAAGAAGGTATTCCTGCCGTTGAACTGGTCCTTACCAAATTGCACGCAGGTGGTAAATTTGATAAGGATTCCTATAAAGTTTCCGGTGGATTGCATGGTGTTGGAGTAAGTTGTGTTAACGCTCTGTCAAAACGTTTTCAGGTTGAAGTTCACCGCGATGGCGATATCCATGTCATGGGCTTTGCTTTTGGGAAAACCGTAACACCCCTGCAAAAAACCGGTACTACCAAAAAGACCGGAACGATCATCACGTTTGAGCCTGACGAAACAATCTTCACTCAAACCACAGAATTCAAATTTGATATCATTTCAGACAGAATGCGCGAACTTGCCTTTCTGAATCCTGAGATCACCGTCAATATTGTGGATAAACGGGAGGAAGAAGACGTTCACGTAGTACATCATTATGAAGGTGGCGTAAAGGATTTCGTGAATTTTCTGGATGAGAACCGTGAATCGTTTATGCCGGAACCCATATTTGTTACCGGCGTAAGCGATGGCGAGGATAAAGTGCCCGTTGAGGTTGCCATGCAATATAATGGCTCTTACTCAGAAAATGTGCACTCTTATGTGAACAACATAAACACCCACGAAGGTGGGACCCACATTTCAGGTTTCCGCAGGGCATTGACCCGAACGCTGAAAAACTATGGTGAAAAGAACAAGCTGATTAAGGGCAAAATAGCCATTTCCGGTGAAGATTTTCGTGAAGGACTTACCGCTGTTATCAGTATAAAAGTAGCCGAACCTCAATTTGAAGGCCAGACCAAAACCAAACTTGGTAACTCTGAAGTTCAAAGTGCCGTCGAGGTTATTGTTTATGAGAAACTTCGCGAATACCTGGAGCAGAACCCTAAGATTGGACGCGCTATCATCGAAAAGGTCTGCCGTGCGGCAGAAGCCCGTGAAGCAGCACGAAATGCACGTCAGTTGGTCCAGCGTAAAAGTGCTATGGCCGGTGGGGGGTTACCAGGAAAGTTAGCCGACTGTTCCATTAACGACCCTGAACACTGCGAAATATACCTTGTTGAGGGTGATTCCGCCGGTGGCTCCGCAAAAACAGGACGAAACAGAAGTTTCCAGGCCATCCTGCCCCTTAGAGGTAAAATTTTAAACGTAGAGAAAGCCCGCCTTAGCAAAATATTAGAGAACAATGAGATCAGGGCTATGATTACCGCCCTGGGAATTAGTATCGGGCTTGATGAAGAATTCGATGTAAAGGACCTTCGCTACCATAAGATCATCATCATGACAGATGCCGATATTGACGGTTCACACATTCGTACACTGCTGCTTACGTTTTTCTACCGGTATATGAACCCGTTAATAGAACACGGTCACATTTATATCGCGACGCCTCCGCTGTACAAAATAACCCAGGGAAGCAAAGTTGAATATGCCTGGGAAGACGATACCAGGGATAAAATACTGACCACATTCAAGAAGAATAGCACTCGGAAAATCGATCTTTCACGTTACAAAGGTCTTGGTGAGATGAATCCCGAACAACTTTGGGAAACCACAATGGACCCGGAAACCAGAACTTTGCAACAGGTTACCATTGAAAGTGCTGCTTCGGCCGACAAATTATTCACCGTATTAATGGGCGATGTTGTTGAACCAAGGCGAGATTTTATTGAACGCAACTCCAAATATGCAAACCTGGATGTCTAACTTTTTTTGAAGCTGCGGCAATTCCACCGTCTTTTATATTACTGATAAACTATTAAACTTAAGATTAACCGTTGACCGGGTGGTTAGCGGCTTACGGTCAAAAAACTAAAATATGGCAGATAGAATTATACCCATTACAATTGAAGATGAAATGCAGTCATCGTACATCGATTATTCGATGTCGGTTATTGTTTCACGGGCGCTTCCGGATGTGCGAGATGGTTTAAAACCTGTACACAGGCGAGCACTATATGGAATGAGCGACCTGGGAATGCTTCACAACAGGGCCTACAAGAAAAGTGCCCGTATTGTCGGTGAAGTCCTCGGTAAATATCACCCTCATGGTGACTCTGCCGTATACGATACCATTGTGCGTATGGTACAGGAGTTCTCCCTTCGTTATCCCCTGGTAGATGGTCAGGGTAACTTTGGATCTGTTGATGGTGATTCTGCCGCAGCCATGCGTTATACGGAAGTTCGTATGAAACGAATTTCCGAGGAGATGCTGGCTGATCTCAACAAGAACACCGTCGACTTCCAGCCGAATTTTGATGATACCCTTTCCGAGCCTACTGTACTTCCCAGCATGGTCCCAAACCTGCTGGTTAACGGCTCCTCGGGCATTGCTGTTGGTATGGCCACAAACATGCCGCCTCACAATCTTACAGAGGTAATAGCCGGCGTCAATGCTCATATTGATAACCCTGAGGTTACCAATGAAGAGCTTATCAAACACATATCCGCTCCGGATTTTCCAACCGGCGGCATAATATACGGATATGACGGTGTCAGGAATGCCTACACGACCGGTCGTGGCAAGGTGGTACTCCGCGCACTGGCTACGGTGGAAGAACTGCGCAGCAACCGCGAACAAATCGTGGTCTCAGAAATACCCTATCAGGTAAATAAAGCGGTCCTAATCCAAAAGATCGCCGAACTTGTGCACCTTGAGAAAATTACCGAGATATCGGACGTTCGTGATGAATCGGACCGCGAAGGAATGCGCATTGTCATTGTGCTTAAAAGGGGTGCCGTAGCCAGTGTAGTGCTCAACCAGTTGTACAAGTTCACACAGATGCAGCATACCTTTGGTGTCATAAACCTGGCCCTTGTCAAGGGGCGGCCAAAAGTTATGGCGCTTAGTGAGATCATTAAGCATTTTGTGGACCATCGCGTTGAGGTTATTATCCGGCGCACCCTCTATGACCTCGATCAGGCCGAGGCCCGGGCACACATTCTTGAAGGTTTAAAAATAGGTGTTGACAACCTGGATGAAGTGATCAAAACGATCCGGTCCTCGAAAACCGTGCCGGAAGCAAATGATCGCCTTCGAAGAGGCTACGGGCTTACCGACCTGCAAGCCAAGTCTATCCTGGATATGCGCCTGCAGAAGTTAACCGCCCTTGAAAGAGACAAGATCGACCATGAATACAAAGAGATATTAGAGCAGATTGGCGAATGCAGAAGAATTCTCGGCAGTAGACAGGCCCAGACGGACTTGATCAAAGATGAGTTGAAAGAAATTGATGCCCGGTACGGGGATGAGCGAAGGACACAAATTGTTCACTCCGCCGAAGATTTCAATATTGAAGATATGATCGCCGATGAAGATGTTGTGGTAACCATCTCCAATACCGGTTACATTAAGCGCACACCGGTGAGTGGCTATCGTCGCCAGAAAAGGGGCGGGACCGGCTCAAGGGGAGTCACCACTAAAGAAGATGAGTATGTAGAACATCTTTTTGTGGCCACCAACCATAATTATATACTGTTCTTTACCGCTGCAGGTAAATGCTACTGGCTCAAAGTTTATGAGATTCCGGAAGCAACCAGGCTGGGTCGCGGACGCGCCATTGTCAACCTGATACAGATTGATAAAGATGACCATGTTAAAACTTTTGTTCCCGTTAAATCACTTGAAGATGAAAGCTATACAAAATCTCACAACATCATAATGGCCACCAGTAAGGGTACCATAAAGAAAACAGCCCTTATTGATTACAGCCGTCCGCGCGTAAATGGGATTCTGGCCATCAAGATAGACGAAGATGACCAACTCCTGGGTGCTGCCCTTACCGACGGCTCTTCAAATATACTGCTTGGTGCCAAAAACGGCCGGGCCATTCGATTTCATGAAACCGATGCGCGTATCATGGGCAGGAACACCCGAGGGGTTCGCGGAATCAGCCTGGACCACAAAAATGATGAAGTAGTCGATATGGTTGTTGTTAAAAACACTCACGAGGCTACTGTGCTTGCCCTGTCGGAAAATGGCTTTGGCAAACGGAGCCTTGTGGAAGATTATCGCAATCAGGCCCGTGGCGGAAAGGGAGTTATTACACTCAAAATCACGCCTAAAACCGGCAACCTGATTGCTCTCAAAGAAGTCAGCGATAAAGATGACTTAATGATCATAACCAATAATGGTAAGATCATTCGAATGCACTGCAAAGATATTCGCTCTATGGGACGCAATACCCAGGGCGTAAGGATGATGCGCCTCTCAGGAGATGACAGCATTGCCGGGGTTACCAGGGTCGTTAAAGAGGAAGATGATGATGTACCGGTTATAGATAGTAACGAACCTGACGGTCCAGACACATCAGCATTATCCAACGGTCACGATCCTGATGCTGATCGTGATGATAAATCACTATTTGACGGCGATGATGATGGAGGCGATGGCGATAAAGCCTAACTAAAGATGCCATATCATATATAAAGGGAATTCGGGGAACAACTTCGAATTCCCTTTTGTTTATATAATATGACTAACACACTTTTTACAAAATTGGGTATCAAACCGGTTAAATAACTTACATCCCATCCAACATATGGGTTAACAAATATTTCCTTTTATCCTTTAGCTCTTCTGGCTTCTCAACCTTGACCTTATCAGCAAAAGAAATCAGCCACCTGTTCAGAAAATCAAGGTTATCAAAATCAAAAGTTATCCTTTGCTTTGATTCTCCGATTTCTTCCTGATGGCTAACTTGTGCCGGCAGACCAGCCATAAACTGGTGCAGGCTATCTTTCATAACGGTAATGACAACTTCTTCCTTTTCGCCGCTTTTACGGTACAGCAACTCTTCTTTTGAATAATTAGAATGATTCATAAGAGGTTCACCAGAAACCACAACTTCACTCATCCGGTCAAGGATGAAGTTTCTAGGTTCTTTCCTTGTATGGCAATACCCGATAACATTCCAATGGTCATTATAAAATACAATGATAAGAGGGTCAATCACCCTATCGCTAAACTTATCACTTTTATCATGATATGAGAATACTATAGTTTTGTGATTCGAAATAGCCGTACAGATAACAAACCAATTGCCACCCTTTTTCTTGATGGATATCTTTCCTGAGTGTGGATCTACAATCGTTTTTTCATCCAGGGCATTCATGAAATCTTTTAGCTCACCCGGAATAACCGAGTTGATCTTCAACTCTACTTCACGGGCATCATCAACCAGAGTCTCGTCAATTTGCGACTTAACAAAAGACAAGCCCATCATAATTGTAGCCAGCTGCTTCGTGGTGAACATAAGAGGAGGGATGGTACCGCCACGCATAATGCCATAACCTTCATCCGGATCATAGGTTAAAGGCACATCAGAATCTTGCAGCAACCTCAGGTCCCGATAAACGGTGCGTTTGGATACACCAAACTCAGAAGCTATTTTCTTTATGCTCAGTGCCTTCCCCGATTGAATCAGATAAAAAAGTTTTTGCCTTCTTTGGGTACTGTTCATTTTGACTTAAGAATAAAGGGGCTTTTAAAAATAAGATGGTGTTTAACTAAACTTTAGTATTAAAAGTAACACAAGAAGAAATATTAAACAAAACGGGATCGATCTGCTTTGCTATTTCAAAGTAGCAAGCTTGGCATTAGACTTTATGGCTGTACCTCCTGTTTTCCGCAATGCAGACCGAATAATTATAACCCTATGCAGCGACCTTTGCCCTGAAAGGGTAACATAATGCAGTCCAGGGTGTAAACCCTGGGACAAACGATTTCCCACACATCCAAGCCCTGTAAAGGCGATACAGGCAAGACAAAATCTTGCGGAAAACAGGAAAAGTATTCAACCGCTTGATCACCCCTGGCCGTTGGTAACCACTGAATGTGTTGAAAGGCCAGGGTCACGGGTGCAAATCCGTGAAGCGTGGACGCTTCACGGAGCATCCATCAGCCATCACCCTCCGCTCCATCAGCCATCTGTCTCGCTCCGGAAAGCGTCCACGCTTTCCGGAATTGCACCCGGCAACCGAGAATACACAAAGGGATTATTGGCTACCAGGGAAGCCTGCCGGAGCGCCTATGCTATTCGTGCCGCCTTGTCGCATTGCGAAAAAAGGACAGAGTAAGAGCGACTGAACCTTTTTAAGATTTTGTTATTCAGCACCCAAATTAAGAATATGACCGCTAATTATAGTTATTTGATTTTATTATAGATAAATCACAAAAAGCATTAGACTACATTTTCTTCACCACTAAAACTGATTTTCCAATATAGAAGGTGTCGGGCTCCAACAATGAAAGATTATAAGCCTGGACTTTTATCTCCTTAACGTTCGTTTCGTTGAGTTCAGACTGGTAATTCGTTCCTTTATATATAATAGCCTGCTCCCAATTTATGCCTTTTGCTTTAAACAAAAGATCATTCAGTTTAAAGGCGTGCTTGGTAGTAAGTATACATGGACCAACAATGGTCAGCTTACCAAGATCACCGGGCTTAACTTCACAATTAGAAAGTCCCAGATCTTTAACCATCTGCTTTAATACCATGCATTTCTTTTCAGAAATATCATTAAGCACAAAACGGCAATCCGGCAGAGCAATAGCAAGAGGAATACCGGGAAGTCCACCCCCCGTACCGGTATCCAGTATAGTTTCGTTGCCTGAATACAAATCAAGGGCTACAGGAATCAGGCTGTGGCGGATGTGCTCTAAGATATGTTTTTTGCTGGAATTCCTGCTCACCAGGTTTACTTTACGATTCCACCACAACAGAAGATCGGCGTACTTGTCCAGCTTATAGCTATTACCTTTGAAAATCTTGTCTAGCTTCATCAATGTTTCACGTGAAACATTGATGATATTGCCAGGAGAATGTTTCACGTGAAACATCAGTTTTTAATGTATACCATAAGGACAGCAATGTCACTTGCCGAGACCCCGCTAATGCGACTTGCCTGACCAATAGTTTCGGGTTGGACCTTTACCAGCTTTAAGCGTCCTTCCGTGGAGAGACTTTTAATATTATCATAATGGATCTTCTCTGGGATATGCAGGTTTTCTTCCCGGCTAATCTGCGCCACCATCTCATATTCCTTCTCAATGTAGCCGCTATATTTCAATTGTATTTCTACTTGTTCAATTACAAGTGGATTGTCGGTTATGGAGGCAACCTTCTCTTTCAACTCTGTATCAGCGCTCATGAGTTGATTGATCGATAAATGGGGACGGGTGATCAGGTTGGGTATCTTGATGGATTGCTTCAGTCCGGTTGTGCCTATGGCTTCAAGCATTGAATTGAAAACGTCCGGCTTAGCGCTGTAACCCAGTAAAAAATTATGGAGCTTATCAATCTGGTCTTTTTTTGTCGAGAACTTATTAAGCCGCTCATCTGTAGCAAGCCCGATCTTATGGCCTATTTCCGTAAGTCGCAGATCGGCATTGTCCTGACGTAATAAAATCCTGTGTTCAGCCCTTGAGGTAAACATACGGTAGGGCTCATCGGTACCTTTGCTTACAAGGTCATCAATAAGCACCCCAATGTAGCCTTCGGACCGTTGCAGAACGACAGAGCCATCACCTTGTATTTTGCGAGCAGCATTAATTCCGGCCATTAGCCCCTGGCAAGCCGCTTCTTCATAACCCGTAGTGCCGTTTATTTGCCCGGCGAAGAAGAGACCGGAAACCAATTTGGTTTCCATACTTCTCTTGACCTGATGAGGCGGAAAGTAATCGTACTCGATGGCATATCCCGGCCGGACCATTATGCATTCTTCAAATCCCGGTATCGTTTGCAAAGACTTATACTGGACATCTTCAGGAAGACTAGTGGAAAAGCCATTAAGGTACATCTCATTAGTGTTCCTGCCTTCGGGTTCCAGAAATAGTTGATGGCGATCTTTATCGGCAAACCGATCAATTTTATCTTCAATAGAAGGGCAGTACCGGGGCCCCGTAGACTTAATACGCCCGCTAAACATGGGGCTCCTTTCAAACCCGGTGCGTAAGATATCATGCACTTTGTTGTTGGTATAGCCAATCCAGCAGGTCATTTGGTCTTCCACACCAGGCAGCTTATCCGTCATAAAGGAGAACGGGCTGGGATCTTCATCGCCGTATTGTACTTCAAGTTGTTCATAGTTTATAGAACGCCCGTCAAGCCGGGGAGGAGTCCCTGTTTTTAACCTTCCGGACTGAAACCCCAGGTTTTCAAGAGATGCCGTTATTCCGGTAGATGCTTTTTCTCCGGAACGACCACCCCCATATTGTTTTTCACCAATGTGAATAAGACCGTTTAGAAAGGTCCCGCTGGTCAAAATCACAGATTTTGTATCAAACTGCTGACCGGTCTGGGTCATTACCCCATATACTTCGTTCTGGTCATTCACCAGGATATCCACCACATTATCTTGCCTAAAAGCCAGGTTAGGAATTTGCTCCAACTTTTCCTTCATAGTAGTAGCATAGAGCATACGATCATTTTGAGATCGCGGACTCCACATAGCAGGGCCCTTGCTTCTGTTTAGTACCCTAAACTGCACTCCCGACCGGTCGGCTACCATTCCGGTCAGTCCACCCAAAGCATCTATCTCACGAACAAGTTGCCCCTTGGCAACTCCGCCAATCGCAGGATTACAAGACATCTGGGCAATCGCACCAAGATTCATAGTAATCAGAAGTGTTTTATTACCCATGTTGGCCGCTGCCGCTGCCGCCTCGCTGCCGGCATGTCCGCCGCCAACAACAATAGTATCATACGCAGGATAGATGGATTTCATTTATCTATTTGTTTTTATTACTCTTATAATTCTCTATTGAGTAGTTTATACACTTTGCAAACTTTTCAATAAAAATAACGAGATAAAAATCTATTAATTCTTAATGATAATATTTCTGGTTATAAGAAGAACCATTTTAATGATCAAAGATAAGGAGATATCAGATGACGTATCAAAATAAAGTAGCTAATATTGGTGATGATTCCCCATCCTTTACGATATTGCTGATCACCGGCTTTATTGAACTATACTGCCCTTATAAAGATCTTGAGTACCCTTGTTCAAATAAGCTGTGGATGAACAAGAAACAATTAATAACAAAAGCTAAAATGGGTATATAAAAAAACCTTATGACAAGATGTAACATCTGTAATAAAATAAGGCATACCTAATTTTATTAGGCATACTAGAAAATTCGCATTCATATAGCGAATATCATATTAATGTTGGTCATCCTTATGAAGCCGCCTGCTTTTCGTCACATTATGGTTATATTTTACGATCATTTATGACTGACCCTACGAGGGGCCTGGTCTTACTCTGGTCCTACCCTGCTCCTACCCAAAGATTGAACTCCCGTTACGGGTATAAGAGCAGTTCAGAGCAAGGTCGGGACCAGCGAGACGTTAATCTTTTTCGAAATAAGCATATTTAGCGAGCATTAATTTTTAAGGTATTTTAAAGTATTTACCATACTATGGCGAATTCTGGCTTTGTTCTTGCAAAAGCTTCTGGTTCTCTTTGCGGATGTCAGATGGATTGCCGTCCAATATATTTTTAATGGCCCTTTCCACAGGTTCCCTGGCCAGGTACAAAGTTATGAATACGTATATTGCGCCTGATCTTAAAAGGTATGTTGCTTCTCGCATATCGTAAGAGCTGACCATAATATCAGCTGATGTTTCCTGGCCCAAAGCGGCCTCAGAAATCTGCAGCTTAGGGGCCGTAACGATTACTAATCTCGCCTTGTCAACGAATGCACTTTGCCAGGTTAAGGTATCCTCGGCATCAGCAAAGAGGTAGTTGCATCTTTTTGTTTGAAGTCTGGAAATCAATATTGGGTCATTTTCAATAACAAGGACGAGTTGGCCTCTTGCCTTTAATAGCTCGACCATCATTTGCCCTTTTACTCCATAACCGACTACGATAATGTGATTTTCTATTAATCCATCAGTGTACAAAGTTAGGCCATCTCGTTGTTCCTTTTTTGTGAAAATGTACCTGGACAGTTGATGGTAGATAAAATTACCATATTCAGAGGTATAAGAACTTAACGTCATCGTGATTACTGCGGATACTACAATGGCGTTAAATAACGATGTTTCAATTAAACCCATTAATGAAGCCTGGATTGCGATCATTAAGGCAAATTCACTTACGTGGTCAAGTTGGAGTGCCGTATTTATGGCGGTACGTTTGTTGTAGCCCTGCCAGATCAGTAATTGCGTAATTATGGTAGGCTTTATTATGATGGTTACGACAATAATAGCAAGAGAGTAACTAACAACGTTTAGGTCCGGAAGCACAAGCAGGGCACCAAGGGTGACAAAAAAGATGATGGAGAAGAATTCCATTAACGAACCCATCGTATCCAGTACCTTAATTTCATACGGATGCTTTGAAAGGGCCATCCCCGCTGCAAAAGCGCCAACAAGAATAGAGATTTCCAAGTACACAGCTATACCTACAAAACCAAATAAGATGCTAAGCCCTATGAGCATTACGAATTCAGAAGACCCTTTAACCATTTTCACTAACCAAGGGAATATGGCCTGCCGAACAAGATAGCTGAGCATGATTATGAGTAAGCCATACAACAGGCTAATGCCAACCGATCCTATTGAAATTGGAATAATGGAGATGATGAGTATGATCAGAATAGCAAAGAAATCTTCAATGGTATTCACTGATTCCGATATCCGCCTGTACACCACATTGAGTTCTTTAAGGTCGATGCTATATTCCGAACCGACCAGTGTTGAGCTCAAGGCCGCAGCGATGCTAAAGTATGTAGCGTTTAAATAATCAAACCCAAGCAAGTAAGCCGCCCCGAATGCAACTGGAAAAATAATAGCCAAGTGGCCCAGTGTAGCTTGAAGGCCATAATGAATATTTTTAATAACCTCATCAGCCCCACTTTTGACCCCGAAAATAAATGTAAGGAATAATATCCCCAGTTGAACAAGGTCCAGCAACAGGATCTCGTCGAGTAAAAAGCCTGTAGCAACACCGGTAATAATATAAGCCGTGATTGGCGGCTGCCCCAGCCTATTAAACAGCACAAGCATTATAGTCGCCGTGACAAAGATGATTGTAAGGGCGAGAATAGTTTCAAACATAACTTGCCTGCTTTTTTATATTCTCAATATCCTGGGCAATAAGCTTTTTGAACTTATCGCGGCTTTTAAGGTAGGTTCCCAAAGACTGTGCTATTTTTTCCCGGGATACTATATCATAAATTATCACATAATGCGCCCCCTCTTTATAATACCTAAACGCTAAATCCGTGTTCACTGCCCTTAAAAATTTTATGCCGTCTTCATCAGCTCCATTTAAGATGGCTTCATTGACCCTAATATCTCTCGACAGGTTTAAAATAAAAACGGCGTCTTTCAGTCCGGCTTCTTTGCGGATCTCTTCCTGTTTAAAATCACCGAAAATAAAAAATACATTATCTTCTTCTGCTTCATTGACCCTGTCAGGATCATTATCAACAATAACAACTTTGTTGTAATGCTCTTTTAACAGTGGAATTACATACTGGGATACAATATCATAACCCACTATAATAGCGTGGCCTTTTAGCTCGTCCAGGCTAACATCGCGCTCTTCATGATGTTGGAGCCTTTCTAAAAAAACCTGGCATTTATAATAGATCTGATTGTTGTAATAAACAAAGTATGTTGAAACACTCATTGTCCCCAAGGCTATAAGGCTGAAATACCCAAGGACCTGCTCATCAATAAAGCCTCTGGATACAGCTAATGCTCCAACGACTAAAGAAAATTCGCTAACCTGGACCATGTTTATGCTACCGGTAAAGGTAGTTTTCATATCAAACTTTTCGCGCCGGATGAGATAAAACATGATCAGAAAGTTTCCCAGCATAAGGGCAACAGATGATATAAGCGCTTCTTGCCAGTATACCAATATATATTCAGCCTGGACCTGAAGGCCAATACTTGAAAAAAAGATGATCATAAAGAAGTTTGTAATAGGGCGGACTCTGCCTTTTAACTCTCCGCTATATCGAAGCTGCCCCAGGCTTAATCCGGCAAGAAACGCGCCAATCTCTACAGATAGGTCCAAATATTCCGTAAAAGATATAAACAGAAAACCCCAGGCTATGGCCTGGGCAAAAAAAGCTTGAGATTGTCTTACCGTATACTCGAAAATATGCGGCAGAATATAACGTGAGGCCGCAATGGCAAAAATCCCAAGCAAAGACAACAAGAAAAGGACCTCGCCGACGCTTAAAAGAATTTCCATCGGGTCATCCAGCGACTCAGCATTGAAAATAGCCAGCAGGATAACCAGGTAAATATCCTGAATAATTAACACACCGATATTGATTCGTCCGGCAACGGTTGCTGTTTCCTTTTTATCTGCAAGTATTTTTACTATGATTGGGGTCGCACCAAAAACCATGCACAGTGCAATGATTACGGTCTCCATCATTGTAAATCCTAGTGCGTAAGCAACCAGAAAGGCCAAAGCTGTTTGAAGAATAGTTTGGTATATGGATATATTGACCACAGACTTCAGTATTCCCCGTATATTTCCAAAGTTCATTTCGAAGCCTATCAGAAAAAGCAAGAACGCAAGACCGAGTTCAGAGAAGAGCTCAATTATTGGTGATCCTGAAATGACATCCAGAAATACCGGCCCCAGAATAAGTCCGGTAAATAAATAAGCAACAATCGCAGGCTGCCCCGTCTTTCGGGCAATCAGGCTTAAAATAGTTGCGCTAATGATAATGATTGCAAAATCTATTGCAATCACCAATTCGGTATCGGCCATTTAGTAAACTAATCGTGCAGATCTATAATGAACAAGTAATAAGGCTTTCATAGTGTGAAATTACCCAGGATAAATTGGCCAAGAACCTTTAACCCTGAGTATTATCAAAAAAGATGAAGCAAATAAACATTAAAAACATGTTATTTCCATGCATACTTGTTAACAAAATGATTATGAATGTTTAAATAAAATATATATTTTTATATTTATTACTTAAGCTCACAAATTCCACCCTTTAAAACAAGGCAAGTAATGACAAAAAGCTTATATATAATGATTCCGGCTTTATTAATTTTGGGCTGTAACGGTCAAAATGATAATGGAAATGGGGAAATTGTGATAGGAGACGTACCTCAAGACGTTGAGGATGAATTTATTGAAGAACCCGCGGGTGTCAATGTAGAAATATGGCAGGAAAACCTGGATATCCCGTGGTCCATTGCCTTCTTGCCCAATGGAGATGCAAACGCGGAAACCCGGGAGAGAACGACGACAGGATACTGAGGCTCACAATGGAATAAAACCTGTGTGTTTTATTTGAAATAGCCATCCATTTCAGTATAAAAATGTTAAAGACATAAAAAATTCAATTTTTTCAACACTCGCAATAAACCTGCAATAACCATAAATTAATAACTGTAATTTTATTACGTTTATACTAAATAATAATTGATATACCCCTTTTACGATGTCTATTTATAAAAACATTCTTGCCGATTTAAAAACGGCTATGAGAGAAAAAGACGCTGTACGGCTAAATGTCCTGCGTTCACTTAAAGCTGCTATTCTGCAAAAGGAAATTAGCGAACGTAAAGGCGGCGAGGGAGAGCTTTCGGATGAACAGGTTAATGCTGTGATCATGAAATCAGCCAAGCAACGCAAAGAATCTATCGATCAGTACGAAAAATACGAGCGCAAAGATCTGGCTGATAAGGAAAAAGAAGAACTGACAATTATAGAGTCTTATTTGCCAAAAATGCTTAGTGAGGATGAGGTTCGTGACGTAGTAAAGAGTGTGATTGATGAAACCGGGGCCTCTTCTCCACAGGAAATGGGCAAGGTGATGGGTAGGGTAATGCCTCAACTTAAAGGCAAGGCTGACGGGGCGCTCATAAACAAAGTTGTGAAAGAGCAACTCAGCTGATGAATTTAATAGATTTAATAATTCTGGCCCCACTGCTCTTGTTTGCTTTTCGTGGTTATAGAAATGGTCTTGTTAGAGAACTCCTTAGTGCGGTGGGTTTGGTCCTGGCCATTTTCTTTGCTTTTCAATATATGGCCGAACTTTCAACCTATCTGAAAGTTCAGTTGGACACCGAAACGGCTTTTGTCCCGTATTTCTCTTTTGGGATCATTTTTTTAATCGTGTTACTGGCTGTACAGATTGTCATTTATTTAATTGAGGGGATTCTAAAAATAGCATTTCTAAGCATTCCAAACCGGTTACTGGGTTCTATTTTTAGCACTTTTAAGGCCGGTCTTGTAATCAGTATAATTTTACTTTTATTTTCAGGTTTCAACCTTCCGGAAGAAGAAGTAATCTCTGATTCTTTATTTTATCCCTATATCATTCAATTGGCTCCCGAAACTTATAATACGGTGGCTAACATATATCCTGGAGCAAGTAATTTCGTAGATGCTGTGCAAGATATCTGGGAAAACGAGTCTTCTATAGAATTACCTGGCAATCAGTAAAAATAAAAGACATGTTTTACATGCCTTCATTTGTTAATATTATTATTAAAATATTTGTGGAATAATGAATTTTCTTCCTGTTGATGAACAACTAACAATACTCCGTCGCGGCACTGTAGAAATTGTGCCTGAAGAAGAGTTGGTGGAAAAGCTTGAACACTCCCAAAAGACCGGAACACCTTTAAAAATTAAGCTCGGCTGTGATCCAACCCGTCCCGACCTGCACTTGGGCCACTCTGTAATTTTGAGGAAATTGCGCCAGTTCCAGGACCTCGGACATCAAGCCATTCTGATCATTGGTGATTTCACCGGCATGATAGGTGATCCATCCGGGGCTAATAAAACGCGTCCATCGCTGAGTCATGAGGAAATGCATGAGAATGCCAAGAGTTACTACGAGCAAGCCTCCAAAATCCTTGATCCCGATAAGACGAAAATAGTATACAACTCCGAGTGGTTAGGCAAAATGTCATTCGAAGACGTAATTCGTCTGGCTTCCAAAGTAACCCTGGCCCGTATGATCGAGCGCGATGATTTCACCAATCGCTACGAAAAGGAAGAACCCATATCACTGCATGAATTTTTATACCCACTGGCGCAGGGGCAGGATTCCGTTCATCTTAAATCTGATGTTGAATTGGGTGGAACAGACCAAAAGTTCAATTTACTTATCGGTCGGCACCTTCAGCGTGAAGAAGGGCTGCCACAGCAAATATGCCTCATGATGCCGCTTCTCGTGGGACTGGATGGTAGCCAGAAAATGTCAAAATCTTATGACAACTATATAAGCCTGGACGAACTTCCGAATGACATGTATGGAAAAACGCTTTCTATTCCTGATGATTTAATTTACTCTTACTTTGAGCTGGTCACTGATGCACCATCAGATCTGCTTCCCGAGATCAAGGAAAAAGCAGAAATAGACCCCCGTAATGCCAAACACGATCTGGCTTTTACCTTAACACGCATGTACCATAGTGAAGAAGCCGCTAATAAAGCCCGTGACCAATTCCAGAAAACGGTCATCAATAAGGAAATACCGGACGATATCCCCGAACTCGCTTTCGAAAAAAACAGCATCCAAAATTTATTGGGCATCATCAAAGAAACTAATTTCGCACCTAGTACCAGTGAAGCACGCCGATTGGTAAAACAGGGCGGTGTTTCAATTGATGGCGAGAAGATAACAGATATTAGCCATGAACTCAATTTCAAAAATGCTTCCGAATATATACTGAAAGTGGGAAAGCGTAAATATTGTAAGCTAAAGCAGGGTAATCCTAAGTAGTCGTCTGGCACTATTTATCCACCTTCTATAACATCTAACTTCATGAAAAGCATTAAAGGTTTCGACTACGTAATGGTAAATGGTCAATTTGCTATAGACGGGGGCGAAGTTACGGATGTACGCTCAGGCAAAATGTTGAGAAAATAGGCAAGGACAAAAATGAAAAAGCAACCATCCCTTGTTGAATGCAAAGACGGTTCCCATACTCTATTTTCAAGTCAGTATAATCAGCACTATCACAATCCAAACGGAGCGGTAAAGGAAAGCCTTCATATTTTTTTCAAAGTAAATGGATTGCAGGATGCCCTACAAAAAGGCCATGATTTCTCGGTACTGGAAGTCGGTTTTGGTACCGGACTGAACCTGATGCTGCTGGCGGATATGCACGAGAGCATTAATTCATCATCCAAAGTTAAGTTTTACTCCATTGAGTCGAATTTGATTGCACCTGAAACAGCAGCGAAGCTGAACTATGCTTCATTTTTAAAACATCCGTATCTAATAAAGTCTTTGCCGGGTTTCTTCGAGGCATCACCCGGTATAAATACATTTACTGTTACCGAAGATATAGAACTGAATCTATACAATGGGCTTTTCGAGGACTTTCAGATGGACTCATTAAAAGCAGACTTTATTCTGCACGATGCCTTTTCGCCCGGGGTGAATGCCGAACTTTGGTCTACCGAAGCTTTCGCAAAACTGAGAGCGCACTCAAGTGAAAAAGTCACGCTATCCACCTATAGTTCCGCTGTAAGGGCCCGGGATGCTATGGCCCGGGCAGGATGGTTACCAACCCGGGTTCCCGGCATCCTTGGGAAAAGGGAAATGACGGTTGCGGGGGTTAGTTTTTAGTTTCTGGTTTTTAGTTTTTAGTTGTTTCGCTACGCTTAACGTAGCTTAGCTTTGTCAACCATATAAATGTCAACCTCATTTAGGCATCAACACAAGGCTCACTCAAACTCTAAACACTAAACTAAAAACTAAACTAACCCCCATCACTTCATTTCTATTAACAGCTTGCCCAAAAACTTATCTCCGTAAACCTTTCGGATATGGACCATGTCGCACACCACATATAAATTTTCCTTGCTTCGCGAAAAGGCTACATTGAGCAGTCTCGGAACACTCAGACCGTTTTTCGTTTCATCAAATGGCCGAACCGAGTAATGTCTTACCTTGCTATTTTGCATTTCACCGCTCATAACCGTATCGAAGATAATAGCCAGCTTCTCGCGCCCCTGGAAGGTGTGAATGGTACCGACTTCTACCTCCCCGTAACCTGCTTTGGTGAGTTTTTTTCGCAAGCCCCAAGCCGTTGAGCGAAAGGGTACAATAACGCCGATTTCCCGCATTGGCAGGTTTTTGCGCATTACCAGACCTTCCACCATTTCCATTACCAGATCTTCATGAGCTTCATTTTGTGGCTGAAAGCCCTGGCTGCCGCTCTTCTTCACAATAAAAGGTTTTCTCGGTGCACTATTGATAACATGCATGGATTTTTTCCCCTTGCGCTTAGGCTTCTGCTTGTTTATAGCCGTTTTTAAACGCCCTTCGTAGAATACCCGGCTGATAACATCGGCTAAATCACTGTTTAAACGATATTGTGTGTCAAAAAAACCTGTACTGTTGGGGTTGGCATCATGCCAGAGAAATAGTTCTTCAGTGGTTTTAGCCTGGGAAGCAAAACCGAAAATATCCTTCTCCAGAAAATCTTTGGCTGTCCGGTCGTTGGTAATGGAAATAGGAGGGAGCTGCATCGGATCTCCGACCATCACCATATGTGATTTAGCTTTGGAGGCTAGCACGATCAGGTAAGGCAGGTTAGCCATAGAAGCTTCATCTACTACCACAGCATCGAATTTTTGGGAATGAAGAATATCAGAAGTACAAACCCTGGCCAAAGTAGTACCGACAAGTCTCTTGGACTTCAAAGTTTTATAGGCTAATTGTTCCAGGTTTGATGCTTCATCAGTCAAATCTTGCTCTATTGCTTCTTCACCGCCTAGATCTTCAATTTTACTGGTGAGCATCTCTAGTCGTAAAGACAATTCGGGAGGTATCTTCTTTTTGTGAAACTCGTATTCCTGATATTGGTCTCTAAGTGTCTTAAACTCTTCCAGAAACTGATATATGCGTACGGTTTTGTCTTTTTGCTGTTTTGATATTATCTCCAGTTGATTTTCAAAAAGAATGTCTTCCAAGCCTTTTTGATCAAGCGTAGCCTCTCCGTACCGTGTTATATCCGGCCGGATTTCACTTTTGCCTAGAAGGGTGAGAGCCTGTATGGTACTAATCATCCCAACATCCACGGCCCGATTGGTGTTGGATGCAAACAGCACCCGCTTGCCCTGTAACAGATAATTAGCGATGATATAACCGAGAGTAGAAGTTTTCCCCGTTCCCGGCGGACCCCAAATAAAACTTACCGGCTCACGAATAGCCATTTCTATTCCCTTTATCTGGGAATCATTCCTGTCGCCATCATCCTTTATTATGACTGTTGCTTTAGGTGATTTCGTTGAGGGGTTTGGAAAAAAAAGGGTTTTTATCTGACTGAGTTTCTCTTTACTGTTACTTTCTTTAATAACCAGTATATGTTCTCTTACTTTCCTTAAGATGAAATCATTTTCCCATTCGAGATGAACTTCAGGAATAAAATTCCCTTCGTTTTTAGGGAACTTCATAACTATACCCTTGTCAGGAAACTCGGTTGCCGTCACTTCACAGGTTTTATCCCCAATCCTGGCTTTAAACTTTTCAGCAAACCGAAGCGACGGATTAGTGGTATCAAAACGGTAGTAATTTCCACCGCCAGCTTTAGAGTCTTTAGTACCTGACCAAAGAACATCTTGAGCCGGCTTTTCCAACACTGCTTTTATTTCGGAATCTACCGCCTCGAGAGCCTGATCTAGAAGTTTTTGGATTTGCACTATTATAGGATGATGTATTATAAAAAAATAACTTATGGTTTCACTGTCGTTTTTTCAAAGAAAATAATAATCCATTAAGCCTTTTCCCTTTTTACAAAAGATGTATTAAAGTATCTCACGTTAGCTTGAACTCTAAAATCTGGCAAGTTGATAACTTGTGCAATTCTTAAATGACCATTTGATAAGGAATTTATGGAGTATACATTAAAATTAAGAGGGCCTAAAAAGTCCCATTGTATTGCTTGATTTAAGGTAATGCATAACGGATGGAAGTTACTCGTTGGTCTTTAGCATAAGCCATTATATAAGCTGTGTTTATAGAAAATACGCTGAATGGATTTTTTATTAAATGTGTCTGAAAGGGTTTTCAGGTTATCCACACCTCTTTTCGATTAATAAATAATTTTTAAGTTTCTTTTTTATAATAGTAGAGCCTGTGGGGAAGTGGATAACTTTACCATGCGGATTAGAAATCTTGGTTGTTGTTGATAAGTGGATAATTATGTGGACAAGGATAGGCTAGATAGCTCATTCCTTAATCATATTGTAAGCTTTGTTAACAAAATCCCATGTATCACACATAAAAACTCTTTTCTTTTGTTAACAGAAAAAGTTATTCTTTCACACTGTTGATGAAGATACATTTTTTGTTCACGAGGGTGTATAAGTTTTTTTGGAATATTCTGATTCTTTTCACCCACAACTTGTGAGCTGTTTATCCACACCATTTCCCACATTAATTCTATTTCATGAAAGTCGTAGTACAGCGCGTTAGTCAGGCATCGGTAAAAGTAGACCATAAGATTACAGGGAAAATCGGCAAAGGGTTGCTTCTTCTGGTTGCCGTGCACAAAAACGATGGTACTGAAGAAATGCAGTGGGTTGCCGACAAAATTGCCAAACTCCGCGTTTTTGAGGATGAGGAAGGAAAAATGAACAAATCAGTTCTTGATATAAGCGGAGAACTATTGGTGGTCTCACAATTCACGCTTTACGGGGAGGTAAAAAAAGGAACCCGTCCCAGTTTTATAGAGTCTGCCCAACCTGAAAAGGCTGAGGATTTATATGATGAAATGGTGCAGTACTGGGGAAATAATTATGGAATTGATGTGGAAACAGGTCGTTTTGCGGCCATGATGGATGTTAGCCTGGTGAACGATGGTCCGGTAACTTTGATAATTGAAAAGAATAAAAAGGATGAATAATCCAGAGATCAGATTTTGATCTTCTGATCTTTGTATTATAAACGGAGAATGAGGAGGTGGATATTTATGTTGCAATTAAAGTTGCTAAATTAGAATTATAAGAAAAGTGTTACGTTTTATATTCTCTAAAAATGAAAAGATTAGCTTATTTCAGTTGGAAATAGATTTGACAACTTAGCATGATATGTCCCTGATTTTCCTATTTATTGACGGTGTGGGGATGGGCTTACCCTGTGTAAGCAACCCTTTTCATAACAAAAAGTATCCATTTTTTGAAAAAGCCGCCGGTGATCAGGCTTTTTTGCAGGGGTTTGAACCTGTTTTGAAGGAAGAGCATCTGTTTAAAGCAGTTGATACCCGGCTTTCGGTCGAAGGATTACCTCAAAGTGGTACAGGGCAGGCCACTATTTTCTCCGGAAGAAATGCAGCCAAATTAGTCGGACGCCATTTTGGTCCTTATCCTCATTCGAAAACCAGGGCTTTATTAGAGGAAGAGAGCCTTTTTAATAGCCTTCAGAAGGCGGGGCACAGCTGCTATTTCATGAACGCGTATCCAAAAATATTCTTCGATAGAGCAAAACTTAAAAACAGATGGAGCTGTACCACACTGATGTCATTGGGAGCTGATATTCCTCTGAATACAGTTGAGGAAGTAATCAATGGACATGCGATAACCGCTGAAATTCTTCAGGATGTATGGCATTCTGTTCTGGACTTGGAAGTCCCGCAAATCACCGCGGAACAAGCAGCACACAGGGTTTTAAAAAAAGCCGGTGAGCACGACCTTATTCTGGCCGAGTATTATCTTACTGACAAAGCTGGCCATGAAAAAGATTTCGAAAAAGCGGATTGGGTGATACAACGATTCAATGATTTTCTGGGAACAATTCTATCAGAAAATGAGGAAAATCACACTGTCCTGCTGGTTAGCGATCATGGTAATGTTGAGGACCTGTCAACAAAATCACACACCTTGAATGATGTGCCTCTTTTTGTTCATGGACCGGGTGCTCAGGTTTTTAATGAAGCAGATAGTCTGATGGATATTAAACCGCTCTGCATCCGCTGGTTTGAAAGGGGGCGTTTAATTTGACGGCAAAATTTCCAGCGGTACATAATAGCGCAGCAATTGATTAGGATGATCAGTTTTCAGCCTGCGAAGCTCTTCGACATTCATACGTTCTTTTTGGACTTTACTGTCGTAGCGAGAAATCCATTTAAAGTTAGAATATTTGGGCTGCCCACTAAGTGATGTATTGAAAGTACCTTTACGAAGGTTTCTCAGAATCCACACCAAACGTTCATTTTCCATTTTTTGCAGAAAATGTTTCAACTGCTGAACTCCCATAATTCCCATAGTCGTAGTTGATCTCTTTTTTTGCAAAATGGATGCATCGAATAGATTTAAATCACCGATCACGTATTTAGCATTTACATCCTTTCTTGACTTGTTCATGGGCAGGCTATAGTAACCCCCGGCAAAAGAATCAATGCCTTTATCAAAAACGGCTAAAGCGTAAATAGGAAGCTGAAAGCTTTCTCCGCAGTTGATGTTTTTACGAAAATCATCAATGCCATACGCTCCTGTTTTATAATCGTAAACAATAGCCATTTCTGACTTCTCATCAACATCGATGCGGTCGATCACGCCAATGATACGGGCTTTGATGTCCCCATAATCGCGAAGCAGGGCCCAGCGGTATTCCATAGAGAAATGCGGATGCCGGAACATAGTTGCCGGCCGCATTTCCCCGGTCTCTTCAATAAGAGCTTCTCGCAGTGAAGGCTCGTATCCCAAGAACCATTTGGTGATCCGTTGTATATTATTAATCAGGATATCAGGAAATGGTGAATCTTTGTAACCGAGTTGATTGCGGTATTCTTCAAGTAGCGATTCGGTGATTTCCTTCATGCGAAGCTGTGCCGCTTCAGGATCATCTTCCGGCCAGACGAGCTGCACGTTTTTAGTTGCATAAGCCGTATCAGCAGTATAAAACGCCTGAAGTATTTCGTGCAGCAATTTCCCTTTGATATCCGACTCAGCCTCATACCGGTATATTTCAGGGGGACTAAGCCTAAGCACACGATTAAAAAAGTAATCCAAAGGTGAGCTTGCATATTCGTCAAGGCGGGAAATGGATGTTTGGACCGTATCATTTGGGGCATTTCTTTCCCACCAATTGTTTATCTGCCGGGAAAGAATGTTTTTATATTCCGGGTATTCAATACCGCTAAGAATGCCATCATAGCAATTCATGGTTTCAGGGTTCTCCCTGTCATTGGTTATGGCTGAAACAAGTTGGGAATGGGTAGGTTGATGCTCATTAAGTAGTGAACTAGTTTGGATAAATATATTACTTGCCAACTGTTCATGTACATCACTCTGGCAAAGTTGTAAATTGACAGATTCTTTTGGCCAAAGTACCTTTTCCTTGCCATTACCTTCTATTTCAAGTAGAAGGTCCTGCCATAAGGAAGAGCCAATTACCTTCTTCTGATTTACATGCTCGGGACGTGATATATATAAACGTTTGGCCCCTGCCAATTGCCGCATCAGTTCCAGGCGAGCTTCCAGGTAATTGTCCGGCCGGGCCTGGTACAACATGCCTGAAAGCTTTTCCTCGTATCGAAATTGCAGGTAATCCATGTGCTCACCTGCCGGGAAACCGCCCTCGTTCATACCGAGCAGAAATACCGTCTTTCCGAAAGTATCGGAAAAATAACCTGCCTGGGTGAGTAAAATACCTTCCGGGTGCTCCTTTGGTTTTTCACGCTGCTTTTCGATGGAAAGCTTTAGAATATCAGTAAAACCATCATGGTCCAATTCGGGTGAAAGACCCAGACGATCATGTGTTTCCAGGATCTCTTGAAGTGTATCCAGCATTTTCGATCGCACTACATTAGCCTCGCTGCTGAACAAGTTTTCAGGCATGGAGAGCAACTCGCGGGAATGGTTGACCCAAAACTTCAGTGGACGTATTCCATCAATGGTGTACTTTTCTTTAAACGCTAAAAGATGCTTGATCACATTCTGATAGAACAGGCGATTGTTTTCCAGTTTCATAAGCTCCCTCGCTTCATCAAAATCCCCCCGCGTTTGGGCCTGATTATGAACATTGGATTTTTGACTGTCAAAAATGGAATTAAGTTGTTCATCAGCTTCACTAAGCGTGCGTAGATTATAATGTCTGCAAAACTGAGAAAAGCTCCGGATGTTTGGTGTGGAATCCACATTGTGTTCCAGGCGAGGCAGGCGAACCTGATTGTCAGCAAAGATTTGATATACATCGTCAATCTGAAATCCTTCAGGTATTAGCCGGAGCAATTTCAAAAGACGACGGACAACCGGATGGCTGATCAAAGATGGCCCACGGCTGCTATACACGGGTAGAGCATAACGCCGCGCCAATGGCTCGGCAAAATGCTCATATCTGCTGATATCACCACCTAATATTACATAATCTTCGCAACGTGACCCATGTTCACCGGGCTTTGCCTGATTAATATTGCGGCAAATCTGACGCAGCGTTTGGTCTAGCTCGGTTCTTGGATTGTGCCAGGTCTGCGTGTATAAAGGGCGGTTTGGTTTGGGAGATCCATTTAGAGATGATGGTGTGTTAATATTATTATTCTCTACCATTAAATACTCGATAGCCCTGGCTTTATTCTTAAACCAATCTACCAGCTGGACAGATATATTTTCCTGATCAGCTGACTCTGGAATAAACTGAATAAGTGTGATTTTTTTTTCTCTGGCACTTTCACAAAAATCCAGGACTACTTCGAATCCTTTTTTCTGCCCGGCAAAAAGGTAGTTCGGTTCGTACAGAATGATTTCATCCTGAGGGATGAGTCCGGGATCGGGCTGTTTTAATAAAGTAGGCAGTTGTTCGCGATCCACTCGTTTATTCTTAAGCAGAAAAGCCTGATAGTCTTTCAGTAAGGCGGCAAAGTGAGGAGTGCCAAAAAAGCTTTTCTCATCGATTTCGTTAGATAGGCGCTCCAATGGGATATTAGCTCGCCTCAAATCCGCAATGATATTGGAAATGGCCTGAACAGACTGAGGTCCGGCAAATACACGATAGGCTTCTTTGGTGTGATTTCGAAGCCAATCCTCTAAAACCAGAACTCTTTCGTCAGGACTTAAAATTAAGCCGGGCCGTTCAGGTTCCTCAAAACTTAGTGTAGTCAGATCATCTAACCAGGATTCCAGGGTCTCAATTTTAGGAGCAAAGAAATCCAGCTCTTTTTGTAACTCCCGCACCAGAAAACGCTTTGTAGCCTGCGAGCGTACAAGGATAAGTTTTTTTTCAGGTACCGACTTCACGCGGTCAACCAGGAATCGGTATAGTTCGGCAGGGCTGTGATGAAGTGCTAAGCCGGTCATGTGTGGAAAATGATAGGATTACATAAACAGTGGAGAAAAACCTACTTAAAAACTATGAAAGAAACCAGAAGATGTATTCCCGACGCTGCCGGACTGTCCTATTTTGTAAGTTTAAAAATAAACTGGGGGATTTAAAGCATAGGGTATAAAGGTATAGGGTTTAACTATAAAAGTCAGTTGATAATATTCGACCCTGTACCTCATTACCCTACACTATTATGACGAAAAATAATTCTTGATAATTTCTTTATAGACCCCAACCCCGCGTTCGAGCTGTTCTACTTCAATGCATTCATCGCGGGTGTGGGATACCTGACTGTGTCCCGGGCCTATTTTTACGGCCGGTACATCTTTAAGGAACACCCAATCAGAGGCTGTTGGAGAACCAAAGAAATCTTTGCCGGATGCCTTCAGTGCTGCCTGAGCTATCTTTTCGGAAGGGTCGGTTTGAGTGGAAACAAGCCGGTTGCTAAACACTTCGATTTCGGCATCCAGTTCGCTTTTTAGCTTATCCAGAATATGGTCCGTAGTAACCTCTGGTATGGTCCGGATATCCACCATTAGCTCGCAGTATTCCGGATACGCGTTTTTAACCGTGCCGCCATTGATTACCGTAGGTGTAATTTTTGTTTTTCCGATAAAGGAGTTTTCTGTTTCAAAGGAAATAGTCTTTAATTTTTCCAAAACGGCAGCCATTTCATACAATGCATTTTTCCCCTGAACGCGGGCGGCATGACCGGAAACCCCATCCGTTTTCACTTTAAGTATGAATAATCCTTTTTGGGCGATACAAGGTGCCAGCGTTGTAGGTTCGCCGATAATAGCGGCGTCAGGTTTTTTGATGATACTGCGAAGGAAATCCATTCCGTTTCCTGCACCGCAGGTTTCTTCACAAACGGTTAAAGCAAAACTGGCACGTCCATTAGGTTTAAAGCCTTCCTGAGATAACTCCAGCAGTGCTTTTAGCATACCCGTTCCGCAGCCTTTGGCGTCGGTTGTACCACGGCCATAGATTTTGCCATCCTTCTCAACAGGTGCAAACGGGTCCCCATAATGACTGGGCGAGGGGGGGACAACATCAGAATGAGAATTGAGAAGAAGCCAGGGTTCACCCGATCCAAGATGAAAGATCAGGTTATCACCATGCCGCTCTATTTCAAGGGCGCCTGTTTCCCTGACAGCTTGTTCAAGCCAGTTAACCAGTTCTTTTTCCTGGCTGCTGAGGCTATCAAAGCTGACGAGTTTCTTTAAGATGTCGG
>JBBDMV010000051.1:0-29935 GCA_040878115.1 Balneolales bacterium
GCGTCGCCGGGCCGCCGCCTGTTCCGCCTTTGGGTTTCTACAGCATTTGACCGTTGCTACTCCGGAGCTACTCCGGGAATTCCCGGAGTAGCTCCGGAGAAGCAACGGTCAAACAGTGGAGTAATGCAGGGCCTGGCAGGGGACAGGAATAGCCATAGGTTATCGGGTTGATAAATAGATCAATCCTGTTTAGATTTATTGACTGTTCCTCAAGGCTTTTTAACTGTGGTACTTAGTGCTTTCACCATTTCAAATATCAAAGCCGTGCGCAAGGTATTTATTAGTTTTTCGTTAGCTAAAATTGCCAGTTATTATTATTCCTTATTTCACCCCTTTTTTAACAACCAAAAGCTGATAACGTATTGCGATCATCCATAACCATCCGCGGGGCCCGGGAGCATAACCTTAAAAATATTGACATCGACATTCCAAGAGACGAATTTGTGGTGATCACCGGACTTTCCGGATCGGGAAAGTCGTCTCTGGCATTTGATACAATTTACGCCGAAGGACAACGCCGGTTTATGGAATCCCTTTCCGCTTATGCCAGACAATTTCTGGGTATGATGGAACGTCCCGACGTGGATTTTATAGACGGATTATCCCCGGTAATCTCCATAGACCAGAAAACCACCAACCGGAACCCACGCTCTACGGTTGGCACAGCAACAGAGATTTACGATTACCTGCGCCTCCTGTATGCCCGGGTGGGAATACCCTATTCCTGGAAGACCGGCATGCCTATGAAAAAGCAAAGTACCGAGGAGGTTGTCGAGTCCATCCTGAAGCTTGAGAATGGTACCAAGGTGTATTGCCTGGCCCCAATCGTTCGTGGACGAAAAGGGCATTACCGTGAACTTTTTGAACAAACACTCAAACAAGGATTTATCAGGGTCAGGGTAGACGGTGAGTTTCGCGAGATAGAAAAAGGTATGCAAGCCGATCGTTACAAGACACATGATATTGAAGTTGTCGTTGATCGTTTTGTCATTAGTGAGAAAAGCCGGGGTAGAATTGCACAGAGCGTTGAAATGGCCCTTGAAATGGCCGATGGGACCGTGATTCTCAGTGTTCAGGGCGATCATCCCGGGGAAAATCGGGACATGCTCTTTTCTCAGAAACTGTTTGACGCTGAAAGCGGGGTGGCTTACGATGATCCCGCACCTAATCTCTTTTCTTTCAATTCACCATACGGGGCTTGTCCGAAATGTTCCGGCCTGGGTTACAGCTACGATGCTGATCCCGATTTGGTCATCCCCAACCACGAGCTTAGTATTAAGGAAGGTGCCATCCGATATATAGGTAAGCCGCGTGAAATTTTCATATTTAAACAGCTTCAGGCTATTTTAAAGGAATTCGATGCTGATTTCGATACTCCGGTAAAAGATTATCCCGACGAGCTGACGGATATGTTAATGGAAGGAAGTGGTGATCGCCTCTTCGATGTCAGTTATGACTTCAGGAATACCAGTGTGACGTATAAGCATGTTTTTTCGGGATTAAAATCACTGGTCCGCGATCAATATGCAGAGAGCAAATCCGGTAAACGCCAGGAAGGTGCCAAATCATTCATGCAGCAGACTACGTGTCCGGCATGTCACGGCGGGCGACTTAACAAAGAAGCCTTATCGTATAAAGTGGGAGGTTACTCTATTGACCAAATTGTAAATCTTGATATCAAAACGCTCCGCGAAACGGTGTATAGCCTTGAATTATCTGAGCGTCAGATGCTTATTGGCAGCCAGGTCCTGAAGGAAATCAGAGACCGGATTGATTTCCTTATGAATGTGGGCCTTACTTATCTGAACCTTAATCGCGAAGCACGGACCCTGAGCGGGGGGGAAGCTCAGCGAATTCGCCTGGCCACACAAATAGGGACACAGCTTGTAGGCGTACTTTATGTTCTGGATGAACCCAGCATCGGTCTGCATCAGCGCGATAATATCAAGCTTATCCGCTCTCTGGAAACGCTGCGTGATCTCGGCAACAGTGTGATTGTAGTAGAGCACGACCGCGAAACCATCGAACATGCTGATTTTGTAGTTGATCTGGGACCGGGGGCCGGCATAAACGGGGGGTATATCGTTACCTCAGGCAAGCCGGAAGAACTTGATGCGGAATCCGCCACAGCGAAATATCTTAACTACTCGGTATCCATTCCATATCCCGAGAGCAGAAGTGAAGGCAACGGCAAAACATTTACCCTGAAGGGTGCCCGCGGCCATAACCTGAAATCCGTTGACCTTTCAATCCCATTGGGAACCTTTACTTGTGTGACCGGCGTGAGCGGAGGGGGAAAAAGTTCCCTGATCAACCAGACTTTGGTCCCCATATTAAGCTCACACTTCCATAAGGCTAAAACGGTCCCGCTACCCTACGATACCATTGAGGGCCTGGATAACCTGAATAAAATTATCTCTATTGATCAAAGCCCTATCGGAAGAACGCCACGATCTAACCCCGGGACCTACACCAAGGTTTTTGACTATATTCGTCTGCTTTTTGCGGAGCTTCCGGAAGCTAAAATACGTGGTTACGGTGGAGGCCGGTTTTCCTTCAACGTAAAAGGGGGCCGTTGCGAGGAGTGTAAGGGCGACGGCGTGAGGAAAATTGAAATGAACTTTCTTCCGGATGTTTATGTAACCTGCGAAGTCTGCAAAGGCGACCGCTATAATCGTGATACCCTTGAGGTCCATTATAAAGGCAAAAATATTTCGGACGTACTGAAGATGCCTGTAAGTGAGGGGCTTGGGTTTTTTGATGCTGTACCGCGTATCAAACGGGTCTTGGAAACACTGGATGCGGTCGGGCTGGGGTATCTCACCATCGGGCAATCAAGCGTGACCCTGTCGGGGGGCGAGGCCCAGCGTATCAAGCTTGCTCGTGAGCTTGCCAAGATCGGCACCGGCGACACCCTTTACATCATGGATGAACCCACAACCGGACTTCATTTCGATGACGTTAAAATGCTCGTCAGCGTAATTCGGAAGCTTGTAGACAAAGGAAACACCGTAATCGTAATTGAGCACAACCTGGATCTCATAAAAGCCTCCGATTGGGTGGTTGATATCGGTCCGGAGGGAGGCCATGAAGGCGGTGAGATCATCGCGGAGGGAACCCCTGAACAAGTTGCTGAGGTTAAGGAAAGCTATACCGGCAAGTTTTTGAAAGATGAACTGGAAAAATCAAGACTGCCGGCAGATAGAATGAGTTAAAGCGCAACGGTCAAATCAGCAGGACTTTTGATAGGCAGGATGCATAAAAGGGCGGATAACCGGCCTTTTAACTTAATCTTAACCAAAGTAGTATAAAAATTATGCTGGAAAAGATTGTGTGATATCTCAAATCCCATTAACTTAGTTAAGATTTTTTAACCTTTATTGGCACCTGAAGCTCTTTATTTCGTTCAAATTTTTATGGACTTATATTTTCTGCCCATTATAACGGCTGTATTCGCCCTGCTTGCAGTGGTGCTAACTTTTTATGTAAAGAAAAAAGTTAATGCCCTTCCTGACGTTAGGCCGGGAAATTATACATTTGGTAGTGGCAAGAAACGCATTGTCTGCATTGGTGATAGCATCACCCAGGGAACCCGAAGTTTCAATTATGTTCAGCATCTTTCAACAAAGCCGCATAACCGTGATTTTGACTTTATCAATGCAGGATTAGGTAATGATCTGGCCTGGAATGTACTGCAGCGCCTTGATCCGATCATTAAGCTTCAGCCTGATTTTATTACGATTTTGGTGGGATCATATGAGATTGATGCCTTTCTGAGCAAAAAGAACGAGAAGAGGTACAAGAAGTCTAATAATTTGCCGTATACACCATCACCGGATTGGTTCAAGGAGAACCTGGGATTTATTATACAACGGCTTCAGGCGGAAACTACAGCGCACCTGGCTTTAATTTCACCGCCAATGGTTGGTGAAGACCTGGAGGAAGAAAGTAATCACTGGTCGGCTGAGTATTCTGCCATCACTAAAAAGGTAGCTGATGAATATGGTATTTCCTATTTGCCGTTGAATGAAAGAGAAAGGGAATTGTTGCAGTCGCTCAATCACATTAGCACTTGCTCCTATAAAAAAGGCAGTCGCTTATTTAGGCGGACAGCATTTAAACGGTACGTTCTCGGCAAAAGCTGGGATGATATCTCTCAAAAAAATGGCTTTCTACTAACGCCTGACCTCCTTCATAAAAACAGCAAGGGGGGCAAGATCATTGTTCACCTAATCGAACGGTTTCTCTCCCGGGTTGAAGATAATGTTGAAGTTTTAGAGACTAAAGCTTGATTTATTGACAGCAGGGGCTTTTACTCCCATATTCTTACATCAAATAATCCTTCAGAGTTTGCAGAGCCGCGGAACATGCCGGGAGAGCTAAAAGGCATGGATATGGAACCATCTTTCCCCACAGCGATAACGCCTCCATCACCGGGGCCAAGCTTTTCGAAAATGACATGGTTTGCGGCTTCTTCCAGGCTGGAACCTTTATATTCCATAATGGCTGCAATTTGATAAGCTACAACATTCCTGATAAATTCTTCACCGGCACCGGTAGCTGAAATGGCAGCGGTATTATTATCAGCATAGGTTCCGGCCCCTACAATGGGAGAATCACCCATGCGCCCGGGTTGCTTGTTCGTCATACCACCGGTAGAGGTAGCAGCTGCCAAATTCCCGTGCTGGTCAAGGGCTACAGCACCGACAGTGCCCATTTTATTTTCATCAAAATCGAGCCTGTCTTTGTCAAACTCTTCTTTGGTATGGTCCAATAAAACAGCACCTTGTTCACGTGCCCTCAATAATTGGTTGTAGCGGTGTTCGGTATTGAAATAAGATTCATCCACTCTTTCCACATTGGTCTCATCGGCAAAAAGCTCTGCTCCCTCAGCAGCAAAAAGTACATGACGTGATTCTTCCATTACTTTTCTGGCAAGGGTAATCGGGTTTTTTATAGTTTTCACACCTGCCACGGCACCTGTTTCCAAATTGCTGCCATCCATAATGGAAGCATCTAATTCATGTCCGCCATCACTAGTGTATACAGCACCCTTCCCGGCATTAAATTTTGGATCATCTTCCATATGCCGGACTGCAGCCACAACGGCGTCAAGACTGGTTCCGCCCTCTTTGAGAATTTGCTCTCCTAATTTCAATGATGCAGACAAAGATTTCAGGTATTCCTCCCGGACACCATCCTCTATATCTTTTGAAATTACACCTGCACCACCATGAATGGCAATAGAATACTTTTCTTGGTTTGTCTGCATAATATTCCCTTCATTGCGATTAGAACAAGAAATTGCAAATATAACCGTAACGAATGCTATCATGGTATTAGTGGGGACCTTCATTGTACTGGTTGTCCTAACATTTAATGCGTTTGATAAACTTTAGCCGTTATATTTGAAACGGTTGCAGTTGATATGAAGGGAAACGAACAAGTTAACCGATTTAAGGTGTAAGCCTAACTTATTAATGAGAGACGGGGAGTTCTATTCTAAATGTTGTGCCTTTACCAGGAGCAGATTTCAGGATATATACTTTACCATTGTGGTACTCCTCTACAATACGTTTGGTCAATGAGAGGCCAAGGCCCCAACCCCGTTTCTTGGTGCTGAAGCCAGGGTTAAATACCTCATTGAAGTATTTCTTTTCCATACCACGCCCGGTATCCGAAATATCAATTATGGCAAGGTCTTCAATTTGCCTGGATTCAATGCTTACCATGGAGCTTTCCTGATTAGTCTCCATAGCATCCATCGCATTTTTGATGAGGTTTTCAATCGACCAGGCAAATAATACCGAGTTAAGTTCAGCACGAACGTCACTTTGGTTATTAACCTTGAACGATACATTTTTACCTAATTGAGGTAATCGGCGCTCCAGATAATCACTAACTTCATCAATTACCGTTGCAATACGCTGGACTTTTAATTTAGGTTCAGATCCTATTTGATTAAACCTTTCGGCCACACTTTCTACGCGTTGCAGATCATTCTTCAATTCATGAATAATGTTGAGCGAAGCATCGTCGTTGGTTTGGTCTTTAAGCAATTCTACCCAACCATACAAGCTGGAAAGAGGGGTACCTAATTGATGAGCGGCCTCCTTGGCCATTCCTACCCATAAGCTTGATTGCTCGGTTCTTTTTATACTGCTCAAACTTAAATAACCTATTCCAAGAAAAACAGCGAGCAACCCAAATTGGATATACGGGAAATAACGAAGCGAACGAATAGTGCTACTTTCCCCATAGTAAATGCGGTGCTGTTCACTAAAATTTTGCGTACCGACCGTAATGTAAATGGGGAAATTTAAATCTCGAAATTCTGCAATTAAAGATGCGTTCATTTCACGGTTGTCGGCATTACGATGATGTAATATTTTCTGCTCTTCATCAACAACGATCGAGGGTATTTCGAAACGGTTTTTGATGATTAATTCGGATGCCACAAAATCAAGGGCTGAATTGCCAAGATCAGATTCTGCTCGGTTTAAAATTCGTGACCAACGTAATTTCTGCGCTCTGCTAATATTCGGATTTCTTTCAATCTCCGTTCCAATAGCTTCAATATCCTCACGTGTTTCGCTATAATGGGGGATACTTATATAATTCATTGCTTTAGCCCACAGCTCAACACTGGACCGTTCCTTTTCACGAATGCTGTCGATAAGGAACTGGGTATATATTACCGAGCCACCCGCCGTAATGATTAAAAATACAACGAGTGTAATTTTTATTTTTGTAGAGGAAAAAGACATGGCGACAGATAAAAGGTATAAGGGTAAAGAGGAATAAAGTGTCTTGACCAAACAAACTTAATCTAATTCTTATACGTAGAAATATAAGATAAATTAAGTAGCAGGCAGATTTTTTATAATCTATACTATACCTCTATACCTATTACCTATTTTAAGCTGAGGCTTTTCTCTTCTCGTAAACGGGAGGGGAATTGGATTCAACGGTTTCACGTGTAATGATGCAACGTTTTACATTACGCATGGTTGGCAGGGTAAACATAATATCCAGCATACTGCGCTCCATGATAGACCGAAGTCCGCGGGCACCGGTTTTGCGTTTGAGGGCTTGCTTTACGATCAACTTAAGGGCATCGTCATTGATGACAAGCTCAACACCTTCCATCTCGAACAGTTTTATGTATTGCTTGACTAAAGCGTTTTTGGGCTTGAGCAGGATTTCAACCATCGCTTCTTCGGAGAGTTCCATCAGGCCAGATATAATTGGCATTCGGCCAATTAATTCTGGTATTAACCCATACTTTTGAAGATCTTCGGGTTCCACATGAGTGAAAATATCCGGATCATTCTTATCATACTTCACGGACTGGGCGGCATTGAAACCCATATTACTGGTTGAGAGCCGGCGGGAAATAACATCAGCCAATCCCTCAAAAGCACCACCGCAAACAAAAAGGATATTTTTAGTATCAATGTTTATAAAGCTTTGTTCAGGATGCTTTCGTCCTCCTTTAGGGGGTACGTTGGCAACGGTACCTTCAAGAATTTTCAGTAAAGCTTGCTGAACACCTTCTCCGGATACATCTCTTGTAATTGAGGGATTATCCCCTTTTCGGGCTACTTTATCGACTTCATCGATATAAACAATACCACGTTCAGCGCGCTCAACATCGTAGTCAGCGGCTTGCAGCAGGTTGGAAAGAATGCTTTCAACATCCTCACCCACATAGCCGGCTTCGGTCAAGGCTGTAGCATCGGCAATACAAAAAGGGACATCGACAACTTTAGCAAGGGTTTTGGCCAGCAATGTTTTCCCTGATCCCGTAGGGCCCAAAAGTACAATATTGCTTTTTTCAATTTCAGCAGAATCTTCACCGCCATTCTCAGGATCATTGTTCACCCTTTTGTAATGGTTATATACCGCCACCGACAGTGTTTTTTTAGCTATTTCCTGGCCAATAACATATTCATCCAGCCTGCCCTTGATCTCAACGGGTTTCATTAAATCCTTTTGGCGGGTTTTCTTTCGTCCGGTACGGTTGGAAAGATCACTCTTCACTATGCCTGAGGCATCAGCTACACAACGGTCACAGATATAAACATCCGGTCCTGCAACCATACTTTCAACTTCATCACTGGTGCGACTACAAAATGTACATCTAATGTTATTCTTGCTCATATCAGGTATTTATTCTGATTTAGGGTTTCTTTTCAGTGCGTTCTAAAATTTTATCAACCAAGCCATAGGCTTTGGTTTCTTCAGCATCCATCCACTTGTTACGGTCTGAATCTTTCATTATTTCTTCAAGTGATTTCCCGGCATGCTTAGCAATAATTCCACTCAGGCTTTTTTTGATACGCAAGATTTCACGGGCTTCTATTTCAATATCACTGGCCTGGCCCTGGACACCGCCGAGGGGCTGATGGATCATAACGCGCGCGTTAGGCAGAACAGACCTTTTACCGGCAGCCCCTGCCGTAAGCAGAACGGCACCCATAGATGCAGCCATACCAATACAAGTGGTGGCAACATCGCAGCGGATGTACTGCATGGTATCATAAATGGCCATACCGGCAGAGACAACACCACCAGGACTGTTGATATAGAAACTGATATCCTTATCAGGATCCTCTGATTCAAGGAATAATAATTGGGCAATGAGATTGCTGGCAACCATATCGTTGACGGGAGTCCCCAAAATCACGATCCGGTCTTTAAGGAGTCGTGAGTAAATATCATAGGCACGCTCACCCCGGCTGGTTGTTTCAATAACCATGGGAACAAGCTGGTTATGAGGAGCCATATTTTTCATGCTTTCCTCATCATATAAAGGTTGGTTCATGTGCATACCATTTCCTGATCGTATATTATGAATGTTTTTTATTATAAGCTTCTTTATCCAGTTCGTTGATCTTGATCTCTTCAAACAACTTATCAAATAGCTTTTCAGTACGTATCGTTTGCCTTAAGTTCTCCATTTGATCGCCGGATTGCGCATAGAAGTTTTTAATCATTTCCGTTGTTAATCCGTAACGTGCAGCCTGCTTAGCAAGTTCCGCGTCAATATCTTCGGCTGTAATTTCAATGTCAGGATACTTTTCTTCAAGTTTCGGAAGAATAAATGCCCATTTAGCCTCTTCTTTGGCTTTCTCCTTCATATTTTCCCGGTATTCATTTTCATTGTAATCCGGTGGCATATTTTCGCCCTGTTCTTCTTTAAAACGCTTAACATAAAAATCCTGAACAGCTTTAATGCTGACCTCAGGAACTTCCATTTCATGGGCTTCAATAAGTTGTTCCATTAACTGCTGCTTGGCCATGCCATCGGCAGATTCATCAAAGTAATTCTGGATTTGGCTCTTTATTTGGCTACGGAACTTTTCAACTGAGTCTACCTGCTCGTTCGTAGCTTCTTTTACAAAATCATCATTAAGCTCAGGCTTTTCCTGCTTAAGTATTTTCTTAACGGTAAGATGATATGTTGCTTTGTCATCGCCTTCTCCAAGTTCAACGGGAACGATCTCACCGATCTTCTTACCTGCCAAAACATCCTTAAAAGGCTTATTTTGTTCATCGTTTAGATCAAGCTCTTTGTCGGTGTCTATATCACCTTCAATAGGGTTGCCCTTGGCATCTATCGCCATGGCATCAACGGTAACGCGTGAATTCTCCTGTATAGGTTCTTCCGTTTCAGCCCATTTAGCGGCTCGTTCGAGGGCGTTTTCTACTTCCTTGTCAACTTCTTCTTCGTTTACATCATGCACCATAGTATCAATGGTGACTTCCTCAAGATTGATTAGCTCAAAATCAGGCTGGACCCCTATTTTGAATTTAACTTCAAGCTCATCATCTTCCCACTTGAAATCATCGAGTTGGGGTTCACCAACCGGCTTATGTTTAGGGACAATTTCTTTGGTATATATTTCCTGGATGTAATTGTTGATTTCTTCGGCCTCAATTTCTTTGCCAAAACGTTTTTTAACAAGGCCAACGGGAACTTGTCCGGGTCGAAAACCGGGCAGGTCCATTTTCTTGCGATATTGACGCATGGCTTTATCGAACTTCGGTTCCAAATCATTGCGATCGGCTTTTAAAATAATCTCTTTATCTACCGCTGAAATATCTTCTACAGTAATTTTCACTTATTAATAGTTTTTTGAAGGTTAAGGATCTCGTATTCGTTGAGACAAGTCAGACTGAATGACCAAATGCCTGGTACGAGAGGGGGGACTCGAACCCCCAAGCCAATTACGGCACTAGATCCTAAATCTAGCGTGTCTACCATTTCACCACTCTCGCTTAGAATTAATTTAGCGTGGCAAAATACTATAAAAATCAATCACTCTCAACCCGTTCGCTCATATATCTAAACGATAAGCCATCTCTGAAACGGCATCGCTATGTTAACGGTTAACATAAAATAACAGGAATAAAAAACCATGATTTAATTATCCTGTTAAAAGATTCTCATGAATCTCTCTGCTTTAGTTAACTTATTTGGCCCCTATAAAATTGCTTTGTTAATAACTCAAATGATTCAGCTCATAAGCAATATCATCAGCACTAATGTAGGTGATATCACCGGTTTCTAAAATTTCTCGGCCAATGTAGTTTTACCAGAACCATTCGGTCCGCCAACATCTGTTTTTTCTAATAAGATCCTTCATCCATATCACCAAAATCATTTGTTAACTCAGTATCAGAACTCTGTACAATTGTTCTCATTCTCCAGTACCTATTTTAAACCACATTTTTCAAAAAGTGATGATGACATTTCCTGTTTTTTGACCACTTGCTACGAACTTATATGCTTCTTTTATTTTATTTATGGAATATTTTCTATCAGTTACCGCTCGGAATTCTCCTTTTTCAAGGAGTGAGTTGATGAAGAGTATACTCCTCTTATCGTTTCTTGGAATAGGGAATATCACTTTTTTACTCCCCAAAAATTTTGTTATCAAAGGCAAATAAAGATTTTGGGCATGAGGCCCAAGTTCTGAGGAAATATAAACACCCTTAGGTAGTAATAAATGCTGGCATTCAGCAAATGAACTCTTGCCTACTGCATCAAAAACAAAATGATATTTTTCCTTGTCCTCTCTAAAGTCTTCCTGCAAATAATCGTAAGTTTTATCAGCACCCAAAGATTTCAATAAATCAATATTTTGTGTATTCCCCACAGCAGTTACATAGGCATTGAAATGTTTTAAAATTTGTAAGGCTGCCGAACCTATCGCTCCTGTTGCCCCATTGACCAGTACTTTATTCCCTTCTTTTATATGCACTTTATTTATAACGTTGAGCGCATAATGTGCCCCTTCTCCACAGGCAACCGCTTCTTCATACGATAGCCCCTCAGGTATAGTGGTTACTGCTTGATCTTCAGCAATGGTCATATACTCTGCGTGAGAGCTGAGCCCGGATGTATTAAGCCCCCATACCTTGTCGCCAACTTGAAATGATTTTACATTCTTACCTATCGCTTCAATCTGACCAGCAAAGTCTGTTCCGGGAATGGGTGAACTTGGTTTAAATAATCCTGAGAAAAATCTAATTGGGAACGGTTTCCCTGTAAGAATACCCCAATCTGTTCTGTTTACCGTGGTTGCATATACTCTTATCAATATTTCACTGCCAGTTGGAAGGGGTTTTTCTAATGATTTAACCTTCAAGACTTCTGGTGAACCGTAGCTATTTCGAGTAATTGCTTTCATTTTCTATTTTTATGTCGTTAAGCCCGCATTACGCTTATACATGCCGTATAACAACCCAGCGATATCCAACCTGCTTGAAGATTGTGAACTTACCTGGACGATCTTGCCGATGTCGGAGATCTGAAACGCGATGGCCGTCTTGCCGGTTCCGGTTTAAAACCCCAACATTTTTCAAAATATGAGGATTTATCTAGTTTATTGTCGTGAGGACTACTAAATTCAAATTTGTCATCAAGAAGTTTCTCCAAAGTCCTCTTATCACTTGTTTCGTAACAAGAAAAATATTCTTGAATGATGTCAAAGATTTTCATCTGGGTTAGGTCGTTTTAATGTTATTTGATGCAATCATATTTTCTAATTGATGAATATGTCTTTGCGTATGGTAAATATTGAACCATATCCATTCAAATCTTGTGAATTCGCCGTACTCTAGAATTGAAAAATCAATACAGGTTAAAGCTAAATCTTTTGCTTGTATGACTTTTTTTATTTGTTCAATCCTATCTTCTAAGTCTTTAATTAAGTTTTTTTTGACTATTCTTTCCTTTGTTGGTAAAATTGCCTTTGGCGCATCCATTTTTATCGAAGTATCAGAAAATAAGGTTTTAATCGGTTCCAATTTTTGGTCAATTGGTCGTTCTGTCTTTCTTGTTTTTCCGTTTAATGTCTCAACAAACGCATACGATTTTAATAAATGCTCTCCAAATTGTCCGGCTGACCATCCTTTCTTTGGTTTAAAGTTTAATTGTTCATCAGATAAAGAAAGTAGTAGTTTTAATAAATTCAAAGTTGATTTATGAAATTCGTTAAATGTGTTTTCTTTCATATCTGTCATTTTCCAATGTCATTAGATTTAAATCCTAATTCAGTATAGAATTTAGTTGTCCGTTCTAAATCACTTACGGCTAAGTTTGCCCATATCATTTTTGGCTTCATAATTTTTTATTTTCTTATTAAATATTATTCGTTCTACGAGTATACTGACTTGATAGGACACTTTCGGGGTGAGAATACGACATTATCAGGGGGCAATTACGACAAACGAATTATTTACTGAGCGTAGCTACAAAGCCATATAACGGTCTGGTGTTTCTGCTGCCGGATGACAAACTTCATTGTTCGACGACCTGGTCCGCAGGAAACACTGGTTAGCGGCCGGTGCTTATTTTCGTTTTCAATTAAGAGCATATTATACTGATTCAAACTCTACCTAATACAAATGCCGCTGGAACCCCACAAATACTTCCCTGATCTCCGAAACACTGCCCAATTCACTTACCGCATCGCCAATGGCGTTGTATTTAAGTTCGATGAGCTGGGGGAGCTTGCGGGGGTCTAATTCGTCGATGCCCTGGCGGATGTACTGGTCGAGGACGAAGCGGAGGAATTCCCGCTGGCGGGGGCCGTAGTTTTCGAGGATGCCGTCGATGCGGGTTTCCACGCGTTGGGCGCGGGTGACCGGCGCACGGGCGAAGGCGATGTAAGCCAGCACATCATACAGGTCGCTGTTTTCGGCCTGGACGATCTTGCCGATGTCGGCGATCTGCTCAACGCCGTATCCCTTTTCCACCAGACCTTCCATGAGGGCGTTGCGGGTATCCGGAAGGCTCCAAAGCTCGCGCAGCTCGTTTTCGTCTTTGAACAGGTCGGGCAGCTCGCCGAACAGGTGTTCGATAAACTCGGCGGCCGACATCGGCGTGCCGTCCGGACTCCAGAACGAGGTGGCGCTCATGTGCTCGATGGTGCGTTCCTTGCCGTCGGCCAGTTTGATCTTCACTTTACGCTTTCTCCCGCAGATGCAGGGATGCTCTCCGCATTCTTCGCAGGGCTCCGGCGGCTCTTTTTCACAGGCGCACGGGGTTTCGCCGCATTCCGCGCAGGGCTTTGGAGGGTCAATTGCACAGGTGCAGGGACTGTTGCCGCAGGTTTTGCACGGCTCGGGGTCAAGCGGCTCGCCGTCCCACTCCGGATCGTTGAAGTGCTCATGGGCATTCACGAAATCGTAGATGGTGAAGTAATCCTTGCCCTCAAACAGGCGGGTGCCGCGGCCGATGATCTGCTTGAACTCGATCATGCTGTTGACCGGCCGCATCAGAACGATATTGCGCACATTCCGGGCATCCACTCCCGTGGAAAGCTTTTGTGAGGTGGTCAGGATGGTGGGGATGGTTTTTTCACTATCCCGAAACACTTTCAGAAACCTCTCCCCTTCGGCCCCGTCGTTGGCCGTTACCCGGACGCAGTAGTTGGGGTGATCGCTTTTCTTGTACCGGTTGATCAGGTCGCGCACAGCCAGGGCATGTTCCTGGGTGGCGCAGAAGACCAGGGTTTTCTCCCGCTGATCAATCTGGTCCATGAACACCTTCACCCGGTATTGTTCGCGCTCACGGATTTCGATCACACGGTTGAAGTCTGTTTCCTGATATTCATAATCTTCATCAACCCTGCCCTGGATGACGGCATCGTCTGAAGTGTAGCGGTATCTGTCCAGCGTGGTGGAAATCTGCCTGACCTTGAAGGGCGTTAAAAATCCGTCATTGATGCCTTCTTTGAGGGAATATACATATACCGGCTCGCCGAAATAAGCGTAGGTATCGGTGTTGTCATCACGCTTCGGTGTGGCGGTGAGGCCGAGCTGGACGGCCGGAGAGAAATATTCCATGATGCCCCGCCAGTTGCTCTCGTCGTTGGCCCCGCCGCGGTGGCACTCATCAATGATGATGAAATCGAAGAAGTCGGGCGGATATTCACCGAAGCTGGGCGCGGGATTGCCTTCGGCGTCGCTGCCGGACATAAACGTCTGGAAGATGGTGAAGAAGATGCTGGCGTTTTTGGGGACACGGCCTTTTTTCCGGATCTCATCCGGACTGATGCGTGTTCTGGCATCCTCTGGGAATGCGGAAAAATCGGTTGAGGCCTGATCGGCCAGGTTGTTGCGGTCGGCCAGGAAGAGGATGCGCGGCTGGCGCTCCGGCTGGCCGGATTCCCGGGCGGCGAGGCTCCACCGGCTGTGGAACAGTTTCCAGGCGATCTGAAAGGCGATGGCCGTCTTGCCGGTCCCGGTGGCCAGGGTGAGCAGGATGCGGTCTTGTCCTTCGGAAATGGCCTCCAGGGCCCGGTTGATGGCGTTATGCTGGTAGTAACGGGCTTGCCAGTATCCGCCTTTATCCTCGAAAGGGACCTTCCCGAAGCGCTCCCGCCAGATGCGGCGTTCGGCGAAGGTCTGTTCCCAAAGCTCATCGGGGGTGGGGTAACGATCCACATAGCCTTCCTCGCCGGTTTGCATATCCACGCGGTAGATGCCGTCTCCGTTGGTGGAGAACGCGAAGCGGGTTTGCAGGCGTTCGGCGTAGCGCTTGGCCTGGGCCAAACCCTCGGTAACCGGCATGCCGCGCTTTTTGGCCTCGATGACGGCCAGTTTCTGGTCTTTGTAGCGCAGCACGTAATCGGCGATATCCTGTTTGCCGCGTTTGCCTCCGCCCAGCAGGCGGCCCAGGGTGATCTCCTCCCTCCTCACCCGGCTGCCGTCCACCACGCCCCAGCCGGACCCTTTCAGGGCGGGTTCGATCAGCTCGGCGCGTGTGTCGGCTTCGTTCATGCGGCTTTCTCCGCCTGCTTTTTATCCTCCGCCGTCAGCTCACCGGAAAAGGCTTTTTGAAGAAGGGATTGTTTGAGTTCGGCGAGGGCGGTGAGTTTTTGTTGGTAAATCTTTTCTAAACGTTCTGTTTCCTCTTTTACTAACAGAACTTTATTTACGATCTCGTCCTGTTTCTTAAGTTCAGGGAAATGTATTTTAATTTCTTTGATTTTTCTAAGGCTCAAATTCTTTTGTCGTACGCCGCGTCGTAAATTAAGTAAAGTTGACTTTCTCGTATTAATGGCTAAAAACACAAACAGCAAATTAATGTCTTCATTTGGCTTTGCTCCCGAAATTGCCTGATTGAAAGCAGCGTCACGGTCAAGTATAGACATTTTAAGTGCTGCGGTATCATACATTCCAATCAAGAGAGAGCCTGCCGGAAACATTTTTGCATTAGAATTATCGAGCCCTGTTGCAGTAATTTTACTTTTAGGTTCTTCAGTATATAGATGGTTCAACTCACCTGAAGAGTACCAGGCAATATCTCCATCCCAATACTTAGGTTTCGATTTCAATGGAGTACCGCCACTTTGTACGACTGTAAGGTCACCCAATTTCTTTTCTTCCCAAACTTTATCATTCTCACTAAACACCGAATTCAAATAACTCTCAAACAGCTCCCGGGCATTGGCGAGGTTCTTTTCGGTGTTGGCGACGACCTTTTCAATCCCCGCGAAGGCTTCATCGAGAAGGGCGACGATGCGTTTTTGTTCGGGGAGGGGTGGGAGGGAAATTATAATGCTTTCAATCTGCTTTTTGTTTATTGACGCAAAGACAGCACCTTCATTTCCAATGATTTCTTTTTGCTTGAATAAGAGAGAGTAATATAAATACTTGCGATCTATCAACTCGAGTGCCCGAATCGCTGCCAAACCACGACCAATACATATTTTTTCCTTAGAAAAATTAATTGGTCCTACAGGCGCACGAACAGACATCAAGACATCACCAGATTGAGCTTCTTTCGTGACCTGAGTAGTCCAGGTAGTCGGTGCTCCAATGTAAACTTCGCCGAACTTCTTCTTTCCTTGATAAAAAGGCAGCCCATTACCACTATTATTGTAAGCACTCCCTTTGGGAGATTGGCCGGCAATCACATTGCAAACTTCAGAAATACTGACTGTTCTCCACCCATCCCTCATAACATACCCCTAATCCCTTCCAGAATCTCCTCGCTCTCTTTATCCAGCGTTTCGATCTCGTTGATGATCACCTCCGGATCGCGCAGGGGAGCGTCTTCGGCCTTGTTGGGGTTTTTTACGGACAGGTCAAAAGTCTCTTCATCCACATCACCTATATTTACCGTCCAGGAATTCTTCGAGGTAGCGAAATCCGCCTGAAGCGCGACAAACTCCTTTAGGTCGTCATCATTCAGGGGATTGGTCTTGCCGAGGCTGCGCCCGGGAACAAGCTGATAGTACCAGGTCCGGCGGGTCGGCGCGCCTTTTTCGAAGAACAGCACCACGGTCTTCACGCCGGCCCCGAGAAAAGTACCACCGGGACAATCGAGAACGGTGTGCAGGCTGCAGCTTTCCAGCAGCTCACGGCGCAGGGCTTTGGAAGCGTTGTCCGAATTGGAAAGAAACGTATTTTTAATGACCACCGCGGCACGCCCGCCGGCCTTCAGGTATTTGATGAAATGCTGCAGGAACAGAAATGCCGTCTCGCCCGTCCTGATAGGGAAATTCTGCTGGATCTCCTTGCGCTCCTTGCCGCCGAAGGGCGGGTTGGCCAGGATAATATCAAAGCGGTCCTTTTCCTGGATATCGCTGAGGTTCTCCGTCAGGCTGTTGGTATGGATGATATTGGGCGCCTCAACGCCATGCAGGATCATGTTCATGATGCCGATCACGTAGGGCAGGCCTTTCTTTTCCTTGCCGCAGAAGGTGCGGGTTTGCAGGGTTTCCAGGTCCTGCGTAGTGAGCCGCTTCCCGCTGTCCGGCCGGCGCAGGTGGTCGTGGGCCTCGCACAGGAACCCGGCCGACCCCGCCGCCGCGTCGTAGATGCTCTCGCCGATCTCCGGCCTGATGACCTTGATCATGGCGCGGATCAGCGGACGCGGGGTGTAGTACTCGCCGCCGTTTCGTCCGGCGTTGCCCATGTTGCGGATCTTGGCTTCGTACAGGTGGGAAAGTTCGTGCTTCTGCTTCTGGGAGCGAAAGCTGAGGCTGTCGATCAGCTCCAGGGCGTCGCGGAGGCTGTATCCGCTCTGGAACTTGTTGCGGATCTCCCCGAAGATCTCCCCGATCTTGTACCCGATCGTATCCGGGCCGGATACCCTCTCCCCAAAGCCCTGCAGGTAAGGGAAGAGCTTCGCGTTAACAAAAATGATGAGGTCGTCACCGGTGAGCGCGTTGTCATGATCGAAGCGCCCGTCCGCTTTCTTCGGCGCCGCCCAGTCCGACCAGCGAAAACCTTCCCCGATGATGAAATCATACGGCTTGCCCACCAGCTCCGCCTCCTGGGAGCGCTCATACTCCAGGTCATCCAGATACTTCAGAAACAGCATCCAGGACGTCTGCTCCGTATAATCCAGCTCCGAAGCACACCCGGCCTCCTTCCAGAGCACATCATCAATATTTCGGAACGTCTGTTCAAACATGGGCGGCGAAGAGTTTAATGTAAAATTGTTTAGTGGGTTAAAAGTAGTTAATTATTTGGAAAGGCGGGAGGGGGAAATAATTCCAACCGTACCATAATGGTATGTTTTCGGTATTGCCAAACATCCCAATCTGTGTGGTCAATGTGAAATTTTCCTTGTTAGATTTATCATAATGATAAAGACATTGCCGGACCCCTTCCCTTAATGCGCCTTGTTAGTGCAACAGCCTATATAATTTCCTCGAATTTTCCAGGCTCGTGAGTTCTTATTTTGGTCGCTAATTTACTCACCAGGGGCAGTAAATCTTCATATACGTTGGTAGGGGCTGAAAGCAAGAACACACAAATATCAGAAGAAGAGATGGATTGTTGAAAACTAAGATTACGATCACTGGTAATAAAAACATCAAATTCTTTTTCAGCTTTAGCCAGTAACTCTCCGTTGACAATACTTGCCCAACCTACATCCTGTACGGTTTTGACAAAAAATTCAGGGTCTGATTCTTCAATACGATACCTAAGCTTTTTGGGGAGGCACTCATCCAACAAGATTTTGATTATCATTGCCTCTGAAGTAGTCTATCTTTAAATGATTCTATAATCTGAATGGCTTGACTGCGGGAAACGGTAGGAAAATCTTCCAAGAATCCATTCAGGGAATAACCTGCCTCCAAATATTCAAAAAACGTTTTTACAGGAACACGCGTCCCTTTAAACACGGGTGTTCCGCCAAGTATATCCTTTCGACGTTCAATCTGGGTTTCAGATGTATTCATTTGACCATAAGTAGTTTATGTTACTCATTTGGTAATATAGTCAACGACTAAAGGTTTTGGAAATTTTTCTACTAAGTTGGGAGGATAAAAGTTGCTCTAACGCTGCGCTTTGCGGCTAATTTGCAGCGCAGTGGAAAATTAGCCGTAAAGCGCCTTGTTAAAAGCCATTATGCTAATTTAGAAGGGCTACCCTATTTCCATCGACCTTTTGCATTGAAGCTGACTTTGCCTGTTTTGGGATCTATTTCCATTTGTATTTCTTCTGGCGGCTTAATAAATACTTGAGGAAAACCCCATTGAATAGGCGGCTGAAGTATATCGCCACTCCCATTTGCAATCGCTACTCGCATTCCGCTCCTGCTTTTCATCAGCTTTACGAAAGTGCCATCAATGCTCCCATTATTAGGGAACAGCCTTTCTTCTGGTAGCCTATCAAGGTAATTAACATATTGAAAAAAGTTGCTTTTCTTTACCGTGTCGCCTTCCAAATATTCTATCGCTCCTTTTAATTCACTTTGATGGCAGAAATATGTGTAGTTTACGCACCAAAGTAATTCCTCTTTATTGCCTTTTAACGGCACAGTAAATTTAATTACAGGCAACGACTTTGAGGGAGCCACTCCAAGATTGGGAAACTCCTCTCCAAAAAGAGAGGAAACAATCGTAGCTTTAGCCTTTTCGAAAATAACGCATACCGGTGAATTTATATTAGGCTCATACTTTGCTAGCTCGTTAAACTCATTACTTAGAAGTATATTTCTCTCTTCATCGAAGATGATATCACCCTGATTAACGCATCCGCGAAACATGAAGCCATTTTTTAAGCCTAGCTCTAGAAAGAAATTAATGGACCCTATGAAATTATTAACAGAAGCCACATTATCGACATTATAGGAAACCAAAAGTATTGAATCAGAAACAATCTCCGATATTTCAAAATTTTTGCTAGGCCCTTCGTAGTCGTCAGGAACCCCAAAGAATACCTTGTTTTTTGCAGTGTCGACAAATTCTGAATATTTCTTATACACCTCTTCGATACCCATCTTTTCAACCATCGCTGAAAAGCCTAGGACATCTAAAAAGCAGATTAATCTGTTTTTGTAATGATTCAAGCTTCACCTTAAATTTAGTTAGCTATTTTGGAACTTTTAACGGTCTACCGCATAAGCGGCATGCCGATGTAATCTGAATGAATTTAAGTGAGAGGAGTTAGGAAACAAACTTTGCTGTTTATGAAAACAGTGAATGAGGCATGTCCGACTTGATGCGGTTGTTATACTCACGTTTTCAAGTTCGAGATTTCCAATATTCTGGTCTCCGCCTTAAATTCACAGCGAAAATTACAATTTGACTCGTGTCAAGAGAATAAATTACTCCATAAGGAAAGCGGGAAACCAAGAATCTTCGTTCTGTATTCGAGATTCGAGTCCCGGATTTGTGCTGTAGTCCTATGACATCCAGTACTTTTTCTACTTCTTTAATAAACTCATCACCAAGCCCAACGACCTGTTCCTCGTAATATTCAGCTGCTTCAAAGAATTCTTTTCTGGCTTCCGAATGAAAGGTTATGGTCACTTTTGAATACGTTTTCTTGCTTCTTTCAATACATCGGTAGAGGAATGCAAAGAAGCTTTTCCTGATTTAAGAGATTCTTTTCGTTTTTGAACTTCATCAATCCATGCCTGTTCGATATCCGGATCAATTTTGGCCCCATGAATACTTTGCAGTAATTTGTCAGCCAAACGTGCTTTATCCCTTTTGTTTAGATTCAGGGCTGAATTTTCTATCTCTTTTAAATCGGTGATCATAAAAAAAGTATTTGGTTTACCAGAATGTAATCATTAACGATGAAAACCGGAAGAAATTAAATATGTGAACAGTGGGTATAACGACCATTTATGCCGCATCCGAGGTCCGCTCATTTCCAGCCCGGCACGCAGCCTGCCTGCTAGATCCACTGACGGATTTCAGGCGCCTTCGCCTCCTCCAGTGTCTTCAACTTAACGTAGCGGGATCGGTCGGTTTCTCCAAGCGGTGGTGGAGAATCGAAGTCCGCACCGCTAAGGAATACAACATTTACGGAAACGTCATAGGCGACTATTTCGATAATCCACCCGAGGTTTGGCAGTCCGTAGTAAGCCTTTTTCCACTTGATGGCGTATTGAAGTCCGGGAAGCATCGTGCGGATTTGCTTGTCCAGGTGCTTGACCACGGGGTTCAAATCCGGCATCACACGCCGGATCCAATCCTCAATCTCGGTGTGGTTGTCCGATGGCACGGATGGCTTACGGGTCGTATTTGGCTTCCGTGATTTCTTCATTGTATATCCTCTTTTAAATTTGTTTATCGCGGGGTGCGAAGTCGGCATAACGATCGCATAGCTTACCGGCGCGAAGTACGAGCGTCCGGTAGAGCGCCTTGTTGGGCTGCAACGTCAAGAAGATTAAAGGCTTCCTCCCAGATTCTCTGCTTAGCTGGTTCAGGGGTTACTTCCCCTGGTGTGTGGGAACTCGGTAACCCTCTCAACACCTCCCTCAATGCATCAACATAATGCTCAAGTCCAGACCAGCCTGATTGCCTTGCAACCGCTTCAACCGGAACATTATGAAACTGCTGCCGTGAAGGCCTAAAAGATCCTCCTTGACCATCCAGGGCTCTCTTCACCTCCCAGGCATCACTAATCAGAGCAGTACTTCCCTCAATGTGCCTCTGGATAAATTTTAGGCGATGTTGGAGCTCTTCATAGGCCATCTGATCAAGCACCTTCCCAAGCCTCAACGGTATAAACAGACAAAGAAACACGATGCCACTTACCAGTGACGCCCACCACAGGATGGCCTCCTTTACTACAAAGCCCGCGATACTGAGGTTGAACCAGGGCGTTAGAGCTAGGACTACCAATAGGCAGCATATTGCTGTCACTACCCCATCAGGGGCACCTAAACTATTTAGTACATGGAGCAGCGTGCGTTGTCGCATAGCGTGGATTTCATTTTTGCAGCCCAACGGTTCGGCAAATTAGCGGCACGGCTAAGTAATTGAATATAAGTAATATAACGCAAACGTGTCCGCTTGATTTGCTTTGTTATAAAGCGAGCTTTGATTTCTGTTAAAGGATAATCTTCATTTTTCTTCATCCTTTTCCTGCCAATTTTCGGATATTTTCTTCCAGTCAACGTCACGTTCGATTTCTTCGCCTTTAGTATTCTTTCTTGTCCACACATCCCAAAAATCTGGATCATCTGATTGGGGACGATTTTCGAAAGGAATATCTCTGACTTTCATCAATATCGGTAATTCAGAAGCCCATCCTAATAAAACTGCCTTTTGTGAAGGTAAAGAGGGTAGTTCACGTAATAGACCCCGGAAATTGTCCGGTAATAATCTGCCCACGAGTTCTTGGTCCCGATCATTACTTATTCGATGCAATATGAAGCTATTACATTGTGAAAGTACGGTTGGCGATAATTCCGACGGTCGTTGAGACGAAAGGACTAAACCTAGACCAAACTTTCTTCCTTCGCGAGCTATTTTTTCAAACGCCTTTGTACAAATTGCAGACGCTTTTTCTTCTGTATCATTATTATATCGAGTAATGAAAGAGTGAGCTTCTTCCATTACTAATACAGTTGGTAATACCTTCTTACTTATTTTTCTGTATCTCTGAAGAGCTTCAAAGACGATTCTTGCAATTACTGATGTAGTAACGTGTACAATTTCAGCTGGCACTAAAGAAAGGTCAATGATTGTTATCGTTGCCCTTTCTGACTTTCCGAGATATTTTTCTAGCCATTGATCAAGTTCTTTTTCTGTTTCATCTCCAATAATGGTGTTCATTCGAGAGTCACCCACTAAAGTTCTAATTCTGGCTATCAAAAACTCAAGATACTGTTCATTTCCCGTCTCTTGTGCTAATGCTTGTAAATAGTTTAGAAACACATCTCCAACAAAAGGAATTGGAACATCCTCATTTTTTGGTAACAATTCCTTTTCATCCCCGCCTATAGCTTGATAAGCATTCTGTAAAAGAGAAGTCATTTCGTCAATCTCTTCTATGTTAGACAAGAGATTTGGATATCGCTTCGTACGTTGTTCCGCATTAATGAATGTATCTAGGTAAGAGTTGAATTCAGCAACCTCATCTACATCATCTAAGCTATCAAGAATAGATGATGTACTTGCTTGCCAACTTTTAACTAAATTGTAGAAGCCTTTAAGAATTCCAAAGTTATCACTCCAAGGCGAACCATTATTTTTGGCTTGTCTCAAAGAAGTTAGAATGACTCCAAAATATCTCTTTGCTGTTAATTTTTTATCTTCTTCAGTATCAAACAATTCATTGCGCATTGCACGTAGGGCACGTTTTAAAAGAGGTAATTGGGCACCAGGCTTAGCTTGAGTAAATGCTCTCCATTCTTCACTATTCCAAAGCCAGAGAGGTACTTCCAAACTATTATCGTCTTCACCGCCAACTTGGAGAACCTTAGCTTTATCTCCAAATACTTTGGCATACTCACCATTAGGATCGAGTATTATGAATCGAGAGTTAGCATTGTAGCCTTGTTCCGTTGCTTCCAAAGACCATTGAATTAATCCAGCAACCGTACAGGATTTACCGCTACCAGTATTTCCTAATACAGCAAGATGCCTTCCAAATAATCGATCTGGGTCAATTCTCACTTCAGCATTGGCTGTCAAAGGACTATCGCCAATATAAACTCGTCTGTTCGAACCTGATTCAACAATTGACTTGAGTTGTAGATCTGTGGGAATTAATACTGGCGATCCAATACTTGGAAAAGAATGAACACCTCTTTGAAACTTAAACTTTTCCTTGGCATTCATTTTAATAATGCCCAATGGTGCAACTTTCATTTTTCGTATCGGAAATGGTAAATCTATTAATCCATAATCTTGGTTACCTTTTCTTTTGGGAAACGGAGAGCGTTCTATGTTAATCCATTCAACCTGACAAACTATATGTCCACCTTCATTTGGGATAAGGACATAACTGTTTATTCGTGGAAATTCTCTCGGAACTCCGGCATTAGCAGCAATTCCATCAGGTGCCTCTAAGTCAAGTTGAACTTTAAAATCATCTGGGGCTATAAACTCCAAAACGCCAATTCGCAGATCTGCATGATTTTCAACTGGTGATCTACTCATAGTCTTCAGTTTTTTCTTCTTCTATATTTTTCTCTTCACCAGATTTATTTGCAACACCTCTTGCTTTAAGAAGATCAGCCATTTTATATGTAGTTCGGTCTATGGCTGGTTTCGGAAGATAATTGTCAACTAATGTCTTTAAATCACCAAAATGATTTCCAATTAGTAATGAAATTTGAATAGGACGCTTAACCTTTGTATAAAAGCGTTTTATTCGATCCCCAATATCATCATATGCAATGATAACCAAGTGTGTTGATGGTATGGCCAGCATATCGCTCAACACACGGTTAATATGATCATCTCCAAAACTGTATCCATACGCCACAACTGTTGAATTGGGCCTTATTACTGCACTGGCAAAATCTCTAAACAATTCAACATAAGGATATTCGGCGGTCTCCCGATCCTTTGAAGAATTAGGATAAATCATCAAACTTCCACTATTGCTATTATAGGTGCTAATATCACTTGCACCGTAAGGGAGGGCAAATCTTCTAACGATTCCATCGTTTTCTGTCCAATCCAGCGATCCATGTAGCTTGGTGAAATTTACTACTCCTTCTAAGTATCTTGGTTCTCCACGTATACCAGGAGGATTATAATGTATATCAATATTGAGACGAGATGACCTAAAAATGGGAGATATGCTGCCCACAAAACGATCAATTAAATGAAGGCCGGCTAACTCAGCTCCAAACTCTAAGGCTCTGTCATAGTTGGTAGTAAATAAGTTCAACCTCTCTCTTGTGGCAATTCTACTAGAAAAACTCAGCAAGAAATTCATTAAATATCCAGCTGCATCTTCATTTTCAGAGTGGACAATGTTATTCTCAGCTTTTAAGACGTCATTAGCAAAATCTATTATCCCCTTTTGCAAATCTTTTTTCAAAGTCTCTAAATCTGCAATCAAATCATCAACCTCATCCTCTTCGGTAGCATTACACAAATAAATTTCAAGTCCTTTTATCAATTCATCAATTGTGCGAATTTGATCTTCTATATTTGGTTTGTCTCCTCTTCCTGTTTTTTCAGCTGCTTCTTTGGCTTTTTTTGCAATTTCATTTTTAAATACAGAGAGATCAATTTCTCCCATACCAGCACCGGTAGACCCTGTTGCTAATAAATGTACAGCTGTAGATATTCCCGCTCCTGTCAATAATGATAGGTTTTCGCTTTGGCAAAGAGCAGTAAGCCAGGGTTCTACCTCTTCTCGTAGTTTTACCGCATCCGGTTCTTCAAGTGGGGTAGGAGTCTTGTAGTCTCTAAGTTTTATTATGTGTTTACCTTGCCAGTTTTCAGAGGTTTCAGCCATGCCCTTTAATTTTTTTGGAAGATTTGTTTGTCATTATCCGATTTATTTTTTTTTAAAAATCTATATTTTTGTCAAACATAACAGCTACTTAAGCTTTCAGTTTTGATCCGCTTTATAACGGTTCACGGTTTAACCGGCTTGGCCATAATGATTTGTAATGTAATTAAAACTCGGAATTTCTTTTAGACCAACAGATTTTGAACTGGCATACAGCGGCCAAGTCCGCGTTGAAGCCGTTGTTATAGGGCGCTTTGTGGGAGGATTAGTAATTATTTTAACAGTTTGGCTATGCGTAGTGCAAATCTTCAAGATACTTCACTTTCGTTAACTATTCACGCATTATGTGTAGCTCTTGTTAGCTGTCTGCACTTTTTTATTTTCAATAATTTCTCTTATGGTATTGACCAAGTCACATACATAGAAGACCATTCCAATATCTCTAGCAATATTATAGTTTTCGTCTGATTTAAGGAAATCAGACGGTTTTATTTCAAAAAATGTCACCGGCTCCTCACTCATTAAATGTCTGCCAGTTTTCTCAGGAATAGTATCTATAACTTTTTTGTAAAGTTTATTTAAAACCCTAGTATCTATGGATAGTCTAGTAACGGAGTCTCCGAGTTGATAATCCTTTATAAAGTAAGTTTCAAAATCATGTATATAGAACTCTTTACTACAAAAGGACAAAATGTTTTCGTAATGAGATTCTGAATAGGAAGAAGAACAGGAATCAAATTTCTTTTCTTTCTTATCCCATGCTAAATCAAATTCTACATTAAAGAATTCAACAAAGGAGAGAAGCATGGTATGTTGATTTGAAAAATTTATACTACTCAAAAGCCTTTCTAATTCAGGGATGATATAAAGTTTCCAAAGCTCACCCTTATTAGCACTTTGCAGGAATTCAAGCAGCGTTGTCTCACTAGGCTCCCATAAGAATTCAGTAATCAACTCTGAAAATTGCTCTTCTTCAATGGAATCAATATATTTTGCAAGAATATAGGTTTTGATATCCGTGTGACTAAACCGATACCAATTTTGGTAGGGTATTAGGATGGGGCTAAAATCCTCCATTCGGATATTCGGCAACTCCATATCTTTCAAGATTTGGGCTACTCTCGACTTCGTGATACTGTAATTACCAGATTGCTCCAGTTCTTCTATAATCCTGAAACCAATCTTGATCAAGGAATTTGGCTGAAAATTAATTCGGTTACAATGGTGGTTAAAGAACCTATCTATAAGCTGGTACGCATCTAAGTCATTTACGACTACTTCATTTTCAGTTATGAAATGGCAAATCTCTTCAAATATCTCCCTGTTGCTCTTTAGGTCAGATAAGGCTGACTTGCGGTTTATGAGATCCCTTAAGAGCTCTGTATAACCGTGTGCTTTCAAGAAAAGGCGAGGATTATAGACTTCATCTTTAGGTGGTAGATATTCTTCAATTATCGAAGCGTATGGTTTGGGTTTATATATCTTGTCTCTCTTTTTAAAATTTTGAGAACTGTGTCCGACTTTCTTTTGAGTCCTCCTCTCTCTTCGAAGAGAAGAAAAATCCATTTCAAAGGTCGCTTCCAGATCCTTAATAAATCTTTCAGTTAGTCTAAACTTGTATTGTTTACGTAGTTCTTCTATACCTCCTATCAATAGAGAATCTAATTCAATACCTATTTTTCCGTCATTTTCATCCAGATAATAGTCAATATCATCAAAGATCAACTCTTTGATGTGCCTTCGTATATTTTGAATGTTCGAATCATAAAACTGTTTAAACGCCTTTGGGAAAATATCTTTAAATCCGTAGAAGTACTCATATTCTGCAGCAAATGTAATACTGTTGTAAAAAATCTGAATGACTTCATCCGGGGTAGTGTCCAGGTATGGTAGAAGCATTTTTATAACTCCAGGAAAGTAGATCATAGCGCGGTGAGCAACTACTTTTCCTTTGTTATCATAGCTCTCAATATCGGCTAATACCTTTTCGAGAATAAATTTCCTAACGTATCGATTCTCTTCGCGTTCAATAGGGAATAAATAATTCAGGATAATTAACTTAAAGTACTTGGTTTCATTATTAGAATGATACAGCGTTAGCTCGTCCGTCAGTTCTTTACCTTCATGATTACAAAAATTCAGATCTTCAAATTCGCGAAGCAACTTTTGCTTTAGTAAGCTCTGTAGATCTTGACTTAGTAATATTTTCTTTCCATAGAGAGGTGTGTCTGATTCATAATCACTAACCTTTTCCTCGTTCGTGCTAAATACAAAAGTTAATTGGTTAAAATATTTTGCTCTTAAAATAATGGGTTGAATCCAGAGAGAACCCTCATTCCTTAAAAACTCTAAGAGATAATCTTTAATTCCCGGACTTTGGAATTCAATCAAAGTGTCATAATAATACTCATCTTGATTGATTGAGATATAAAACTCCTCAAGCTTTTTTAGCTCCTTGTTAAAATCTGTAGGAATTATGTCTTCGTTTAATATTTCACGGGCCTTAATCTGAATGTCATTAAAAGAGCTCTTTAAATCATCCATATTCATGGGATCGCCTGAAACTAATAAGATCAGGAGGATCGCTTTGGCTGTTGGATTTAATTTTTGAAAGGCTTCATTCCAAAAGGCTGTGGGATTGTCCAAATACTTATATAGTGATTTGTAAAATGTATATGATGACTGGTAATCCTCTTTGAGGTAAGTTCTTATAAAAAAATCCAGATGCCTTGGTGAATAATTCCGGTGTCTAATTATGTAGTCAAAAGTGTTATCATACTGGGCGTTTTGAAAATAGCTTAAGTCAAAATCAAAAAACAATAAGTGATTGAGCAATATCTTAACCTTATCTTCATCAGAGCTTTCCTCGATGTTTATACTATTTTCGTTCATTATATTTTTAGTTTCAAATTCTGCGCTCTTAAGCACATCTCTTATGACATAATCTCTGGAAGTAAGGATTAGAAAACAGTTTTTTGAATTCGCAAAGTGCCCTATGTTCGTTTGAAACTCTCTCTGAAAAGTGCTGTGGTTTTTTTTTATGTCAGGATTGAATTTTTGACCCCAAAAATCATCAACTACAATCAACCTATTTTCCTCTGCAATACTCAATATGTCAGCATAATCCCTTTCTTCAAGAAATATCAAGTCCTTCACTTTTTGATTTAAAAAGTAATTAGCAATAATCATTGCGGTAGTCGTTTTGCCTACCCCAGGGTTTCCCGTGAGGATAATTACTTTGTATTCCTCAAGTCGCTGAATTAAGAAGGGAAGTTGAGCAGTATGATGAAAAAGTCTGTGCTTTGCCTCTATTTCATTTAGAAAGTAAGTTGTTTTCTGGTAATATTTTCTATGTACAACTTTATCAAGGGCCAATTCGACTGATTGAAAATTGGGAACTAACAGTTTTGAGTAAGACTTGAAAAGGTATTCATACTGTGCTTGATTCAAATACTTATTAAGTTTTATTCCATCGATTATATCTTCCTCCTTTTGGATATACCCATTAAAAATCTCCATGATTTCGGATGAGCGCGGAGGTGTAAGCTCAATATTGATACAAAGAATATATCTATCCGCATTTTGCCTCTTACATTTGGCTACTTCCTTTTTGAGGCTTCTGAGAAGCCCATTGTAATTAGCAGGATCATATAATTTGCATTGCCCGATTATTTTTTTTTCGGTGTTGGTAGCCCTTATGTCTATCCCACCATCCTTTCCTCGTTTATAAGTGGTGAACGATATGTTCTTTTCCCTTATCTGTAATAAGTCTCTACAGAAATTTTCAAATTCGGTTGGGAACAGTAACCTATGGAAGTCAAAATTCGTCATCCACTTTTTCTAATTCGGGAGATTGTATGACAGCTATCATATCACCAATGCAATTCATGTTATCCTTACTTGTTATTTTAAAATTAACGGCCTAAAATGAATAAATCAGAGTTAATTTCACAAATTGAAGTTCATCTTACCCAGCAAAATTTAGTTATAAAACGAGTGATTATTGGTTAGCCCTATAACTTCTATTTATTATAACAACAATTCCCAATAAATCCCAACGCTCAATAAGCTTACCTTTTGTACAACGGGGGATTACAGCCGATCGTCCCTGCTCTCATACCAATAACACGCCCAATAATACCTTAACATAAATTCTTTATTGAGATTATAGCAAGACTTTTGCTTGCCAGTGTGTCTGTATTACAAAACGCGATGGAGCAGCACAACCATGGCAAAGTCCAAACACTTGCAAAGCGTCAGGAAAGAGATCAGGCGCCGGGGGTATGGTTACCGTACCGGGCAGTCGTATACCTCCCGGATCGTACGGATGATTCGTTTTAACAAGCTAAAGCATTCGAAAGGAATCACATCAGAGGAAATCGTGGCGCTGAAATACCTGGCTAATGAGCTTAACACCCAAAATCAGACTTTCTGTTAAGGCAGGCCGGGGTAATATATCATCCAACGGCCACTTCCGCACACAGCTTCGCCTTGTGCGTCACAGGTATAGAGTAATTTTTTGCATGTCTTTTACAGAAAAATAAATCTCTTCATAGATACAACCTAATTTATATTTTTCTTAATCTTTCTAGGACAGATTTGATACAACGCCGCGTCAACACCGTATATGTACGGCCTTGATAGGGTTTAGATAGGCTGAACTCATTTGCTTTAATTCATCTTCAATTAAGATTTTAAAATTCGAAGGTATTCTGCCCATGCTCCTACAGCCTCCACATAC
>JBBDMV010000052.1:0-29475 GCA_040878115.1 Balneolales bacterium
ACTATTCCATTTAAAGTGTGTTTCGGCATTTATTAAATTGAAAGGCTTTAGTTCGACCATGATATACAAAAAAGGCTTGGGTCCAGGTTTAAGAAGGCTGAGCTAACATACTTAAAAAAATGTTGATAATCACCCTTTTTCGATCAAAAAAGGGCTTCCATTAATAATCATGAATACTTCATATATCATATGCTGCTCTTCGACAATGAAATGCTTATTCATGGCTCTCTTAGAAGTAGTTAACATATTTTTCGCTGATAAATGAACATATTTATTCAGTGATCATAGTATTGCTCTCTAGTATATTTTTGTGTATTTACTACATAATTTTAAACACTCATAAATGCCCTTTATTGCAAAATAAAGCAAGTTAAGGAAGCATTTAGCAGGTCAGTGTATGTTTAAATTCACATAATGATCATGTATCTCACTGCTTATATTTGGGATGGGAGAACAAATACTTCCACCAGACTGATATCCGTTTAATAAATTATAATTCAAGGGAATGTCGTTTCATTGTAATTGGTAAAATACGTATCCTTGAAGCTTAACAGCGAAATAGTTGTACAAAAATTACTACCGAATAATCTATTACCCATGTGGCATAAATCAATATTAGAAACGATCGGCAACACTCCTTTGGTAAAAATGAACCGGGTCCAGGAAAGCCGAAAATCAAATTATCTTCTTAAGGTCGAATATTTTAATCCCGGCCAAAGTGTGAAAGACCGCATAGCTATTAAAATGATTGAGGATGCCGAAAAAGAAGGAAAACTTAAACCGGGGGCAACCATTATTGAAGGCACATCCGGAAATACCGGCATGGGATTAGCATTGGCTGCCGCTGTAAAGGGTTATAGATGCATATTTACAACTACAGATAAGCAGAGTATGGAGAAAGTAAATTTGCTCAGGGCTTTGGGTGCCCAGGTTAAGATTTGTCCGACGAATGTAGATCCGGATGACCCAAGAAGCTATTATTCGGTTGCCAAACGCTTGAGCGAAGAAATACCTGGTTCATATTATCCCAATCAATATGATAATTTGAGCAATACACAGGCTCACTATGAAACTACCGGTCCCGAAGTATGGGAGCAGACCGATGGAAAGATCACCCATTTTGTAGCCGGGATGGGAACCGGCGGCACGGTTTCAGGCGTGGCCAGATATTTGAAAGAAAAAAATCCTGATATCAAAATTATCGCCGTTGATTCGGTCGGGTCCATTTATAAAACCTATTTCGATACCGGTCGGTTTGATAAACAGGTTATTGCTCCATATCTCACCGAAGGTATTGGTGAAGACATCATCCCTAAAAATGTTGATATGGACTTGATTGATGATGTTGTACAATGCCCGGATAAAGAGGCTTTTGTCACAACGAGAAGTCTCGCAACCCGCGAAGGTATTTTTGTGGGCGGGTCCTGCGGAGCTGCGGTTTGGGGTGCAATGAAGTACGCTGACATGAATAACCTGGATGAAAACTCTGTCATGGTTATTTTAATGCCGGATAGCGGTTCACGATACGTTTCAAAGATATTCAATGATGAGTGGATGAGAAACAATGGCTTTTTGGATGGAGGACGCCCTCTTAAAGCAGTCGATATACTTCGCAAGAAGCCTAACAAAAAACCGGGGATCATTACGGTCCAGGCCGATGAAACCTTATCTGATGCCATCGCGATCATGAATACCTATAATGTCTCTCAGATTCCGGTAATGATTGATGAGCAAATGGTTGGAAGCCTGCAGGAAAACAGAATATTGAATAAGCTAATTGAAGATCCGGGGTCTGCCAAACTACAGCTAAAGGAAGTGATGGAAGGGCCGTTTCCAATTATTCCGGACGAATGGAATGTCGATCAGATAACAAAAATATTAAATAGTAATACCGGAGCTGTAGTGGTAAACATGGGTCAGGGGAAGTTTAATATTCTTACTCGGAGCGACCTGATTAATGCTTTATCACAGCCATCGGATAATAATGCAGAGGTTGAATAATGGAAAAGAAGAAAGATAACAAGCAGGTGGAAATTGAATTGACTAAAGAGGAAGCCACTGGTACGTATTCTAACCTGGTGATGATTACACATTCGGCTTCCGAATTTATTCTTGACTTTATTGCGGTCATGCCTGGCTTACCTAAAGCAAAAGTGCAAAAAAGGATGGTCTTGACCCCGGAACATGCCAAACGTTTCTCTAATGCCTTACAGGAAAACTTAAAGCGTTATGAAGACCTGCACGGTAAAATAAAGGCCAAAGATAAGGTAGAGCAGCCTTTTAATTACCGGGGGCCTCTGCCGGAAGCGTAAGTTGAAAGAGAGATTGAAACAGGGGGTGTTGATCTGCTTGTGTAGCCCAAAAATATCTTATCCTTTTTATTTCCTCGCTATTATTAAAAGCATTATTCCTATAAACAGGAAGATTAAGTGCGGTGCCAGTGATGCATAAAATGGGTCTATGGACCCGGAATGCCCGAAAGGTTCCATCATCTTCATGGAGGCCAGGTACAGGAAACTAATGGCAAGGCCGGCAGCTATATGGACACCACGCCCCCCTTTTCTTTTTACAGAAGCAATGGCAACACCAATCAGTGTAACCACTATTATGGAAATAGGGTAAGTCAGTTTTCCGTAATATTGTACCATCGGCATTTGTATCCCACCGGCACCGCTTCGTCTAATGGATGCAAGGTAATCACGTATTTCAGGATAAGTAAGCTGATAAACGTCTGACGAGGTCCGGGCAATGTCTCGTGGCAGGAAACTGAAGGTGGTATCGCGCTCGCTAAACGTTATTTCCTCAAATCCGCTGTCGTTATATTTTCTTATTTCTCCGTTACGCATCTCCCACAAGTCTTTTTCATCATTCCATTGCATGCGGCTTATTTCCATAGTCTCACTCAGGCGTTCTCCGTCAAAGGTGTAAAACATTACGCGGTAAGCTGTCTCTTCAGATGCATGGAAATAATTGATGAGCACATAGCGGTTGGGTGATTCCTGTCTGTAAATCCGATTACGATCTATTCGATCTGACTTTTTTTGGATATACTCTCGTTCAAACTCTACTCTTTCGGTATTGGAAATAGGGACTACGTAACCATCCAAATAATGTATGATTCCTGCCATGGTGAACGCGAATAAAAAATAGGGAACTAATAACCTGTACAGGCTGATCCCCGCAGCTTTCATAGCGGTAATTTCAAGCCGGTCTGATAATTGCCCTGTAAGAAGCAGGCAGGCTACAAAAATAGCTACCGGACTGACTAGCCGGATTATCTCTGGGATGTAATGGAGGTAATAATCAAAAAATATTTCATAAAAAGTAGCTCCACGATCTGTGAAATCATCACTATTTTCAGAAAAGTCAATTATGATGAATATAAAGATCAGGACCAGCAATACAAAAAGTGTAATACTGAACAACCGTGATATAATATAGCGGTCTATTCTGGTAAGCATTATATACTGTAGATCATTAGGTTTCGCAAAACGAGAGCCTGAAAATTAATTAAAATCGATTTTCTCTGATGACTTTTATCATGAGAATAATGCCTGCTATAAGCATGGTAGCATTAGCAAACCACATTCCTATAAAAGGCGAGACAAATAAACGGTCTGCCAGTTTTTCACCCTGAATAATGCATATCCAATAATAGGTAAACAACAATGTCGAGATTAAGGCATTTACTCCGAGATTGCCTTTTTTTGTTAAAAGACCTAGTGGTGCTCCAACCAAAACAAAAATGAAACAAGCCACTGGTAATGATACTTTTTTGTGTACTTCAACCATGAAACTTGCTATACGTTCAACCCGCCAAAGCAAATTGTTCTGAAGATTATCGTATTGGGTGAATGTATTCCGGAAGTTGCCCACAGCACTCCGGGAAATTTCCTTTTGTTCTTCCAAAGTGCCCAGCACAGAAAGAGCAGTATAAGGGGATTCAATGGGTTCATTTAAGTCTGCCTCGTCCATGTAATCCAGGATTCTACCGGCACCGGATGAATTGTCATAATTATCATAACCGCTATATTCATTAGAGCTTAAGCTGGATGTTTCATGTACCGGATCACGTATTCTTAAACTCTTAGCAGCGCTGTTAAAATTCAGCTTTTCTTCAACCATATCATCCTGAAGCGAATCTACGGCAGCCAACATGGCCTGAGCTCTCATAGTGCGGCCATCTCGGCGGCGCTGTTCTGGGTTGGTCCGGGAAAATGAAAGGTCTGATAAATCAAAGCGAATCCGGTACGTATCGAAAAGAGTCTCTTCGATTATATCTTTTCTTGCACTGGACTGAGGCAAATACCTTACGGAAGAACCTTGAAAAAGATCAAGTGTAAGCATAGCCATTGATTCATCTCCACTTAAATGCCCTTTGTCGGCTTTAATTACAACCCGGTCACGATCATCCTTGGCATCCTGGAAAACGGTAACTCCATAGAGGGAATCGGTAACCGAAGAAACCTCCTGTACCAAAAAGGTATAGCCATCAATACCGTTATAAAAGACATTATCCTGCAAATCAAATCCAGGCTTTTTCATCCGGATATCCAGGAAAAGTGCCCTTGCCTTATAATTGGCTTCGGGCAACGCGTAGTTGCTGAACCAGATGAGAAAGAGCGAAAGAATTAAAGCAACACCCATTACGGGTGTAATGATACGCATAGGGTGAATTCCGGCAGCCTTAACGGCTGTAAATTCATTTTGCTCAGAGAACTTTCCGAAAGCCATTAAAGTTGCTGCCAGAATGGTCATCGGCACGGCAAGTACAACCATGTAAGCCAGGTTGACCGTAATAAGTTCTATGATCACCATTGCTGGTATATTCTTCCCTACCAGGTGATCTATGAACTGAATAAAAAACTGCATCATCAATAAAAACATGATGGTTAAAAAACAGAATATAAACGGTCCGATATGGCGCTTCAGTAAATCTGCCTGAATATGGTTCGGTAGCAATCTCATGTGAGAAAAGTAGGAAAATAGTTGATGAGCATAGAAAAACGTACTATAATTACATCGGGCGTATCTAATCTGGTATAATTATCGCAACTGTTATTTAAATATATGAGGTGATTTTCATATTTCAACATAATATCTTACCCATTATTGTTTTTTTAATCACTTCATCAAAAGATTTAAAACGATTAATCATAATATAAGCAGGAATAGTCTATAGCCCTATATCTACGAAGTTGCCATTCAGTGAAAGCAACAAACTTAACTCTAAACCTGAATAACGTCGAATTCTTTGCAACTCGTAGACAATAGAAATTGTTTTACAGTAGCTGCATTTCTGAGTTTTGTGTCCTTCTTCCTTTTTTGTATAACTGGGGTAAAGGCACAAAGCGAAACTCATAATGCAGATTCTGAGAAAGCTTCTTCCCGTACAGGTATGGGTTATATACTGGAATACGCCGACTCGCTTCGTCGTTACAAGCCGCGGTCTCATCGTGTTCCAAATCCTTTTAAAAGAAAACGCGCTAATTTAATAGAGATTGATCACTCGCAGGATGTTCTGATTAAAAGAAGGGATTCGACGGGTAATTATATTATTCAGCGCGAGATTCTTGGTGTCCAGTCGGGATTTCCCGTTACCTACAGTTTTGAAGACTATTCCGCCTTAAGTATGCGCGATAAGCGGCGCCAAAATTGGGCACGCCTGATCCGGGAAAAAGAACTTCAGCGTGATAGACGTCGCGGCTTACTGGATTTCACGATTGATATCCCTGTGGGGGAACGTTCGGCCTTTACTACTATATTTGGCAGGCCTGAAGTAAATCTAAGGGTTACCGGAACAGCAAATATGAATGTGGGTGTCTCCATTCAGGAAACAGAAGATCCCTTAATCCCAGCTGACCAGCAACGCCGTATAGATCCGGCATTTGATCAGGACCTTCAGCTTAATATTCAGGGTAATATCGGCGATAAGCTGCGCATTCAAACGGATTGGGATACTGAAAGGGCTTTTGAATTCGAAAACCGCTTAAACATCCTCTATGAAGGCTATGAAGATGAAATCATCCAATCTGTTGAAATGGGTAATGTTGGTATGGAAACAGGAAACTCCCTGATACGCGGTGGATCTGCTCTGTTCGGAATTAAAGCACGTGCACAGTTCGGCCCGCTATCTTTTACGTCTATTCTTTCGCAGCAGGAGGGGCAGGGAGAAACCCAAACCTTATCATCGGGATCAGAAGAAACGGAATTTAGTATAGCTCCGGCCCAATATGAAGATGACCGACACTTTTTTCTGGATTTTTATAATCGACAGGAATTTGAAGGGGCTATGTCTGATCCTAATTTATCAAGCCGTCTGTATGATATCACCCGTATTGATGTTTATGTTCTAAATGTAACCCAGCGAGAGGAAGAAGGGCAGCGGCGTGCTATTGCTCTGGTTGATCTTGGAGTCAACGAAGAGCAATCGGGCTATACCATTCCAAACCCTGACTTTGATCAATTTAATGATTCTGACCTTGAACAATTTCGTGATCTTTCGCAAACACCTCAGGCTTCGGATTTGGGGGTATCAAGTGATGAGTTTGAAGAGGGGTATTTCGAACCATTACGCGAGGGCGAGGATTATACAGTTGATAGGGCACTTGGCTATATATCGTTAAATAGCAGGCTCGATTCTCGTCAGGCACTTGCCGTTTCGTTTGCATACCGTGATGGGAATAATAATATTGTAAATGTTGGTGACATTAATCAGGGTGACGGCGATCGGATAGTCCTCAAACTGCTCAAACCATCAAATCTAACACAAAGCAGCAAAGCATGGGATTTGATGATGAGAAACATCTACTCCTTGAATGCAACTAATCTATCAAGTGATAACCTGGAAGTTGATATTTATTATACGGGGGGCAACACTGAGCAAACGAATCTGCCAAACCTGAATAATTTTCTTTTGCGTGACCTGGGCCTTGACCGGGTTGGGCCGCAGGGGGAACTTGGATCTGATAATCAAGTAGACTTTGGGACCGGCACGCTGAATACATCCAACGGAAGCATAATTTTCCCCTATCTGGAACCTTTCGGGGAGCGAATAAAAGAATTGTATAATGAAAGTAATTTGCCGCCGAATGAAGTAGAGAACGCAATTGAACAATATGCATTTCCGAGTTTGTACACCAACACCAATGCCCGGGAAGAGTCCAAGAACAATCGCTATAGAATTAGAGGGATAACCAGAGGGGGGGTGCAAGCCAGCCATAATCTTGGCTTTCAACTTGTTGAAGGTTCGGTAAGAGTACGTTCCAATAATGTAGAGCTTACCGAAGGTATTGATTATGAGGTAGATTATGCTCTCGGAAACATAATGATTACCAACAACAGATACCTTCAATCAGGGCAGGATATTACGATCGATTATGAGCAGAATAACCTGTTTCAAGTTCAGCAGACAACTTTTACAGGATTGCGAGCTGAATATGCCATTAATGATAATATTTCAGTAGGAAGCACTTGGTTTCGTTTAAAAGAGAACCCTCTTCAGGATAAATCGCGTGTAGGCGAAGAGCCTATTAACAACAGCATTTTTGGGTTTGATGCCCGGTCACAGTTTGATGCTCCCTGGATTACGCGTGCCATTGATTGGATACCCTTACTTCAAACGCGGGCAGAGTCCAGTATTTCTTTCAGCGGCGAATTTGCTCAGCTAAGGCCGGGTGTTGCCCAAACATCTGCCGTCAGTCAGGCCATCGGCCGCGGAGAGCTTTATGACGATGAAGTACGCGGGCTTTCATTCCTTGATGATTTTGAAGGATCAAAAAACAGTATACGGTTCATGTCGCCTATACGCTGGCATCTTGCAGCGGCCCCACATGCGGTTCCGGGTTATGATATGAATAGCATGGAATATGGAGATGTAGATGAGAGTTTGGAATCAAGAGTGAGAAGGTCCGATTATAGGGCCAAATTCTCCTGGTACATGCTGCCAACAAGCTCAAGGCTTTTGCGAGGAGTAGAACGTACTCCTGAATCAGAGGTAATTCGCACGACCGATGTTTTTCCCAATCGCGATGCTACCCGTGAGGATGAGTTTCTGCGGACCCTGGATTTTTATTATAATCCTCAGGATCATGGACCATATAATTATAATTACGATCTGAAAGACCTTCTTGAAAATAATCCAGACAAAATGTGGGGAGGGATGACGACTACCTTACCCAGCGGTTCCGATAACCTTACCCAGGGTAACTATGAATTTCTCGAATTTTGGGTCCAGCCTGTGTTGCCGGATGGACGCCAGCCAACCGGACAGGATATGGTCGATTATGATGGGAAGATTTATGTTGATGCCGGAACGATCTCTGAAGATGTTATTCCCAATAATCAACTCAATACAGAAGATGGAATTGCCAGAAGAACACTCAACATCGGCCCATCCGGTCGTTCCTACATGCCAAGGTCCCTGGGTGATTTGACAGGACAGTTTTCTACAGAGACACAGGCTCAAGAAGATATAGGTCTTGACGGTACCATGAGTTCTGGTGATGACGGGCAGAGTGAACAGGAACTCTTCGCCGATTTCATTCAGCGAATGGAATCTGATTATGCAAATGATACTGAAATGCGTAATCGGATAAGAGAAGATCCCTCCAATGATAACTATGTTTATTGGGATGATCCTAAAGTGCAAAACCTTCCCCTTCATAAGAGGTTTCATCGCATGTATGGATATATGGATGGTAATTCAACTACCGGGGAGGAGTCCCGGGGAAATACAAACCGGCCAGACACCGAAGGATTGATAAATCCGGCAACGGTTAACCTGGATAACTCCTACTACCAATACGAAATACCATGGAACCCTGCTGATACAACAAAATTAAGTATAGGAGAAAACTTTATTATTGATAAGGTTGACGGTCCGCGGCAATCCGATCGCTGGTATCTTGTTCGGATTCCACTGCGTGATTATACCCGGAAAGTGGGAAATATTGAGAATCTGGAGCGTGTTTCTCACCTCCGGTTTTGGATGAGTGGTTATGAGGAACCTTTGACCATGCGGTTTGCCACCTTCGAACTTGTTGGTAATCAATGGAGAAAAGCCGACAATGTTACAGAGCAGGATAACCCCAACACCCTTTTTGAAGTTGCTACAATTAATATCGAAGAAAATTCAACCCGGCAGCCTGTTCCATACCGTGTTCCCGGAGGTGCCATCCGGTCCGTGAATCGCGGACAGCAGGAGCAGGTTTTGGCTAACGAGCAATCCATGCTGCTAAATGTAAGAGACCTTAGGTCTGGTGATGTTCGGATGGTACGCCGTTTGTACCAAAATGGCCTGAATCTTCTTAATTACTCTAATTTAAGAATGTTCGTACACGGTGAAGGCTATGAGGAACGCGAAAACGCAGAACTGGTACTGAGGTTCGGAAACGATTTAACCGATAATTATTATGAATACCGCCAGCCAATCACCCCCACAGACCCCAATACCCCTTTTTCGTCATTAGGAAGCTCTCAGGATATTGATTCCGGAGTTCTCTTGAATGAAGCTGAAAATGTTTGGCTTTATGATGAAAACTCGGTAAACCTGGTTTTATCCAACATGAACCAGCTTAAGCAAGCCAGAGATCTTGATGAATATTCTCATAATGAGCTCTATCAGCGCTCTGACCTGACCGGAGATGCTCCACCCGGTACTAAGATCGGCATTGTTGGGGAACCCTCTCTCAGCCGGGTAACAGAAATTGGCATCGGGATAAGAAATCCTCACTCTGACAGTAACGACTCCCAGGAAAATATGGGAGTACCTTCTTTGGATGCTGAGTTTTGGCTGAATGAACTTCGGGTTTCCGGTTTTGAAGATCAAAAAGGGTGGGCGGCTAATATGCGCACTCAAATTACACTGGCTGATTTTGCTACAGTTAATGCCAGTATGAATTCATCTACCGATGGCTTTGGCGGAATTGATTCCCGTCTCGAAAGCCGGGAACAGGAAGATCGCCAGGATGTGGATGTATCATCTACAGTAAATTTACACCGTTTCCTCCCGGAGCGTTACAGTTGGAACTTTCCTCTATCGGTCTCTGCCCGTCACAGTCAAATCACGCCGAGGTTTATTCCACAACTTGGTGATATTCGTTTTGATGATTATAGAAATGCTGTTGAGGCAAGTAATCTGAGTGAGGTTGACCAACAGGAGGAAATTCGCCAAACTCTGCATGACATTCGATCGGTAACCGAACAGTATTCTTTAAATTTATCCAATATTTCAAAAAGTAACTCTCAGAACAAGATTGCTCAATATACGCTGGATAATACACGGTTAAGCTATGTTTATAATATGGGCAAATCCAGAAGTCCGGAATATGTATTCCAGGATAACTGGAATTACCGGGCGGGAATTGATTACCGACTCAACATCAGGAATATAGATCTAATCAGACCATTTTCAATATTTAATGACGTTCCAGGATTGAATGTTATTTCAGGATTACGCCTTTCCTATATTCCTTCTTCAGTCAATGCTGATGCCCGGGTCGATCGAAGCTACAGAGAAAATCAGCGGCGTATAACAGGAAGTACACAAACCGATGATATTAATCAAAATCATAATTTTAGCTACCAGTCTGGCTATGGATTTAATTACAATCCGACCCCAACCATAAATACTTCATTTAACTCTAATACAAGCTTTCTGCTCGATAATATAGCCGAAATCATAAATGATGAAGATGATTTCAGGTTAAGATCATCATATAGTGTATTTCGGGATGTTCTGGCGGATGATGCGACAAATGTGAGACGAAGTGATTACCAGGAAAGTTACACAGCCAGTTGGCGCCCCGGCCTTGATCAAATTGCTCTTTTAAACTGGCTTAACTATTCAGCCAATTTTAGGGGACAGTTTCGATGGACTAATTCGGCAAGAGGAGCAAATCAGGGAGCCTCATTGGGTAATCAATATACCCTTGACCATAATCCGGAAATACGGACACAAAATCTCCTGGAGAAAATACCTTTTTACAGAGCAGCAAAGAAAGCTGATGAAGAAGATACCCGGGCGCGCCGCGAGTACAGGGAGCAGCGAAACAGAGAGAGAGAAAGAGAAAAAGAAGCGCTTAGACATGCTATGGAAAACGGTGAAGATGCTCCCGGTCTATCAACAAACCAAAACGATAATGAAGAAGAGGGGCCAGCCCTTCTAAACGACCTCAAGTTTTATGGGCGACGGGCCATGTTGGCGGCACTAAGCATACAGAATTTGAATATTACCTACTCCCAATCGGGTTCATCTGCCCAGGGGGGGTATGACGGTGGCTCTCAGCCCTATCATATGTTTGGTAGTGAGCGTGATGCCCATTTCTCACCTACATTTTTATACCGAATAGGCATAGATAACAAAATACCCACCGGACAGTTAATTACACCGGATGAGCCCATGGATCTTACAGCACGGCAAACTTATAACGATAACATTAATATTCGAACTGGACTAAAGCCATTCCCCAATATTGATATAACATTAGATTGGGCCACTTCATGGAATGAAACCAATAACGAGATTCAAACCATTATGTCGGATTCAATAGCTACCCGGCTTAACCAAACAGGTGAGATTTCGGCATCTGTATGGGCATTTGGCGGCGGTTACATTGATTTCTTTCATAACCAGTTGCAAAAAGGATTAGATGGTATTGGAAACGACACCAATATAGATGGAAGCGATGCTTATCAAACAATCCTGACAGCGCAAAGTTTGCAGGAAGATTTTCGCGATACTTATTTGGGTTTTGGAAGCGGACCTGTGGGGAACCGTTCATTTACCCCTATTCCCCTTCCTAACTGGCAGATCATCTGGTCGGGTTTAGAGCAAAGAATAGGTATCTTATCCGATTATTTATCCAGAGCTAGTATAAATCATCAGTATTCAGGTAGATATCGAATAGGCTGGGGATTAAATCCCGATGCAAAATCTAGTCTTTCACAAAACATTGGAGCCTACCAGATTGAGTACGAACGATCTGAATTTGAGGCGCGTACCATAAATCTTGAAAAAAGATTTAGCCCTCTTATCGGCTTAAATTTGACCTGGAAAAATAATTTAAGGACTGACTTGCAGTATGATCATAGTAAAATAACCAGCTTTAGCTCCAATAATAACATCAATGAAAGGGTATCTCGGGGAATTCGGTTTACTACAGGCTACTCCAAAAGAGGATTCCGGCTTCCATTTTTTCAAAGGTTTAACAATCGGGTTGATGTTAATCTGACTGTTTCCTACAGCGAAGATTCTAACTTGGTGTACCGGTTCAACCAAGACCTCGGTGATGCGCTTCAGGTACCTCCTGATGAGCTTAATCGTGATGCATCGCAATATACCCCCGGAGATCCGGAAGAACGCGGAGACGTCCGTATTCAAATTACACCCAGTTTCAATTACCAGTTCTCAAGTACAGTTACTGCAGGTTTTGAATACGCTTACCGGCAGCTGATCCCTAAATCAAGCGGCGTCTTCCCCAGAACCGATCAGGATATCAGGTTCAATATCGTAGTGTCGATACGGTCGAACTGAGGGTAGTTTTAAGTTTCTGGTTTCCGGTTTTGGGTTTTTTGTTCGGCGATTGGTTATTACGCACCCCCTGCACCGCTTAAATCTCCCTAATTAATACCTCCGATCAGGATTTTATAGGTGGTACCCGTTGAAGTCGTTATTCTTCTTGGGTGGTGGATCTTCCAGAGCGCCTTCGAATTTGCTCCCGATGCATGGTATAATCCCTTTAACCCGTTCTCTGTTGCTACTTGTTTCGTTCAGTGGGAGATTTTGCTTAGTCTGCTACTGATATATAACCGCCAACTGGCCGCTTATACGGTTCGCAATAAGGCAAACATTTAACGGGAAGTGTTTTTAGGGGGTGAATGAATACCTGGTTATTACTCCAGACCGGCTGTCCAAAGAATCCCGCCGGTTAAATGTTGTATAAAATCAGGGTCTGTGTAACTCCCCGGTCCATGACCTAATGCCGTATACCAGGAACGTCCGCCCTCAAACTCATGATACCAGCTTACCGGATGAAAATCACCTTGGTTGCCGCCTTCATAAGAGGTTTCGTCTACCGTTAATAAAACGTTGATATCTTCTGATAAAGGATGTTGCCAGTTGTACCATTCATCCTCCCATTCCCATACATCAGGCAAATGAGACGTGGAAGGTTGAGAATGATCATGTATGGTAAGGCTTGCCGTTTGTATCCTGGGGTGGCCGTCGAAGTAGGTCCCGACCAGCCTGCCATACCATTCCCAATCGTATTCCGTCGTGGTGGCCGCATGAATACCCGCGAAACCGCCGCCATTCTGAATGAATTCCTTAAAAGCCTCTTTGCCCTCATCGTCAAGGACCGCCCCGGAAGTATTTGCGAAAATTACTGCGCGATACCGGGACAGGTTCTCACGATTAAACAGAGTAGAATCTTCCGTAACCGTAACTTGCAAGTCATGCTCATCAGCAATTTGTTTAATAACCTCTGTACCAGCCTGTATGGATTCATGAACGGAGATATTGGCTTTTGTGAAAACCAGCAAACGGTCCTGTTCATCTTCATTCTTTTCGTGGGTAATGGAAGAGAATAAAGAAGATAAAAAAATAAGCAAAGATGTAATTAGTGGTTTCATATTAGTTTAAGTATAAGGTTTTATAAAGAACAATCAGGTGAATAATAAAATGCTTACCACCCTGCGGAACCTAAAGGTATGTTCAGGCCTTTGCCTGAAGCAGAATATTAAATAAGCTATTAAAAAAAAGCTCTTTAATAGCCTGGGAACTTCTGCAAATTCAGTGAAATTTATAGCATGCAAAACAGCGCAGCCTGACAATTGCCTTCCTTGATGTTAACATATATTTTACTAAATTGCCTGATCTTATTGGCCGAAGGCCGGCTGTTTATACTGAAAACCAAAAATAGATTATGAACTTAACATATCACCGCAAGGACCTGAGATCCCAATTTAACTCCAGGCCTCTGAAAAGTACTTCTTTATTTTATGGTTTGATGGCTGCCTTTTTTATTGGCGCCCTACCTGTTCAACAAACCTTTTCTCAAACGTTTCAACAGGTCCAGCCGGAAGAAGCCGGTTTTTCCGCTGACCGGTTAATGCGCCTGACAACAACCCTGAACGATTATGCCGATCAGGAGCGGTTGAGCGGAGGGGTCACTCTTGTTCTAAAAAATGAGAAAGCCGTTTATTTTGATGCTTTCGGCAAAAGGGATGTTGAAGCAGGCTTCCCAATGCAAAAAGATGATATTTTTAGAATTGCTTCCCAAACCAAAGCAATAGTAAGTGTTGCCATTATGATGCTCCAGGAAAAAGGGGAACTGCTGTTATCAGACCCTGTAGGGAAATACCTGCCTGAATTCAAAGAAACCACAGTGGCCAAAGAGAATGGTGATGGAGATTATGATATCGTAGACGCTGAACGGCCCATCAACATCCGTGATCTCTTAACGCATACTTCGGGTATTGGCTACGGACACGGAATTGCTTCAGACAAATGGGAAGAGGCCGGTATTCAGGGATGGTATTTTGCTGACCGTGATGAGCCCATTCGTGAGACGGTAAGCCGTATAGCCGATCTTCCTTTCGACAGTCAGCCAGGACAGAGCTGGGTTTACGGGTATTCCACAGATATCTTAGGTGTGATAGTCGAAGAAATCAGCGGTAAAACACTGGAAGAATTCCTGGGGCTACAAATATTTGGCCCGTTGGGTATGAATGACACCCATTTCTACCTGCCGCAATCCAAATTAGATCGCCTAGCTGTAGTGTACTCGGCAACAGATCAATCCTCGATAGAGCGGGCCCCGGACTTGACAGGAGCGATAGGGCAGGGGCATTACGTGCAGGGGCCCCGAAAAAGCTTTTCGGCAGGGGCCGGACTTCTTTCAACAGCGAATGACTATGCCCGTTTTTTGCAAATGCTGTTAAATGGCGGTGAGTTGGATGGTGAGCGAATACTTAGTCCTGGTTCCGTGGAATTGATGAGCGTCAATCATATTAGAGATATTCCATTCAGAGATGGTTCAGGAATGGGATTAGGCTTTTCGGTTGTTGAAGACCTTGGCGCCAGAGGTGTTCCGGGATCCGTTGGGGAATATGGCTGGGGCGGGGCTTATCACTCTACCTATTGGGTTGACCCAGCCAAAGACCTTGTGGTCGTATTTTTCACGCAACTCATACCTGCAACAGGTTCTGATATACATGGTAAATTGCGTACACTTATATACCAGGCTATTGAGAATACCGAATGACCAGGGCCTGAAAAGTAAAAATAATCCCTGTTCTAAATATACCGACTTGCTATATTGTGCGAAATCTAATGAACTGATTTTCATAAATTGCAAGTATGGTCCAGGCTCTTAAATTTAACCAATATATTCCCGTATGCCACGCCTCTTTACTCTGATCACCGCTTTCATGGTCCTGGTTTCTATATCAGCCATTACTATTTCCTGTCAAACAAATAAGCCAGGGGTTTTGGTTTTTAGTAAAACGTCCGGTTTTTATCATGAATCTATTCCTGACGGTATTGAGGCTATTGAGAAGTTAGGAGTTGAACATGGTTACGATGTTTATTCGACAACGGAAGCCGATGCATTTAACGAAGATAACCTGAAAAATTACTCCGCTGTGATTTTCCTGAATACTACCGGTGATGTACTGGACCAATATCAGGAAGCGGATTTTGAACGCTTTATACAGGCCGGTGGCGGATTTGTCGGTATTCATGCTGCAGCCGATACGGAATACCATTGGGGTTGGTACGGACGGTTGGCCGGAGGTTATTTTTTAGATCATCCCCGTGTCCAGGAAGGAAGCATTGAGGTCGTGGACCATGACCATTTGGCTACTGAATTCCTGCCCGGACAATGGACCAGGACCGATGAGTGGTATAGTTACAAGAATATGAATGATGATATAAATGTACTGATGGCCCTGGATGAGGATAGCTATGAGGGGGGCGTGCAAATGGGTGATCACCCGATAGCGTGGTATCATGAATATGACGGCGGCCGCGCATTTTATACCGGCGGTGGCCACACGAGTGAATCCTATACGGAAGAAATGTTTTTGAAGCACATCCAGGCCGGCATCGAGTATGCCATCGGGGATAATCAACTCGACTACTCAAAAGCCATAACGCACAGGGCCCCGGAGGAGAACAGGTTCACAAAATCACCACTCGTTGAGGGTGGAGAGTTGATGGAACCCACAGAAATGACGGTCCTTCCGAATAAGGATGTCCTGATTGCCCAGAGGCGGGGTGAGATCATGTTGTACAAAGATGAAGATGCTTCAATTAATCAGGTTGGCTTTCTGGATGTTTATTCGCAGACGGATGTTCCGGATGTCAATGCAGAGGAAGGGGTGATCGGCATTCAGGCAGACCCTGATTTTGAGGAAAACCGCTTTGTTTATATTTTCCACACACCGGCCGATTCATCCGTCAACAGGCTTTCCCGGTTCACGTTTGAAGATGATGTGCTGGATATGGATTCAGAGACGATGATCTTAGAGTTTTACTCTAAACGGGACATCTGCTGCCATACAGGCGGTTCTCTCGCATTTGATAGCGACGGACTGCTATATATATCCACAGGAGACAATTCGACCCCTTTTAATCAAAACGATCAGGAGCATGTGCTGGACGGATATGCACCGCTTGATGGACGCTCTGGTTTTGAACAATATGACGCGCGCAGGACCTCCGGTAATTCCAATGACCTGAGAGGCAAAATTCTACGTATCCGGGTTAATGATGACGGTAGTTATGATATTCCGGAGGGAAATCTTTATCCTGAAGGGATGGAAAATACCCGCCCTGAAATCTATGTGCAGGGTAATCGAAACCCTTACCGGATTTCCATAGATCCGATAACCAACTACCTCTACTGGGGCGAGGTAGGCCCTGATGCAAGAGAGGATAGCGTCGGCGTGCGAGGTTCCCTGGGGTATGACGAGATCAATCAGGCGCGGGAAGCCGGTCATTTCGGATGGCCCTTTTTTGTGGGGGACAATTTCCCTTATAACGAATATGATTATGGCACCGGAACGAAGGGCCCTTTATTTGACCCGGAGAAGCCGGTGAACCGTTCTCCCAATAACACAGGGATCGAGGAGCTGTCACCTGCAGTGCCGGCGTTTATCTGGTACCCGTATACGGAATCCGAAGAGTTTCCGGAAGTGGGCACCGGCGGCAGGAATGCCATGGCTGGCCCGGTCTATAATACCAGTCTTTACGCTGAAGAAACCAGGCTTCCCGAATATTATAACGGCAAACTTTTCATCTATGACTGGATTCGCGACTGGATAAAAGTCGTTACCATGCAGCCTAATGGGAACTTCGATAAAATGGAGCCGTTTATGGATAGCACGACCTTTAATTCCATTGTAGATATGGAAGTAGGGCCTGACGGCAGGCTTTATGTACTTGAATACGGAAATGGTTGGTTTGCAAAGAACCCAGACTCCGGACTGTCAAGAATAGACTTTAATCCCGGCAACCGGGCCCCTGTAGTCAATTTGATAGAGGCGGATAAAGAAACAGGGCTGCTTCCGTTGGATGTTGTGTTTACCGTAGATGCGGAAGATCCGGAGGATGATCCATTAACTTATGTATGGGATGTCGGAGGCGATGAGAACATAGAAACAAGCGAGCCGAGGCTGGAACATTCTTTCAATCAGGTTGGTGATGTCGAAGTATCCGTAGAAGTCAGTGACCCTGGAAATCTTTCCGCGCAAAGTCAACCGGTCTCTCTTTATGCCGGTAATGCCGCGCCGGTTGTACATATCGACATTAAAGGCAACCGTTCTTTCTATTTTCCAGTCAGGGACGTAGAATACAGCGTGAGTATTGAAGATGAGGGGCCGGAAGGCGCTTCAACCTCCATTAACTCCTCAAACCTCTTTGTATCGGCAGATTATATCGAAGCGGCAGGTGAAGAAGAAGGGACGGAAGCATCAGAGGGTCACCAGATATTTTCTAATGTAATGAATGGAAAGAACCTGGCGGCAACCCTCGACTGCCGGGCTTGTCACCATGAGACGCAGAGTTCAATAGGTCCCGCTTATACTAAAATCGCTGAGAGGTATCAGGATTCTACGGATACCAAAGCCTACCTTTCTAATAAGATCATCAATGGCAGCTCAGGCGCCTGGGGATCGGCCTTTATGCCGGCACATGCGGAGATGACACAAGATGATGCTCAGAACATTGTTGCCTGGATACAATCATTAGTGGACGACGGAGAGACGGCCAAATCCCTTCCGGCCTCTGATGTATTGAGCCCAACCCTGGGAAAGGACCTCATTAAGAATGGGGCATTAATCATTACTGCCAGCTATACAGACGAGGGGGACAGAGGTATAAAACCTCTGTCCGGTAACACGACGGTATCATTAAAAAACAACGAAGTCAACGCTACTGCGGCACGCAATCTGCATCATTATCAGGTGGTTGAATCTGGCGAAAATAAGCTGCTGATGGTACCCACCGGTCCCGGATCATTCAGCTTGAACCAAATTGATCTTACCGGTATCAATACCATTGAGATCACGGCTGTTTCCCAGGAAGCCCTCCATCACGGTTATTCCTATGAAGTTCGCCTGGACACGCCGGATGGTCCCTTAATTGGTGATGGTGTTATAGAAGCAACCACGGACGAGAATACGGAGGAAGTAATTTCTCATTCTCTTTCTATAAAAATAGAACCCATTACCGATGGTGAATATCATGATGTTTATCTGGTAAGCAAGCCAAATGATGAGGTTGAAACAACATCGTTGATGGTAAATGCAATCAAATTTCTACTGTAGGCCGGGCCAATAATTACGCCCGTTTCAATCCTATTCTCTGGCGTTTCTCGTCTACATTGATAACTTCCACATCAATGACATCGCCGACGCTCATTTCATTCATCACGTTCTCCACGCGTTTGTTGTCGGTCCGCATCTGGCTGACGTGAAGAAGTCCGTCGACTTTCACCCCTATATCCACGAAGGCCCCGAAATCTACCACATTGCGGACGGTACCTTTAAGTTTTGTCCCCTCAGATAGGTCCTCAAGCTTCAGTACATCTTGTCTGAGTATGGGCTTTGGCGAGTCTTCGCGGGGATCGCGGCCGGGCTTGAGCAGGTTCTCGATGATCAGCTCAAGGGTCGGTTCACCAATTCCGATCTTTCCGGCAAGGTCTTTTACTTTAACGCCCCGTAGTTTTTGGGCCACCGCTCCGTTTTTTCCGGATAGATCAGCCAAGTCAATTCCCACATGATTACACAGTTTTTCCGCAGCTTCATAACTTTCCGGGTGGATGGCGGTATTGTCTAAAGGATTGGCAGCATCGGGGATCCGAAGGAAACCCGCAGCTTGTTCGTATCGGAAGGGGCCCACCCCGGCGACTTCCAGCAACTGTTCACGGCTGGTAAATCCGCCGATGGTATCGCGGTGTTTGACGATGTATTGAGCGGTTGTCTTGCTGAGGCCTGACACGTAGTTAAGCAAGGCGGCGCTGGCTGATTTCAGGTTCACCCCTACGTGATTTACGCAGCTTTCAACAACATCATCCAGTTTGCTGTTGAGCTTTACCTGGTTCACATCATGCTGGTATAATCCGACGCCGATAGATTTAGGATCTATTTTTACCAGTTCGGCCAGGGGGTCCTGCACCCTGCGGGCGATGGATATCGTGCCACGCTGTGCCGCATCCAGGTCAGGGAACTCCTCGCCGGCCATCTCGGATGCCGAATAGACAGAGGCGCCCGCCTCACTAACAATCAGGTAAGACAGATCAAGGTCGTTTTGCTTCTCTTTCATTTCCCCGATGAGCTCCGCCACCACTTGCTCGGTTTCCCGGCTTCCCGTGCCGTTGCCGATGGCGATCAGGTTAGCCGAGTACTTATGGATAAGCTTTTGCAGTACAGCCTTGGCTTCCGCTATTTTGTTATGCGGCTTTGTTGGGAATATGATAGCATCTTCCTGAAATCCTCCCGATTCGCTTACAACGGCCACTTTACAGCCGGTGCGGTAAGCGGGATCTATTCCAAGGACCACTTTAGAGTTAAATGGGGGCTGAAGCAGCAGGTTCTTTACATTTTCAGCGAACATTCCGATGGCGTGCTTGCTGGCCTCTTCGGTAAGTTCGGACCGCAACTCCCTTTCAAGTGATGGAAAGAGCAGCCTGTTCCAGGCATCGGTGATCGTTTCTTGCAGCTCCTCGGTAAAGATGCTGTCGTCGTTGGTGAAGATAAGCTTGTCAATTTCTTCAAGCGTCCGCTCTTCCCATACCTTCACATCGGCGATCAGGATCCCTTCCCGCTCACCACGGTCGATAGCCAGTACCTGATAAGGCTTCACATGCTTCACTTTATTTGAGAACTCATAGTACGTTTCAAATACCCCTTTTTCATCCCTCTCTCGGGCTTTGTCACTGCCTAGTTTGCATTCAAGGGTCCCGTAGTTACGAAGCTGCTTTCTCAGCATATCACGGACCTCAAGATGCTGGCTTACCCTTTCCGCTACAATGTCACGTGCCCCTGCCATGGCCTCATCCGCTGAGGCTACCCCTTTTTCTTCGTCCACGTATTGGGCGGCGAACTCGCTGGGGTCCCCTTTGGTTGTTTGCTGTTCCCAGATAAGGTCAGCCAGAGGTTCGAGGCCTTTTTCAATGGCCTTGGTAGCGCGTGTCTTGCGTTTTGGCTTGTAGGGGAGGTAAAGGTCTTCGAGGGTGGTAAAGTCCTTGCAGTTTACAATGGCCTCGCGAAGATCATCAGTCAGCTTATCCTGTCCTTCAATGGTTTCAAGTATAAACTCCTTTCTCTGTTCAAGCGAGCGGTGGAATTCCAAGTCTTCCTTCAGCGTTCTAAGCTGTTTTTCATCAAGTCCGCCGGTCATTTCCTGTCGGTAACGGGCGATAAAGGGGACGGTCGCTCCCTCGTCAAAAAGGGAAGCCGTTAGTTTTACTTGCTTAACACCCACATTCATTTCATGGGCGATGTGGGCCAGGATCTGTTGTTCTGTCATTGAATATCAGAAGGGGTTGAGGAATGGTTTGCGTTTTATATGCCGTGAAGTTACGAAAGGCAAACCGTATAGAGAAATCAGATATTCGTTTTTTTTATTTTCCGGCCCTTTGATAGAAGCAAAGTTTTTAGCCTGTAAAAATGTTGAAAGAAAAAATCTTCTTTGCAATTGACGCTTATGGTTTTAAATTGATGTGAGCTTCCAGCCTATAACGTACAGGGCATTGGCCTTGAACTTTAAAGGGCTAAAACAGAAGCTTAAACGGTTCACCCTAGTCTTATATCAATCCTGACACTTAAATTGCTGATCATGAGAACATTAAAAAAACAGACATTCCTTTCTATTCTTTTGCTTCCTGTGCTTTTTTGCATGGCTTGCTCTCAAACAACCGAACAGGTTATCGGGGAACCAGAGGTTATAACCAGCGGATTCCAGTTTACGGAAGGGCCCTTCTGGCATCCTGAAGGTTACCTTCTTTTTAGCGACATACCGGCAAACACCATCTATAAATGGTCGCCCGGAAGCTCAGAATCTGAGGTATTTATAGATCCTTCCGGGAACTCAAATGGTATCCAGGCCTTACCGGATGGAAATCTTGTTCTGGCACAACATACCGGACGCATCTCCAGGGTAGGGGATGATAACGAACTGGTGCCGGTTGCAGAAGAGTATGACGGCAAACGGCTCAACAGCCCCAATGATCTGGCCGTTCGGTCTGACGGACTGATCTATTTTACGGACCCGACCTTCGGGGTCGATCCCGAAGACCAGGAACTTGAGTTCAGCGGGGTATATCGTGTTGACAGTGATGGTGCCGTATCGTTAATCTATGACGAGTTCGCCCTCCCCAACGGCATTGTATTTTCCCCCGATGAGAGCAAACTTTATGTCAACGATACGGCAACCGGACAAATAACCCGGTTCGATGTGCTGGAAAATGGTGATGTAGAAAATCCCACACCGTTCGCGAGCGTGGGTGAATCGGCGGAAACGGGAGCCGCTGACGGAATGGTAACAGATCCAGATGGCAGGCTCTACATCACCAGTTCTAAGGGGTTGCTTGTATTTAACGAGGCTGGTGAGCAGGTCCAGCAAATCAGTTTTGACAACCGCATCACCAACATGGCCTGGGGTGGTGAAAACGGTGACCAGCTTTTTGTTACTTCACCGGCAGATGTTTACAGGCTGAGGGTGACCAGGTGATGCCTTGTTGTAATAAGGCTACGCACTTGAACAATAACAGGCAAACGGCAAGGGCAGGGCAGCTCCTGTGTCCCCTTAATGCGCTTGATATACCGCCGCTTCTGTAATTGAGAGAATCTCCTCTCACTCTTCGTACGATTCTCGATCTGTATGAACCAGGAACAAAACATGCATGTTATAGACAAAACACTCTAACCCTAATTAAATGCCTCGAAGTCCTCTGGAACGTGCTTCTATAAAAATAGGCGCGGTGATTAATGATGCGTCCGGTACGTTATCGCCACGCCAGGCGGAGAATCGCCTGGAAGAAATAAAGCGGCACCTCAAAGCTCGGGTTTCTCACGGGTGCCTTGCGATTGTACCCGGCGGTCAGGTCAGGCGGGAGATTGAACGGCTTAGAGGTTTGGGTGTAAATGTACTTATTGTAGGTGGGGGAGACGGGACCATCAGCACTGCCGCCAGCCTGTTAGCTGATACGGAAATAGCCCTGGCTGTGCTCGCCCTCGGTACCAAAAACCACTTCGCCCGCGACCTCGGGATTCCCACGGGACCGGCGGAAGCCATAAAGCTTCTCGATCGCATGAACGTGCAGCAGATCGACTTGGGTGAGGTAAACGGCCATTTATTTATTAATAACGCCACACTTGGCCTTTACCCCAAAATCGTCGAACAACGGGAGGAAAAAAGGCAGAAGCCAGGCTGGAGAAAATGGAGCGCACAAATTGCAGCCGCCCTGATCGTGCTGTGGCGGATTCCCAAAATAAGGCTGACTGTTGAGGAAAAGGATGGCCGCACGGGCTATAAAACCCCATTCTTGTTTGTAGGCAATAATGAATACCAGGGAAGGTTGATGTTTGATTCCCACCGGTCAACCTTAAGCGGCGGTAATCTCTGGCTCTGCGCGGCGCATGCATCAGGCATGATGTCGCTGCTTCACATGGCATGGCAGCTCAGGACCAGGGGTATCCAGGGTATCGTTAATATTGAAACGCGTTTCTTAAAAGAAGTGACCATTTATTCCATGCGGCGAAGAGAAAGGGTCGCGGTTGATGGAGAGAACCTAAAGATAGAAACTCCGCTGCGGTTCAACATTCGCAGAAAAAGCCTGCGGGTAGTGGTGCCATGAAAACCATTGCACACATATCAGACCTTCACTTTGGGAAGGAAGGTCCGGAGGTAGCTGATGGGCTGGTTGAAGACCTTCACCGGCTAAAGCCTGGTTTGGTAGTCAATAGCGGGGACTTCACACAACGGGCACGTCGGCGGCAATACCAAAAGGCCGCTGAATTCATGAAACGTTTGCCGCAACCTCAGCTCAGCGTTCCCGGCAATCATGATATCCCATTATATGATATGGTCCGGCGTTTCTTTAAGCCCCTCGACCGCTTTAGCAAACATATTTCCAGTGATATCTTTCCCCGGTATATAAACAATGACCTGGCGGTGATCGGACTGAATACGGCACGATCTCTGACCTGGAAAAGCGGACGTATTTCCATAGCCCAAATCCAGGCGGTGGAGCGTATCCTAACGAACTTGCCGTCATCCTGCTTTAAAGTACTCGTAACCCATCACCCTTTTATACCGCCGCCCGGCCAGGAGAAGGCGGGCGTTGACCTGGTCGGGCGGGCAGCGCGGGCCCTTGAGGTCTTTGAGCGCTGTGGAGTAGACCTGTTGCTTGCCGGACATCTTCATCATGGCTACACCGGCGATATCCGTACGTTTTACCCATCCACAAAACGGTCAATCATTGTGGCGCAGGCGGGTACCGCCATATCACAAAGGATGCGCAATGAACCCAATGGCTATAATCATATTCGATTGGAACGCGAGCGTATTGATGTCGAGGTCCGGCGGTGGAACAAAGAAGCCTTCACAGAGGCCGGACGGATTACCTTTTTGCTCAAAGACGGATACTGGGTTCCACAGGGAGGAGAGGGCCAGCCTCGAGGCTAGATGCCCCTGCCTATACCTATTTATCATGGCCTTTTGTTTTTGAGAATGAATCCTTTAAATTCAGTCTTTATACTTAGATATGGCTTTGCCTGGCCTCAAAATGAAGCCAACCAGGCTATACAGAATATCACAGGACCATAAACAACTTCTTTATACACAGGAATTAGCTCATGAACCATAGTATTTTTATCACGATTGGTATCGCCTTTATTTTATTTTCTATACCACAACATTCACAAGCTCAAGATAAAAGTGATGTAAAAACAGATCAGGAGATTTTAGAAGAGTATGAACGATGGTCGGGTATGCGCGATGACTGGCCCAACCTTTCGAATTATCGCGAAGCAAATCAGCAACTGGGGTTACCTGAAGAGGGCGAAGACCGCGTGGTATTTATGGGCAACTCTATAACAATCGGGTGGAGTAACCTTTATCCGGAGTATTTTGAGGGAAAACCCTATGTAAATCGCGGTATTGGAGGACAAACTACCCCTCAGATGCTGAACCGTTTCCGGCAGGATGTCATTGACCTGCAACCGAAATTGGTAGTCATCCTGGCAGGCACCAATGATATTGCCGGCAACACAGGCCCGGCTACGGATAAAATGATCCTGGATAATATTTCATCGATGGCGGAACTGGCACAAGCTCACGACATTGATGTTATCCTGTCATCTATTCTACCCGTTTATAACTACCCCTGGAAACCCGGCCTTGAGCCGGCTGAAAGAATCATCACCCTCAATAAAAAAATAAGGGCATACGCTGAAGAGCATGATTTGTATTACCTGGATTATTTTTCCTCGGTAGCTGACGAACGGGACGGGATGAAAAAAGAACTGGCCTCTGATGGAGTTCATCCCAATGAGAATGGGTATAAAATCATGTCCGAACTCGCTGAAGAAGCGATACAGAAAGTCTTGGGAAATAAAGAATAGCCTCAAGATGCAGAAATATTGCTAACTTATGTTATATCCACGTGCCATAGCCAACATTAACGGCCTGTTTATCTGTGAAATTGAAAGGGACGATACATTTGATCATAAAAAGCTACCAAATTTTAAGGTGATCAACCCATTCAACCCGGAAAAATCCGAATCGCTAAATCCAGCTCTATTTATTCCGTTGGTCAGCCTGTAGCTGGCACCAACGCCAATTCGAAAGAAGTCGGTGATATTTAACTCCAGGTTCGCGTTGGGTTCGAAAACAAAATACTGATCAGAATTGTGGTCAGTTTCGTTAAAATCTCTGTCACTGATTTCCAAACCACCCGCTCCCAGGAGGACGGAAACGGTTGGGTGGACCAGACTATATGAGCGGTTTGTATATTCAAAAACAAAACCGCCATAGCTATTGAAAGCGAAGTAGTCGGTGTCGGGATCTCCGAAATCGGCATCAGGGACTCCATGCTCGGTAACCAGGCCATACCCTCCACCACCGAGAGTGATCGCATGATTGTTATCAAAGTTTATAATCCAGCCGCCGCGTCCACCGACCCAGACGCCCAACTCCCCATCTATATCGCTAAAACTCACCATGGGGCCGCCAGCCCCTCCATGAGCGACGTCATTGTTAAAAAGGGTTTGCGCTTCCTGAGCGACTCCTTGATTAACTCCAGTCAGGAGAAAAAGAACTAATAAGGTTGATGCCGCAGTTGTTGTTTTCATAATTATATACTTTATGCCAGATTGTTCAATTATGCTTTACGTCATGGGAATAAGGATGTTGCGAAATAAATAATTTTTAAGGTAAGTAAAATATATTTGATATAATACCCAACATAATATTGCTTAGAGATCCATAGCATGTTTATAATATTATGCTATATTTATGTCATTCCAAAGCATTGACTTCTGCTCGCTATACACCCATAACCATTTATAACTCCACAGGTTATAAATTAAAACATACCCTACATCTGGAAACATGAAAAAAGCGATCCCCGCTCAGAATGCGGCTGAACTTTACAGGCTCTCCGCTGAACGTTTCGAGGCTATGCCGGCTTTTGCGACCAGGCGGCAAGCCCTTGACTGGGAGCCTGTTTCCTTCCGTGAACTTTATGAGCAGGGTTTGGACCTGGCTACCGGATTAATAGATATGGGAGTGGAGGCCCGGGAGCATGTCGCTATATTTGGCGATAACCGTTTCGAGTGGATACTCGCTGACTACGCCATACAATGTTGCGGAGCAGCCGATGTGCCCCGCGGACGTGACATTACGGATGATGAGCTTATATATATCATTAATCACGCCCAGGTTCAGGTTGCATTCGTCGAAACGGAAGACCTGCAGGAAAAGATCCTCCGATTGCGGTCAAAATTATCCGGACTGCGTGAAATCATAATGCTCGATCCTACTGTAAAAGCAGAACCTGGCGTCCATGCACTTCATGATGTCCTTACTTACGGTAACCGGCTTCGGACTAATGGGGATACGCGTACCAAAGAACGTATATCAGGCATTCAATCCGACGATCTATTTACCCTGATCTATACCTCCGGGACCACAGGAGTGCCGAAAGGAGTGATGCTGACCCATGCCAATATGATGTCCCAAATGGCGGCCATCCCTATATCTTTATCCTGTACGGACCGGGTGCTTTCCATTCTTCCTATTTGGCATATATTTGAGCGCGTATTCGAAATGTATACGATTTACTGCGGGTCCTGCACCTATTATTCCGGTGTACGGACCGTAGGGGAAGATCTGAGAAATGTTGAACCCACTTTTATGGGATCGGCCCCGAGGCTGTGGGAAGGCCTGCATAAACGAATTATGGAGGGGCTGAAGAAGGCACACCCCGTAAGACGTGTCCTTTTTCATATCGCTTACTTTTTAGGCAGCCAGTACAACAATTCTCTTCATTACATCCACGGGAATCATCTAAAAGTGAAACACGAACCTCTCTGGTCGCGGATGTTCTTGCTGCCGGCCAATGTGTTTCGCTGGTTACTAGTGCTGCCCTGGTATGGATTTTTTAATGCGGTAGTGCTCGAAAGTGTTCGATTGAATACGGGAGGGTCACTTAAAGCAACCATCTCCGGCGGAGGCGCCCTTCCACAGGAAATAGACCGCTTTTTTAACACCATAGGAATACCCGTGCTTGAAGGATACGGACTGACCGAAACATCCCCAGTGGTGGCGGTCCGTACGGAAAAGCAACGGGTAATAGGCACCATTGGCCCCCTGGTGCCGGATACCGAAGTGCGTATTGTCGATACTAAAACAGAAGAAGTGCTCTATCCTAATCATAAACTCCCCCACGAGGGCAGGGGACAAAGCGGAGAACTATGGGTCCGTGGCCCCCAGGTGATGAAAGGTTATTACCGGCAACCTGAGCTCACGGAAAAAACGATTAAAAACGGCTGGTTGCGTACCGGGGACCTGGGTATGATGACCTTTAATGATTGCCTGAAAATACTCGGGCGAAGCAAATCAACCATCGTACTTTCTAATGGTGAAAACTTAGAACCGGAACCCATAGAACTTCGCCTGGCCCAAAGCCGCTATATTGATCACTGCATGGTTGTCGGACAGGATAAGAAGTTCATCGCTGCACTGATCGTACCGAATCTGGAGGGATTCAGGGAAAGAGGCATCATGGCCGAATCTCTTCCTGAACTGATCAGGGACCCGGAGGCAAACCGCCTCATGTACGATGATATAAGGCAAAAAATATCCTCCTATAATGGCTTCAAAAACTATGAATGCCTCCGTGAATTCCGCCTGCTGCCGAACACGTTCGACGTAGGGGAGGAGTTGACAGATTTGCACAAAATGAAGCGCCATGTTATTACGGAAAAATATCAGGACACCATCCTTGATATATATTCAAATGGATCATCCCAATAAATTAAAAACATGCTTATAGAAACACAGCTACTATATGCGAGCGATCAGGTGGTCCTGGCCGTGATGATCTTTATTATCATGTTTGGGATGGGCGCGAGCCTAACTATAGAAGATTTCCGTACGATCGGGCGTCATTCCCGGGGTGTATTCATAGGCTTTCTCTCCCAATTCGGTTTCATGCCACTCCTTGCCCTGGGTTTGTCTTATGTGCTACAGTTGTCGCCCTCCATGGCCATCGCTTTAATCCTGATAGGCTGCCTGCCCGGGGGCACTACATCGAACATATTCACCTATTTCTCGCGAGGCTCCGTGGCCCTGAGTGTTGCCATGACCACGGCGTCAACCCTGGTTGCCATCGTAATGATGCCTCTGCTTCTGGAACTATACGCTGCGGGCTTTGTCCTGCAAATCAGCCAGTCGATGCAGGCAGAAGGCGCTCAAAGCGAGTTCATTATACCGACCATGGACGTCATCGGATCACTTGTTTTAGTATTGGTACCGGTAGCTATGGGGATGTTCCTGCGCAAGAAATCACCGCCATGGGCAAAAACGGTAGAGGATACAGCAGGTTTTCTGGCCATCATTGTTATCCTATATCTATTAGCTACAGCTCTTATACGACATAATAGCCTGTTCCTAAGTACGCCCTGGGAGCTTTACGCGGCAACCATCGCTATCGGTCTTTTGGGTATTTCATTTGGATATCTAATATCACGTTTATTCAAGTTGCCGCCTATATTTCAACGGGCCATTTCCCTTGAGACCGGTATACAGAATACTCCCGTCGTTTTTGCCATCATTCTACTGAGCTTTACGGGTCCCATTCAAAGCCAGATGCTGTGGCTGGCTATCCTGTATTCGACGTTTATCGTGGCCATCTCGTCTTTTGTAACCCTCTTTTACCGCAAAATAGGGAAGTTTGATTGGGAGGTTTACTCCAATACGATCGTTCATAACCGGCTGTTTGGGGAAAACTATAAAACCCGCTACCCCGAAGGATTTCTGCCAAAGCGCATTGCCGGTGACCCCAGCCAGGGAACCTTATCACCCCCTACAAATAATAAGGAGCGCGGATTGCATTAGGAAGGATTTGGTGCAACACCACAGCATCATCCCCACCCGTAGAGACGCAAGATCTTGCGTCTGAATCCTTCTATAAATCATGCAGAGACGCAAAACCCGCTCTGCTAAGCGTCTGCGCTTAGCGAGCTTGCACCCAGTCGAGCCGGTGTAAATAATAAGCTCCTGGTAATATGGATGTTTTGGTCTTTAAACGTTCATGGGTGGTTTATCGCTTGTGGGCGTTGATCCTTCGTTAAACGTGGACGTTTAACGAAGCGTTTGTATTTTTACGACCGTTCCGCCCAGCATCATATAGAGACGCAAAATCTTGCGTCTCTACAGCTGTTTTTCCTTCAAAAGCTTTATCT